>NZ_JBJPHW010000001.1:0-530724 GCF_053471285.1 Phreatobacter aquiterrae | reverse complement strand
GGACACTGTTCCGACGGGCGGGTGACGTCGCACCCGCCCTTTGGGATCAAGGCGAAGGCGCTGGTCGACAAGACGAAGAACTGAGCAGGACACTGTTCCGACGGGCGGGTGACGTCGCACCCGCCCTTTGGGATCAAGGCGAAGGCCCTGGTCGACAAGACGAAGAACTGAGCCGGACACTGTTCCGACGGGCGGGTGACGTCGCACCCGCCCTTTGGGATCAAGGCGAAGGCGCTGGTCGACAAGACGAAGAACTGAGCAGGACACTGTTCCGACGGGCGGGTGACGTCGCACCCGCCCTGTCGTCAGAAGACGCAAGGGGCGGCCTCGTGCCGCCCCTTTCTCATGCGGCGGAACGCCTTGCGGACATCAGGCAATTCCTGTGATGTTCATCGTGCAGTCAGCCGTTATGCCGCAGAGTTCGCCGGATTTCGCTTGGCGAACGCGGCTGCTGATCGTAGGACCATAGCGCCTCACCGGCGACAATTCAGGGACGTTCATGTCGCAACCGAGCCTGCGCGTCATCTCCGGGCTGCCCTATCTCAAGGAGAAGCTGGCGGAACTCTACGCCGCCAGGCGGGACGGCGATGCACAGGCCTTTGCAGCAGGATTCGCCGAAGACGGCTTCATGCGGATCATGGCCGACAACCGGCTGGTTCCGGAAGCCGGACCGTTTCATGGCCGGCCCGCCATCGCCAAGGGCATCCGGAAGCTGTTCGAGAGCTATCAGTATGTCGACGGGCTGATCGTCGATATCGTCGCGGAACCCGACGCAGCAGTGATCCGACGACAGCTCACCCTTCGTAGTCAGGCTACCGGGGCGATCGCGGATTTCGATGTGGCAGACTTCATCAGGTTCCGGAACGGCGAGATCACCGAACTGACGCAGTACATGGACACGGCCTCACTGGCGGTCCTGGCGGGGCGTATCTGACGATGGCGTCGCCCCCCTCAACCTTTGGCGAGCGCGACATCCGCCCGAAGGCGATCACCGAGGCCATCCACGCGCTCTACGCCGCAAGGACCGCGGGCGACGGTGAGGAGTATGCGAGCTATTTCGCCCCCGATGCGCGGATGACCATCGTCGGCAATCCGGCCCTGAGCCCGGGCGCGGGCATGCGCCTCGGCCGCGAGAGCATCGCGCGTCACCTGGAGAGCCTCCACGAGATCAACGCCTATCTCGGCTATAAGATCGAGGCCATCGTGGCGGAAGGCGACAAGGTTGCGGTACGCTGGACGGCCGAGGTGCGGTTCCTCGACAATGGCCGGATCGGCTACTACGACGTGCTGGATCACATCAGAATCCGGGACGGGCTCATCGTCGAACTGATGCATTTCTATGACACGGGCGGCATGAGCATCGCGCGCGGACGGATCAGGATCGCCTGACCGCCACATTCCGCTGATGAGCGAGTTCACGGAACGGAATTGGTGCGGCGCAGGAATGCCGCGCTAGGCTGGCGCTTCGGAGCGCAGCCATGAACATCCTCTCGATCCAGTCCTGGGTTTCCTACGGCCATGTCGGCAATGCCTCGGCCGTCTTTCCCATGCAGCGGCTGGGGCACGAGGTCTGGGCCATCCACACAGTGCAGTTCTCCAATCATACGGGCTACGGCGCGTGGAAGGGGCGGGTCTATGACGGCCCGATGATCGAGGAACTGGTGGAGGGGATCGCCGAACGCGGCGTGCTCGGCCGCTGCGACGGTGTCCTGTCCGGCTACATGGGATCGGCCGACATCGGCACGGCCATCCTCGGCGCGGTCAGCCGGGTCCGTTCGCTGAACCCGAAGGCCCTCTACTGCTGCGATCCCGTGATCGGAGATGTCGGGCGCGGCATCTTCGTGCGTCCCGGCATTCCCGAGTTCATGCGCGACCAGGCCGTGCCTGCCGCCGACATCATCACGCCGAACCAGTTCGAACTGGAGTTCCTCGCCGGCCGCACCATCACGACCATCGCCGACGCCGTGGCGGCGGTCGACGCGATCCGCGCCTCGGGACCGAAGACCGTCATGGTGACGAGCCTCGTCACCGAGGATACGCCGGCGGACTCGATCGATCTCCTTGCCAGCGGCCCGAATGGCCGTTTCCGCGTCCGCACGCCGCGGCTTTCGGTTTCGGTGAACGGCGCCGGCGACGCGATCGCGGCCCTGTTCTTCGTCCATGCCGCCGCCAGTGGCGACGAGGCCTTTGCCCTGTCGCGCGCCGCCTCCTCGGTCTTCGGCCTGCTGCGCCGCACGGAGGAGGCCGGGTCTCGGGAGATTCTCACGGTGGCGGCGCAGGACGAGTTCGTCACGCCGAGCCGGCTGTTCACCCCCGAGCCGATTGCCTGAGGCCCGTCATGCCCTCCCCCACCGCTTCACGCCGCATCCACACGCTCGACGTCTTCACCCACGATGTCCTCGCCGGCAATCCGCTCGCCGTCGTGCACGACTCGGCGGGGCTCGATACCGCGGCCATGCAGGCGATCGCCGGCGAGTTCAACCTGTCGGAGACGGTCTTCGTCCTGCCGGAGACGACACCCGGCCACCGCGCCGACATCCGCATCTTCACGCCGGGCGCCGAACTGCCCTTCGCCGGCCATCCGACGGTCGGGACGGCGGTGCTGCTCGCCTCCCTCGACGGGTTGGCGCCGGGCGCAGACATCCGCTTCGTCATCGGCGAGAAGGCGGGCGCGGTCCCCTGCCTCGTCCGGCGCGACGCCGCCGGCCGCTACGAGGCGACATTCGTGGCGCCGCGCAAGCCCACCCGTCTCGGTCCCGCCCCCGACCCGGCGCAGCTTGCCGGCGTGCTCGGTCTCGACCTGCGCGATATCGGCTTCGACTATCACCGTCCCAGCCGCTACGGCGCGCCGGTTTCCTTCTGCTACGTGCCGGTAAAGACGCGCGAGGCCATGGCGCGCATCCGCGTCGATACCCGCTGGTTTGCCGAGACCTTCGCAGCGATCCGGGACGATCACCCCGCGATCTTCGCCTATTCGCGCGAGACCGTGAACACCGGCGCGCAGTTCCACGCCCGCATGTTCGCGCCGGGCCTCGGCATCGCCGAGGACCCGGCGACGGGATCGGCGGCAGCGGCCTTTGCCGGTGTCCTGGCCGAACAGGAGGGGCTGGGCGATGGCGCGCACAGGATCGTCATCGAGCAGGGCTTCGAGATGGGCCGGCCGAGCCGCATCACGCTGGGGCTGACCCTTGCCGGTGGTGCTGTCGAGGAGGTCACCATCGGCGGCGGCGCAGTGATCGTCACCGAAGGGCGGCTGTTCATCTGATCCGGCCGATCCGGCCCCGTCAAAGACAAACCCGCCGGCGAGGCGCCGACGGGTTTGAATTGTGTGTCGCCGGGGGGGATCAGCGACGATAGCGGCAGATGCGCTCGCCGTAGCGATTGACGAAGCAGCGACGACGCGGCGTGGTCTCGGCACCGATGATCGCGCCAGCGACACCGCCGATTGCGGCACCTGCCAGGGCACCACCGCCCGTTCCGGTGGCCAGACCACCGATGAGCGCACCGGCGCCGGCGCCAATGGCGCCACCTGCCGCAGCGCGTTCCTCACGCGGGGTGCACGCGCCGATCATCAGCGCGGCAGCGCCCACCAGAGCCAGTTTCTTCAACATCAATATTCCCTCCTGCAGGCCCCCGACCCGGGACGACCATAGGTGACGCGCAAGCGATTTGCCAAGCTGGGGGGACAACACCCCTAAGAAGCCGTCAACGCCGTGGCTATCCTGCCACGGCTTGCTCGAGGCGGGTCCCTCAGGCAAGACATCGCGCGAGGACAACGCCTTGAGCCCGTACCGGTTCCGCCACATCCGCCATATTTGCGCCAGCGTGACGACGACGCCGTGGCCCTATGCAATCAAGCATGGGGCAGACATCGCCGAATCATGGACGAAGGCGATAGCGACCAGTCCCGCACTGTTCGACGGCGAGGTGCTGCTGATCGCCGAGAGCCGCGTGGACGGTGACCGGTTCGAGGCGCTCTATCGCCCCGTGCGGTTCTCCCAGTTCCTCCACTATATGCGCCATGGCGAGCCGGACGGGCGCTCGCGCAACGGCTTCGCGCTCGCCGGCCTGACGAGCGCCGACGGCGCGTTGGTCATGGGCGTGATGGGCGGCCATACCGCCAATGCCGGCAAGATCTACTTCCCCGGCGGCACGCCCGACCTCTCCGACGTCGTGGAGGGCCAGGTCGACCTCGAGGGCAGCGTCAGGCGCGAACTGGCCGAAGAGACCGGCCTCGCGGCGGACGAGGTGAGCTTCGAACCTGGCTTCTGGATGGCCGAGGACGACAAGCGCTGCATCTTCGTCAAGACGGTGCGCTCGCCGCTGGCGGCGGAAGACCTCAGACGCATCATTCTCGACAGGCTGGCGCAGCAGACCGAGCCGGAACTCGCGGGCATCCATATCGTGCGCGATGCGAGTGACCTGATGCCTGAGCGGATGCCGCCGTTCCAGTTCGCCCATGCCGCATGGTGGCTGGCGGGGGGACCGGATAATCAGCCGGGATAGCCGTAGCGGCGTTTGACCGCGGTGAGCGCGGAGCGGGCTTCGCCGTCGCGGCCGGCGGCGCAGGTGCCCTCCGGTCCACGCAGGTCGGCGATGACACGGCCGTGGACCTCGCGGGTGACATGGCCGGTGGCGAGGTCGTTGTCCATCACCGCCCGGAAGCGGGCGATCTCGCCCGAGCAGCCGGCGCCCTCGGGGAGCCGGAAATCGGGCCGGGTGACGTAGGCCGGCGCCGAGGAGGCCACCGGCTGCGGCGCCGGCACCTCGGCCGTCGTGGACTGGCAAGCGGCAAGGCCGACAGCGGCGACGGCGGCAAGCAGGGTGGCGCGGATCATGGGGTCCCCGGCAAAGATCGAGAATCGACCCCGCCAATCTAAGTGTCCGCGCCGGCCCTGTGAACCGGTCCCGCCATGACCGGAAGGGTCCGGCCATGGCGGCTCGCGTCGTTCAGCCGAGCGGCTTCAGCCCGCGCTCGATGGCGGCGCGCTTCGGTTCGAGGAACGGCGGCAGGGCCAGCTTCTCGCCGATGGTCTCCAGCGGCTCGTCGACGTCGAAGCCGGGGCCGTCGGTGGCGATCTCGAAGAGGATGCCGTTGGGTTCGCGGAAATAGAGGCTGCGGAAATAGAAGCGGTCGACGGCCCCCGAACTTGGGATTCGCAGGCCGTTCAGCCGCTCGATCCAGCCGGCATATTCCTTCTCGTCGGGGGTGCGGAAGGCGACGTGGTGGACGGAACCCGCCCCCTGCCGCGCCTGCGGCAGGTGCGGCTCAACCGCGACATGATACTCGGCCGCAGGCCCGCCCTCGCCCATCGCATAGACATGGACCGGCGAGGCGCTCGGCAGCGTGTACTCGCGCACCTTGCGCATGCCGAGCACGTGGGTGAGCACGAGATCGGTGGTCTCCAGCACGGGGACGCTGGCAGTGATGGGTCCCAAGCCGCGGATCTGGTGCCCGGCCGGCACCGGGCTCTGATCCCAGGGATGGGCCTCGCCGGCGCCGCCGTCGTCGACCAGGGCGAGGCGCTGGCCCTCCGGGTCCTCGAAGTCGAGGGTCAGGCGGCCGTCGCGGACCACGGGCTGGTCATGCTTCACGCCCTGCTCGCTGAAACGGGCAACCCACCAGCGGATGGTGGCCTCTCCCGAGACGCGCAGCGCGGTGCGGATGATGGCGTTGGTGCCGCGACGCTCGGGAGCGACCGGCCATTCGAAGAAGGTGATGTCCGAACCGGGGCTGGCGATGCCGTCGCCGTAGAAGAGGTGATAGGCGGAGGTGTCGTCCTGGTTCACGGTGCGCTTGACGAGGCGCATGCCGAGGACCTGCGTGTAGAAGGCGTGGTTGCCGGGAGCATTGGCGGAGACCGCCGTCAGGTGGTGGATTCCGGTCAGGGCGGGGGTCATGGTTCAACCTCGCATGGCGCGACGGGGGCCGCGCTTCGTTGGTTCAGAGATCGGCCGGATGGGTCACGCGGGCAAGGGGGAGGACGCCAATACGGTTGCAAGCCGGGCTTGCAGCGTTGCCGGTGACCACCTGATCGCCCGACGCATCCCTTCTGGCTCATCCGCGGCTTCCGCCCTATTCTCGGCGGCAGAAGACCGCCGCTGCAAGGGCGAGACGTTCCTGCCAGAGGCCGCCCCAGGGAGATACGACCGATGAGCACCATGACGTCCCCCACCCCCGCCGTCGCTGGCAAGAGCGGCCCTTTCCGCGCCGACCAGGTCGGCTCGCTGCTCCGGTCACAGCCCCTGAAAGAGGCCCGCGCGGCCCATGCCGCCGGCACGCTCGATGCGCTCGGGCTGAGGACGGTGGAAGATGCCGAGATCAAGAAGCTGATCGCAAGGCAGGAGGCGATCGGCCTGCAGGCGATCACCGATGGCGAGTACCGGCGCTCCTGGTGGCACTACGACTTCCTCTGGCAGCTCGACGGCGTGACCCGCGTGGAACTCGACCAGGGCATCCAGTTCGCCGGCGTGCAGACCAAGGCGGAAGCGCCGCGCGTCACCGGCCGGATCGACTTCTCGACCCATCCCTTCATCGAGCACTTCAAGTTCCTGAAGGCGAACACGACGCGCACCGCGAAGATGACGATCCCCTCGCCCTCCATGCTGCACTACCGGGGCGGCCGGAAGCTCATCAACATGGGCCTCTATCCGGACATGGCCGACTATTACGAGGATCTCGGCCAGGCCTATCGCAAGGCGGTCCATGCCTTCTACGATGCCGGCTGCCGCTACCTGCAGCTCGACGACGTCTCCTTCGCCTATCTCTGCGATCCCGAGCAGAAGAAGATGCTGGCCGAGAGGGGCGACGACCCCGACAAGCAGGGCGGCATCTATGCCGGCATGGTGTCGGCGGCCATCGGCGGGCGGCCGAAGGACCTGCTGATCACCATGCATCTGTGCCGCGGCAATTTCCGCTCCACCTTCGTCGCCTCGGGCGGCTACGAGCCGATCGCCGACCTGCTGTTCAACACCATGCCCGTGGACGCCTATTTCATGGAATGGGACACCGAGCGCGCCGGCGGCTTCGAGCCGCTGCGCTTCCTGCCGAAGGGCAAGGCAGTGGTGCTCGGCCTCGTCACGTCCAAGACGGGTGTCCTCGAGAGCAAGGACGACATCAAGCGCAGGATCGACGAGGCGGCGAAATACGCGCCGCTGGAGCAGCTCTGCCTGTCGCCGCAATGCGGCTTCGCCTCGACGGAGGAAGGCAACACGCTCGCCGAGGACGAGCAGTGGCGCAAGCTCGAGATGATCGTCGAGGTGTCGCGCGAGATGTGGGGATAGGGCGCGGGGCGCCCTATCCTGCGTCGCCTCAGCCCTTGGACGGCGGGAACATCAGCGGCGAGATCTTCATGTGGTCGCGCTTGGCCCAGTCGAGCGCCTTGACGCCGGCCTCGGCGCGGCGCTGGGCGGCCTCCAGCTTCTCTGAAGCGGCGTCGAGGTCCATGGTCAGCACCTTGCCGCCGTCGACCACCGTCTTGCCGTCGACGATGACGGTGCGGATGGCGCGCTCGGCCGCCGAATAGATCATCGAGCGGACGGGATCGCGCAGCGGCCGCATGGAGGCGTGGGTGACGTCGACCAGCACGATGTCGGCCTTGGCGCCGACCGAGAGGCGGCCGATGTCCTTGCGTCCCAGCGCCTTGGCGCCGCCGAGCGTCGCCGCATTGAAGACATCGGTGGAGCGCATGTCATAGGCGTCCTCGCCGACGACGCGGGACATGATGGCGACGTGGCGCATCTCCTCGATCATGTTGTGCGGATAGGTGTCGGTGCCGATCGCCATGTTGACGCCGCGGCGGACATATTCGCCGAAGGTCTGCAGGGTGATGCCGCGACGCTGGAACACCGTCGGGCAATGGGCGACCGTCGTGCCGGTATCCACCAGATCCTGCAGGTCGTCGCGGCGCGGCCAGTGGGTCGAGGTGTGGTGGTCGAGGAAGATGCCGTGGCCGATCAGCGAGCGGTCGGAGAGCACGTCCAGCGAGCCGAGCCATTCCACCGGCGTCATGCCGTGGCGGCGGGTGATCTCGTGGAACTCCACCACCGACTGCGCCGCGTGGATCTGGAAGGGCAGCTTGCGCTTCCTGGCCTCGGCGAAGCTCGCCTTGATGAGGCCGGGCGTGCAGGTGTCGATCTGGCTCGGCGAGACCATACCGGACATGCGGCCCGAGGGGTGCTTCGCGGCAGCCTCGAGCACCTTCATCGCCGCTTCCATGGCCGGGACGCCCTCGTCCTTCGCCCATTCGTATTCGACGACGTGGCCGTTCCTGGTGAACCAGCGGGCGGAGCGGTACATGGGCGAGAGGACGCCGCGCAGGCCGGAGGCGGCGAAGGTGTCGAGCCAGCCGTCCCAGGCCACCGACATGTCGACCAGCGTGGTGACGCCCGACAGCAGCAGTTCGGAATAGGCCACGGTGGCGGAAGCCGGGATTGCCTCCATGTCGGGGGCGCCGCCGGCATCGGCCCGGAACAGCGGCATGAATTCGTAGAGGGCCGACTGGTAGAGCTTCGGCGAGCCGAGCTCGTCGTTCCAGCCCTTGGCCATGGGCTCGGAAGCGGGATGGGAGTGGACGTTGACGAGGCCCGGCATGACAAGCATGCCCGACCCGTCGATCGTGGTCGCGGCCTTGCCCGCGAAACCGGGCCCGACATGGATGATCTTGTCGTCCTCGAAGGCGACGTCGGCACCCTGCATGTAGGTGTGCTTGCGACCGTCGAAGGCGACGACCCAGGCGGCTTGTCTGATCAGGGTGACGGGCATGGGGCGTTCCTCGAAAGGGGCGTTTCTGGTTCGGCTGCCAGGTCTGGCGCCAAGACAACGGCCGGGCGCGCGAAGGCGCCCGGCCGCAGGTCGTCACATCAGCGCGTGAAGCGCAGGTCGAGGCCCTTGTAGAGGCCGCAGCCGTAGATGTTGTGGGCCTTGAAGGGAGCAAGGCGCGCGGAGGCGGCCACCTTCATCGGCTCGTGGTAGAGCGGGATCCAGACAGCCGCGTCATGCACCTGCTGGAGCACCTGACCGTAGGCCGCGGCGCGGTCGGCGTCGGAGACGGCCGTCATGCCGGACTGCAGCAGACGATCGGTGTCGGCGTTCTTCCAGTTCATGCGGTTCGGGGTCGGCGCGTTGGTCGAACGGAAGTAGAGGTTCAGCGCGTCACCGGCGGTGATGTAGGGGAAGGACATGCCGAACAGGTCGAACTCCTGCGTGGCGAGCTTGCCCCAGGCGACCGTCGCATCGAAGAGCTGGATGCGCAGGTCGACGCCGATCTTGCGCAGGTCGCCCTGCACCGTCTCCATCAGCTTCTGCCAGGTGGACCCGGTGAAGCCATAGGCGAGCGGCGACAGACGGACGCCGTTCTTGGAGCGGAAGCCGTCGGCGCCGCGCACCCAGCCGGCCTCGTCGAGGATGCGGTTGGCTTCGGCGACGTTGGTGCGGATCAGGCGGGAGTCGATCGCCTTGTTCCAGTCGGTGGCCGACTGGTGGATGTAGGAATAGGCCGGCTCCGTCTCACCGTAGTTGATGTCGCGGGAAATGGCTTCCTGGTCCACGGCCATGACCATGGCGCGACGCACGACGGCATCGTCCACGCCGACCTTGTCGACCTTGAACCCGATGAAATAGGTCCAGAAGGCGGCCGGATTGTCGACGACGCGCAGGTTCCGGTTGCCGCGGATCTGCGACAGGCCCGAATAGGGCACATACTGCGTCGCCTGGCTCTGGCCGGTCAGCACGGCGGCAAGACGGGTGTTCTCCTCCGGCACGATGCGCCAGACGATCTCCTGGATATGCGCCGGACCGCGGTTCTCGTAGATCGGCGGACCCCAGCGATAGGCGTCGTGGCGGCGCAGGCGCATGTCGTTGCGCGGACGCCACTCGCCCCAGCAGTAGGGGCCGGTGCCGTTGAAGCCGCGCACGCCGAAATCGGCGCCGAGGGCCTCGACATTGGCCTTGTCGATGACGACGGCGAAGCTCTGGGTGAGCTGGTAAAGCAGTTCGGAGAAGGGCGCGGTCAGGCGATACTCGACGGTCGTCGCGTCCTTGGCGATGATGTCCTCGACCGGACCTGCGCGCCAGCGCACCGGCGAGCGGGTGGCCGGGTCGATCCAGCGCTTCAGCGAATAGACCACGTCGTCGGCGGTCATCTGCTTGCCGTCGCAGAACTTCACGTCCGAGCGCAGCTTGAAGGTGTAGACCTTGCCGTCCGGCGACACGGTCCAGCTCTCGGCGAGGCCCGGCTTGATCGAGGTCATGTCATGGTCGAGCGACACGAGCGTGTCGGCGAGCATGAACAGCACCTCGGACGCCGCGCGGGCGGTCGAGCGATGCGGATCGTAGCGGTCGGAATCGACCTCACGGACGATGGTCAGCGAGTTCTGTGCCTGCGCCGATGCCGGCGTGGCGAAGGCCAGGCCGCCGGCGATGGCGGTGGCCAGCAATGCAAGTCGTTTCACACTCATGTCCCAACTCCTCTGAAGACGTGGGTTCTCTGTCGGCCCGTGATTGCCCCGGACCGTTGGTTCTTGCCGGCTCAGGTGTGCCTGAGCCGCGGGTCGAGCATGTCGCGCAGCGCATCGCCGAGGACGTTGGCGCAGAGCACGAGCACGACGATGACGAGGCTCGGCATCACCGCGATATGCGGGGCGAGGAACAGTTCGTTGCGCCCGGCGGAGGCCATGGTGCCGAGTTCGGCGACCGGCGGCTGGGCGCCGAGGCCGAGGAAGGACAGGGCCGAGCCGAGCAGGATCACCTGGCCGAAGCGCAGGGTCATGTAGACGAAGACCGACGAGATGCAGTTGAGCGCGAGGTAGCGCACCAGCAGCGTGCGGTCGTCGAGGCCAATGGACCGGCCCGCCTCGATGAAATCCTGCCCCATCACCACCAGCGCCGAGGCGCGAGTGACGCGCACCACGGTCGGGATGGTGGCCACCGCCAGCGAGATGACGACCGCAGTCATGCCGGGGCCGACGACCGCCGCGAAGGACAGCCCGAGGAGAATGGCCGGGAAGGACAGGAGAATGTCCGACAGGTGCATGATGAGGCCGTCGAGCCGCCGGTAGAAAGCGGCAAACAGACCGAGCAGCAGCCCGATCGACCCGCCGATCGCGGTCGCGATGATGCCCATCATGAGGGTGGCGCGCAGCCCGTAGAGCAGGCGCGAGAGCATGCAGCGGCCGAGGCCGTCCGTGCCGAGCAGGAACTCCCAGCGGCCGCGCGCCTCCCAGACCGGCGGCAGCATGCGCAGGCGCGTATTGGTCAGGTAGGGGTCGTTGGGCGCCAGCCACGGCGCCAGCAAGGCTGCGAGGACCAGGAGAATGAGAAGGACGGCGGCAGTGATCGCCAGCTTGTCGCGGAACAGCCGGCGCAGGTTGCCGTACCGGCGGGGTACCGCGGTGACGTCGGTTGCGGTCACGGCGGTCATCGCTTGCCCACCCGCGGATCGAGGATGCCGTAGAGAATGTCGACGAAGAGATTGATCACGATGAAGGAGACCGCGAGAATCAGGATGGAACCCTGGGCGAGAGGCAAGTCGCGCGCCAGAATGGCGCCGACGGCGAGACGGCCGACGCCGGGCCAGGAGAAGATGGTCTCGGTAACCACGGCGCCGCCGAGGAGGTAGCCGGCCTGCAGGCCGATCAGCGTCACCACGGGAATGAGCGCATTGCGAAGCACATGGCGGATGATGACCGTGTGCTCGGCGAGGCCCTTGGCGCGGGCGGTGCGGACATAGTCGGCATTCATCACCTCGAGCGCCGCGGTGCGCGTCATGCGCGCGACGGGACCGATGAAGATGAGGCCGAGGGTCAGCGAGGGAAGGGCGGCGTGCGCCAGTCCATCGAGTGTCCACAGCGGGCCGGCGCGACCGAGGAACGGCAGCAGCTCCCAATGGTAGCCGACATACATGATCAGCATCAGGCCGATGAAGAAGACCGGCATGGAGACGCCGAACACCGAGATGGCGATGATGATGCGGTCGAGGGCGCGACCGCGATTGACGGCGGCGAGAGTGCCGAGAACGATGCCGATCGGCACGGAGAAGATCAGCGAGCCGAACATCAGCTCGAAGGTCGGGCCGATGGCCTCGCCGAGTTCGTGGATGACCGGGGTGTTGTTGATCATCGAGTAGCCGAGATCGCCCTGCATCACCCGCGTGATGTAGATGAAGAACTGGATGACGCGGGAGCGGTCGAGGCCGAGATCCTTGCGGATCTGCTCGATGACCTCGGGGGTCGCCTGCGGACCGGCGATGACCTGCGCCACGTCGCCCGGAACCAGTTGCAGCAGCATGAAGCCGAGCAGCAGCACGCCGAACAGCACCGGGATCGACAGGACCGCGCGGTGAATGAGGTGAACTCCCATGCCCGTCAGCCCTTCCACTCGCCGGTGGCGTCATAGACGCAGGCGCCGCCGAGGATGGTCAGGTCGCAGCGCGTATCCGACAGGATTGCCTCTGGCGTGGCCGTGAGCAAGTCGCGCGAGAAGACTGCGACATCGGCGACCATGCCGGGCCTCAGCGTGCCCCGGTGGTCCTCGCACCTGTTCACATAGGCGCCGAACTCCGTGTAGGCCTGAATCGCCCGCTCGATGGAGATCGCCTGGTCGCCGCCGATCACCGTGCCCTTGTGCGTCTTGCGGGTCAGCATCGTGAAGAAGTTCGGCCAGACATTCGCGTCGCAGACCGGCGCGTCGGTCGAGGCCGCCGGCCGGAAGCCCATGTCGATCCAGGTCTTCATGGGATAGCTCGTCGCCGGCCGCTCGTCGGGCATGACCTGCTGGTAGAGTTCGCCGAAGTCATAGATGAAGACCGGCTGCGGCACGGGCTCGATGCCGGCTGCGCGCATGCGCTTCATCTGGTCCATGGTGTTGAAGCCGCAATGCTCGATGCGGTGGCGGCGGCCGGCGTCCGGATATTTCGCCAGCGCCTTTTCCATGGCGACAAGGGTCTGCTCGATGGCGCCGTCGCCGATGGCGTGGACGGCGAGCTGGTAGCCCTTGGCGTGGACCTCCATCGTCGCCTCTTCCATCTCCTTGTCGGTGAGGCAGTAGATGCCGTGGGTCTGCTCCTCGCCGGAATAGGGCGCGGTCATCGCCGCGGTCTTGCCGCCGGCCGAGCCGTCGGTGAAGATCTTTACCGGACCAATGCGCAGCATGTCGTCGCCGGAGCCGGTGATCAGGCCCTCCTCGTGACAGCGGCCGAGAATGCCGTCCGGAATGTTGAGAAGGCACTGGGTGACGCGGATCGGCTGGCGGCCGGTACGCACGGCGTTGCGGTAGGAGATGATCTCCCGATAACCGGAGCGCATGCCGACGGCGGCGTCCATCGTCGAGGTGATGCCAAAGGTGTTCATGTACTTCGCGCCGCGCTCGATGGCGGCGACGTGGTCCTCGTCCGTATAGGCGGGCAGCACGGCCTGGACGGGCTGGCGGCCGTTCTCGGCCATCAGGCCGGTCAGGTCGCCGTTGACCTGCTCGATCGCGCCACCGGCGGGAACCGCGCTCTTCGTCGTCACGCCGGCGATCTTCAGCGCCATGGTGTTGGCGACCGCCAGGTGGCCGCAGGTGCGCACCAGATAGACCGGATTGTCGGGGGCCGCCTGATCGAGTTCGGTGCGGTGCGGGTGGCGGCGGATGTCGAGCTTCGAATCATCATAGCCGCGGGCCAGAATCCATTCGCCCGGCTTCTTCGTCGCGGCGGCATCGCGGATGAGGCCGAGCAACGCGTCGAGGGTATTGGCGTTCTGCGGGCGGGCGTCGATCTCGGCCATGGAGATGCCCATCGGCAGGAGATGGGCGTGGGCCTCGAACAGGCCGGGGGTGGCGAGGCGGCCGCGCAGTTCGATCACACGGGTGCCGGGGCCGATGAGCGGCTCCATGTCAGCGGACGAGCCCACCGCCAGCACCTTGCCGGACCACAGCGCGATCGCCTCGGCGACCGGCTCGCCATAGGCCACGAAAACACGGCCACCACGCAACACAACATCCGCCCTGGGCAGGATCGGCATCAAAAAACCCCCGAAACATAAACTGCCCAGCATCGTGGCATGCCTGATTTTGCATCAGCAAGCCGTCACGGTGCCGGGCACCTCACCACTCTGCGGGGTAGATTTGTCGCCGCCCGGCGTTATGGTCGGAAACTTTCTCTGCGCCCGCACGCTGATCAGAGCAGCATTATTCTTTGTCATCAACAGGGAATGGCACGACGGTATCGCTTGCCGATACGAATTCGAGCCCGATCCATATGTTGGCGATTCCGCCCGCCGCCTGCCCCCATGCGATTCCGAGGGAGTTCATTCATGTCCGAGACGTCCAAGGCAGCCCCTGCGACACCGCCCGATGCCGCCGCGAGCGACCCGAACGCGCTGGGCTGGATGCAGGGTTTCCCGCCGCCGCCCGACAAGGCCATCACCTATACCGACGGCTCGTTCCGGTCGTTCCCGCAACTGCGCTGGGCCTGGAGCAACGTGCGCCAACTGGTGCCGACGGTGAATGTGTGGCGCGGTTCGGGACCCGCCTCGGTGCTGGAGCGGGACGAGCAGAACCTCGGGACGGTGAAGCTCACCACGATGGATGGCCGCCCGTTGACCGTCGATCAGGCGCTGGCGGAGACCTATGCCGACGGTTTCGTCGTCCTGCATCGCGGCAAGCTGGTCTTCGAGCGCTATTTCGGCGCACTGAAGGCCCACAAGCCGCATATCGGCATGTCGGTCACCAAGTCCTTCACCGGCACGCTCGCGGGGATCCTGGTGGCGGAGGGCCTGATCGACCCGCAGGCCCCGGTCACCGCCTATGTGCCGGAACTCGCCGGCAGCGGGTTCGGCGACGCCACGGTCCGCCAGGTCATGGACATGACCACGGGCCTGAAATACTCGGAAATCTACACCGATCCCCATTCCGACGTCTGGGCGCTGCGGCGCGCCAACGGCATGGCCCCGCCCCTGCCCGGCGTGCCGCAGCCCTCGCTGCTCGAGTACCTGACGACCATCGCCAAGCAGGGCGAGCACGACCAGGTCTTCGCCTACAAGACGGTCAATACCGACGTGCTGGCCTGGATCATGCGGCGCGCCAGCGGCCAGTCGCTGGCCGATCTCCTGTCGGAGCGCATCTGGCAGCCGATGGGCGCCGAGGAAGACGCCTACTATCACGTCGACCGCCTCGGCATCGAAAGTGGCGGCGGCGGCCTCAGCACGACCACCCGCGACCTCGCCCGCTTCGGCGAACTCATGCGCAACCGCGGCACGGTCAACGGACGCCGCATCTTCCCTGAGAGCGTCGCCGACGACATCACCCGTGGCGACGACCCGGCCAAATTCGCGCCCGCGGGCTATGCGACGCTGCCGGGCTGGTCCTACCGCAACCAGTGGTGGATCAGCCACAACGACCACGGCGCCTACATGGCGCGCGGCGTCTATGGCCAGGCCATCTATGTCGACCCGAAGGCCGAGATGGTGATCGCCCGCTACGCCTCGCATCCCGCGGCCGGCAACGTCGCCAACGACCCCGTCTCGCTGCCGGCCTACATGGCCCTGGCGAAGGCCCTGATGGGCTGAGCGCCACCGGCCGGCGCGCGGCAACGTTTCAGACGCGTTGCTGCGGGCCGGCGCGGACACGGCAAAGCCTCGCCGTCGCGAAATCTTGCAGAAACCGCGCCTGCCTATAGGCTTCCCCAAGGGTCCGTCTCGGGGCGGTCCGCGAGACTGGAGAATTGTCCACGATGTCGCTGTTCGTCCGTACCTCGGCGCCGCTGGCGCTGGCCGCCGCCTGCCTTCTCCTGCTGCCGGTTTCCGATGCCGAGGCGCAGCGCCGCCGGCCCCGGGCGGCCGAATCGACCGAGGTGACCATCCAGAACCGCGGCAGCGCGACGCTCCAGTATCTGTTCGTCACGCCGGTGGGCGAAGTGTCGTGGGGCGACGACAAACTCGGCAGCGAGACGGTGGCGCGCAACCGCAGCCACAGCTTCACCATCGAGGGCGGGCAGTGCCGCCACGACATTCGCGCCGTCTATGAGAACGGACGCGAGGAGACCCGCTTCGGCCTCGACCTGTGCGCCCGCCCGGAAGTGGCGCTGAACGGCCGGACGCAGACCTCCGCCGCCGATCTCCAGCGCCAGGGACCGGTGGCGCTCTACGTGGTGCGCAACCGGTCAGGCAGCACGCTCCAGACCCTCAAGCTCGTCTCGCCCAGCGGCGACGAGAGCGACGACGTGCTCGGCTCGTCCATCGTCGAGAACGGCGGCAGCTTCACCGGCCGCTTCCAGCGCTCCGCCGGCTGCACCTATGACGTGGTCGCGACCTTCGACGGTGCCTCGGACCGCACCATCTCCGGGCGCAACCTTTGTACGTCCCGCGAGATCGTCTTCGGCACCGAGGAGGAGGCTCCCGCGCCGCAGGCCGGCCGCGGCGAACGGCAGGAGCGTGGACGCGACCGCGAGCGGGCCGAGACGCCCTCCGGCGAGCAGCTCAGCTTCCTGGTGCAGAACCGCGGCGCAATCCCGATCCAGTATCTCTATATCCGCCCGCGCGGCGCCAGCGGCTGGGGTCCCGACCGGCTCGGCAACGACACCATCGCGGCGCGCGGCTCGTTCCAGGTCACCATGCAGCGGCGCGGCTGCGAGTATGACGTGAAGGTGCGCTTCGACAACGATCGCGAGGACATCCGCAACGGGGTCAACCTGTGCGAGATGCGCGAGTATGTCGTCACGGGACCCGCCTTCGTCACCGGCCGCGGCGAGCGCAAGCAGCGTCCGACGGCGCGCACCGGCCAGCCGGCCATCTCGCAGATCGTCGTCATCAACGAGGGCGAGCGCCCCATCGAGTCGCTGTTCATCTCCTCCTCGAAGGTCTCGAGCTGGGGCGACGACATGCTCGGCACCAACCGCATCCAGCCGGGCGACCGCTTCACCGCACGCGTCGAGCGCGACGACCAGTGCAACTACGACCTGCGCATCGTCTACCAGGGCGGCCGCGAGGAGCGCCGCATGCGGCAGAACCTCTGCCAGCGCCAGGAAGTGGCGTTCGGCGGCCCCAACGGCCTGCGCGTCGACGGCGGTGGTCCCGACAACGGCCGCCGTGTCGTCTTCACCAACAATGGCCGCGGCGACATCCGCGAAGTCTATCTGACCCCGGTCCGCGACAGCCACTGGGGCGATGATCGGCTTGGCTCGGAGCTCCTGCCGCGCCGCTTCCGCCTGGAACTGCGGCTGCCCCAGGAAGGCGGCTGCAACTGGGACCTGAAGGTCGTCTATGAGGGCGGCCAGACCACCGAGAAGCGGGACCAGGATCTGTGCGCCACGCCGGAAATGGCGATCGGCCGCACCGGGCGTCCCGGCCAGGTGGCCTCAACCGGCACCGGCTTCTACATCAACGACACCGGCCACATCCTGACCAACCACCACGTCATCGACGGCTGCGCCACGGTCGCGATCGCCCGCCCGGGGTCGCCGCGCATTCCGCTCCGGCTGATCGGCGCCGATGAGGGCGCCGATCTTGCGGTGCTGGTGCAGGAGAACGCCACCTCCACGCCACTGCGGCTGCGCAACGGCAGCGGCATCCAGGTGCGCGGTGGCGAGCGCGTGGTGCTGGTCGGCTATCCGGCCCGCTCGCAGCTCGGCGGCGTCAACATCACCGAGGGCATCGTGTCAGGCCTGCGCGGCGCGCTCGGCGACCAGAGCCGGTTCCAGTACACGGCGCCGACGCAGCCCGGCAATTCCGGCGGTCCGGTTCTCGACGCCTCGGGCCTCGTCGTCGGCGTCGTGGTCTCGCAGATCGACAAGATTTCCGGGGAGCGGACGGCGCAGAACATCAACTTCGGCATCAAGCTGGACCTCGTCCGCACCTTCCTCTCGGCCAATGCCGTGACGGCGGCTGAGGCGGAGGCCGGAAGCCCGCTGGCGACCACCGACATCCTGCAGAACTCCGACCAGTCGGTGCTGCCGCTTGACTGCCTCGAGTAAGCGCAGGCGGCGTTGACGGGCCGGGCGCTCCGGTCCGCAGCAGGTTTGCCCGGCCTCTGCGCCTAAGGCGTCGCCGGCTGGCGCCCGCGCAGCAGACGACCGGCGATGACGACCGCGAGCCAGGCGGCGAGGACGCCGGCAACGCCGTCAACGAGCCAATGGTGGTCGAGATAGACGCTCGCGACCAGCATGACCGCCAGATAGGCGAGATGAATCGGCCGGGTGCGCCAGCCGATCTTCGACCAGGCGGTGAAGAGGCCGAGCGAGGGCATCGAGGCGTGGAGGGACGGCATCGCGCCGAACACATTGGCATTCTGGCTGTAGAAGGCCTTGAAGTAGCCGATACCGAGATAGTCGTCGACGCGCGCGAGGCGGGCCGGGCTCGGCAGCGCCGACATGTCGATGCCGCAGCCATGGGCGCGAATGTACCAGGGCGGCGCCGCAGGCATGATCATGTAGACGGTAAACGCGATGAAATGAACGAGGCCGAAGGCGAGAAGATAATGAACCATCCTCTCCCGATCGCGGAAGTAGAGATAGATCGAATAGACGATGCAGATGTACAGGAAAGCTGCGTATGGCGCCGCAAAAACCAGATCGAAGGCCGGCGAGTGACGGGTCCCGAAGAAGTCCGCCAGGGTCGTGTCGGGTCCAACACCAAAGATCTTCAGTTCGATGGCCCTGAGGTCGCAGCCCCAGACGCGCTCCGGCCAGACCAGCGCGCGTGAGATCGGCCCCATCCACTCATAGACGAGACCGACGGCGAGGACCGGCATCGTCGCGGCGATCAGGTCGCGCGACCACCGGTTGATGTGGGCGCCGACCCATACGGCCAGCGCGACGCCGATGTGCATGGGCTTCAATTGCCCGGCGATCGCCATGGCGAAGGCGTGGATCGCCGGCAGCAGAGGCACGATCCACCAGCGGCCCCAGAGGCTGCGCACATGCTCAAGAAGAACTGACATCAGACCGCGCTCGACCCCGACGACGTGGAGCGGGCTTCGGCCGGTGCAGCCGCGTCCGCGACACGGCATTCCCGCTGGGCGACCCTCAGGGCATCCGCCGCGGCGAGCAGGCTAAGGACGCCGACGAGGGCCGTGCCGGTCAGCACGAGGATCGGCGCGATCATGCCCGCCAGCAACGACACGGCCACCAGCGCGATGCGGTCTCCGCGGCGCATCCACAGCGGCGGCAGCGCGATGGCGAGGCCCTCGCAGCGTGCCCGGACATAGGACACCGTATAGCCGGCAAGCAGGGCGAAGCTCGGGACGGCTGCCGCCCATCCCCACCCGTCCCGCGCGAAAAAAATGGTCAGCCCGATCAGCGGCAGCGCGTCGGAAATCCTGTCGAGGGTTGAATCCAGCAGGGCGCCGAAGCGGGAACTGCGGCCCGTGGCGCGGGCCAGCGGCCCATCGAGAAGATCCATGAGCCCGCTCAGGAGCATGAACACGACCGACCAGGCGAATGCGCCGCGTGCCGCAAACACGGCGGCCATCAGCGCTGGGATCAGCGAGAGCATGGTGAGCGCGTTGGGCGTTGCGCCGGTCCTGGCCAGCGTCCGGGCGACCCTGCCGACCACGGCCGTGAACTGTGCCGAGCGCCCCACGTCCTGAAGCGAAACACCGCGCTCGAGCGCCCCCAGAAAGCGGTTCAGCCAGACCGGCAACATCGATGGGATTGTCCTGTTCCTTGGGCCTCGATCGCGCAGCAGTCTTCCTGCACGAGATCGAGGACGAGGTGAAGGGGAAAGGCCGCGAGGCGATTCCGTTCCGTAACCAGGGCACGATCCCTAACGGTCGCGGGCGATCACGGCAATGTGGCCGCACCCCTGCCGTCGCCGGGCGGCAACCCCGGGGCGCCCGTACGCGCCACGCCGGTCCCGCATCGCGCCGAACTTGGGTCCTCGTCTCGGACCAACCATCGGGGCACTCTACACCCGGTCTGTTCTGACAATCAGGTGGCATGAGGAAGCCCCTCCCGCGCCAACTTTGGCGCGGCCGATTACGGCACGATCCAGCCCATGGAATGACCCAATGGAGCCGACAAATAGTGCTTGATGCACCGTGGTGATTGAGCCATAAACCGCGCTCGATTGTAGTCAAACACCGCAAAATCGCCGGATAATGCGCGGTGTTCTGTTCCCTCGGAAAAAGGTCGTCATACGCGGTCGTCGAACAGATCAACCGCGGGTGACGATGGTAAAGCGAAGAGCGTGATGCAGGATTCGGAGTTGGCCACGCAGTCGAGACCCTACCAGCCCATCGCGATCGTTGGTATCGGCTGCCGCTTCCCGGGCGGGGTTGCCTCGCCGAGTGAGTTCTGGACTCTCCTGACCGAGCAGGTCGATGGCACCAGCGAGGTTCCGGCGGATCGCTGGAGCATCGAAAAATACTACGATCCCGACCCCAAGCGTCCCGGAAAGCTCTATACGAAGCGCGGCGGGTTCATCAGCGGAATTTCCGAGTTCGATCCGCAGTTCTTCGGCATTTCCCCGCGCGAGGTCGCCTATGTCGACCCCCAGCACCGGATGCTGCTGGAAACGACCTGGGAAGCGTTCGAGGATGCGGGCATTGCCCCGCGGAGGTGGTCGGACCGGAAGGTCGGCGTGTTCGTCGGCCTGTTCACGCATGACTACGAGAACATTCACATGCGCGTGAGCGAGCGGGGCATCTACGGCCCCCACTCGGCAACGGGCATGTCGACCACGATCGCGGCCAATCGCCTGTCACACGCATTCGGCTTCACCGGCCCGTCGATGGTGATCGACACGGCCTGTTCGTCCTCGCTCGTGGCACTTCACCTTGCCTGCCGCAGCCTGCACGAGGGCGAATCCGAACTGGCGATCGCCGGCGGCGTCAATCTCCAGCTGTCGCCCGAGATGACGATGTCGCTGTGCAAGGCATCGATGCTGTCGCCGGACGGGCGATGCAAGAGCTTCGATGCCCGCGCCAACGGCTATGCCCGCGCCGACGGCGTCGGCATGGTGGTGCTGAAGACGCTGGAACGTGCCCAGGCGGACGGCGACCAGATCTATGCGGTCATCATGGGGAGCGCGGTCAACCAGGACGGCCGTACGCAAGGCCTGACCGTTCCCAACGGCGACGCCCAGCAGGTCGTCATGCGGGACGCACTCAGTTTCGCGGGCGTGCATCCCTCGGAGATTTCCTACATCGAGGCGCATGGAACGGGCACAGCCGTCGGTGACCCGATCGAGACCAATGCTCTCGGCACCGTGCTCCGCTCCGGCAACCCGGATCGAGCGCCCTGCGTGATCGGGTCCGTGAAGAGCAATTTCGGCCACACCGAGTCGGCCGCCGGCATTGCCGGCCTGATCAAGGTGGCGCTCATGCAGCGCCATGGGTACATCCCGCCCAACCTGCATTTCGAGACCCCCAATCCGAACATCCCGTTCGAGGATCTTCGCCTGCGGGTGCCGACTGCCCTCGAGGAGTGGCGGACCGGTGAGGGCGGGCGGCGCCTCGCCGGCATCAATTCCTTCGGCTTCGGTGGCACGAACGCCCATGTCGTTCTGGCGAACGCGCCTGGACCGCAGACGACAGCGGCGGAGCGGAGTGACGGCGACCAGGCCCATCTCGTTCTCCTGTCGGCACGAAGCGACGAGGCGCTCAAGGCCAACGCCCGCCGACACGGCAATTTCCTGCGGTCGGATCGGCAGACGGGAGTTCCGTTGGCGGATGTTTCCGCAGCTCTGGCTCTCGGCCGCGACCATCATCCGATCCGCCTGGCGGTGGCCGGCAGGACGGCCTCCGAAGTCGCCGATCTGCTCGACGGCTTTGCCGCCGGCCAGCGGCGGCAGGGCGTGGTGTCAGGCCAGGTCGCGGATGCCGGCGCCTCCGGAGTCGTCTTCGTCTGCTCGGGCATGGGCCAGCAGTGGTGGGCCATGGGCCGGGGCCTGCTGGATTCCGAACCCGTCTTCGCGCGGAAGATCGACGAACTGGACCGCATGTTCGGGCGGCTCGCGCGTTGGTCGCTGCGCGACATCCTCAGCCGCGCCGAAACTGACTCGCAGATCGATCGCACCGAGTACGCCCAGCCCGCCATCTTCGGCCTGCAGATGGGCCTCGCCGCGCTCTGGGAATCCTGGGGGGTCAAGCCCGATCTGGTCGTCGGGCACAGTGTCGGCGAGGTCGCTGCAGCCTGCATTGCCGGCGCGCTGACGCTGGAAGACGCGGTAACGGTGTGCTTCCACCGCAGCCGCCTTCAGGCGACGCTTGCAGGCCGGGGCGGCATGCTGGCGGTCGGCCTTCCCGAAGCGGACCTGGCCCGGCGCATCCAGGGCAAGGAAGCACTTGTCTCGATCGCCGCCGTCAATAGCGCCGAAAGCGCCACGCTGGCGGGCGATACGGCCACGCTCCAGCAGATTGAGGCGGACCTGCAGCGCGAGGCGATCTTCGCCCGCATGCTGAACGTCGAGGTCCCCTACCATTCCCCGGTCATGGACGAGATCCGCGAGCCGTTCCGCGCCGCGCTGCAGGGCATCGCGCCCCGCGCGTCCGCCGTCCCGCTCGTGTCGACGGTGACCGGCCAGTTGATCGACGGAACGGCCTTCAACGCCGACTACTGGAATCGCAATGTGCGCGAGCCCGTCGCCTTCGCAAAGGCGATCGGAACCCTTGCCGGCCTGCAGGGACGCGTCTTTATCGAAATCGGAGCCCACCCGGTTCTCGCGTCCTCCATCGGCGAGTGTCTCACGGCGGCGGGTGTCCAGGGGACGGTGATCGCCTCCCTCCGTCGCAAGCACGACGACGCGACGACCTTCATGGCCGCTGTCGGCCAGCTGCATTGCCTCGGGCACCGCCTCGCCCTGGAGGCGAAGTTCGCTCGCCCGTCCTCGCGTCTGGACTTGCCGCTCTATCCTTGGCAGCGGTCAACGTTCTGGGCGGAGACCGCGGATTCCCGGAAGCTGCGCACCGGCCTCGCATCGGACGATGTCCGGCCCGACCACCCGTTGCTGGGAGAGCGCCAGGCCGCCCCCCAGCCGGCCTGGAGCAACGAGATCGACGTCAACCGGCCGCACTACCTCAAGGACCATGCGGTGCAGGGGGCCGTGGTCTTCCCGGCGGCCGGTTTCATCGAGATGGCCCTCGCAGCCGCGCGGGAAACGGTGGGCGCGCAGGGCGGCCCCCTGACGATCGAGCGACTGTCGATCGAGGCTCCCCTCGTGCTTTCTGCCGGGTCCACCTCCAGCGTCCAACTGACGGTCGGCGATGGGCAGAAATTCCAGATCCACAGTCATGGCCAACAAGAGGGCGTCAAGCGGTGGACCCGCCATGTCGCGGGAACGCTGATCGAGCCCAGGCCGACAGCCGACGCCCAGTTCCTCGATGCGGCAGATCTTCATGATCGCCTGTCGAACCTCGTCGGCCAGGACGAGATCTACCGTCGTTTCGACACGATGCAGTTGCAGTATGGTCCCCTGTTCCAGAATCTGCATACGGCCTGGGTCGGCGATGGCGAAGCACTGGGCCAGTTGGTCGTACCGCCGGCGATGGTGGCGGAAATCCCCCTCTACAACCTTCATCCCGCGCTGCTGGACGCAACCTTCCAGCTGCTGGTGGCGCTGCCTGCCGAAGGAACCTTCCTCCCGGTGGGCGTCGAGCGGGTCGAGGTGATCCATCCCGGCGTCGCGCCCGCCTGGGCCTACGTCCGAAAGGTCAGCGAGACCAAGACCCGCATCGTCGCCGACCTGATCGTGGCGGACGAGCAGGGACGCGTGCTCGCGAGGCTGTCGGGGCTCGCCTGTCAGGCGATGGCCGATGCCGGGGCGGAACGGTCAGCGATGTCGGGCTCGTTCCTGTTCGACCGCGTATGGGTCGATTCGGATCTCAGCTCCCGGTCCGTCCGGCAGCGGGCCAGTGCCCTCCCCGCGCCTCGCGATCTTGCCCCTGGCCTGCAGACGCGCCATGACCGGCGCGACGCCGACGCGCGGCGCGAGAGGTTCGTGCTGAAAGCCTGGCCGGCGCTCGACGAACTTGCGAGCGACTATTTCATCAATGCCCTGACGAATCTTGGATGGAACTGGCAGGCCGGAATTCATTTCACGGCGGCCGATCTGTCGAAGCAGTTGGATATCGCATCCCGGCATGTGCGCTTTGTCGAACGGATGCTCATGCATCTCGTGCGCTCCGGCCACCTGGAGGTGGATGGCGGTCGCTGGCACGTCCGGCAGGTGCCCGCGATCCGGGACACGGAAGCCCAGTGGCGCGCCCTGTCGCTCGCCTATCCGGAGTGCCACGCCGAACTCAACCTGACGCGCCGTTGCGGTTTCCGATTGGCGCAGTTCCTGCGGGACGAGGAAGAGCCGCTCTCGGCCCTCTTCCCGGTCGGCTCGCCGATCGCCGAGCACATGTATGCGGACTCGCCGACCTGCGGCCCTTACAACCGCATCATCGCCGACTCGCTCGACGAGATCGTGCGCAAGCTGCCGGAAGGACAGACGCTGCGTATCCTCGAGGTGGGCGCGGGAACCGGCGGGCTGACCTCGCACCTTCTGCCGCTGCTACCCGCCGAGAAGACCGATTACGTCTACACCGACGTGTCGCAGAGCTTCCTGAACCACGCCAAGGACCGATTTCGCGCCTTCCCCTTCGTTCGCTACGAGATCTTCGATGTCGAGCATGATCCGGAGGCGCAGGGACTGGTTCCCGGCTTCTTCGACCTGATCGTTATCTGCGATGCGGTCCATGCCACGGCGCACCTGCGCACCTCGATCGGGAACCTGCACGACCTCCTCGCGCCGGGCGGCATGCTCGCGCTCATGGAGGTCACCAGTCCGACGCGCTGGTACGATCTCGTCTTCGGGCTGCTTCCCGGCTGGTGGGCCTTCACCGACAGGGATTTGCGCCCCGATCACGCGACGCTTCCGGCGGCGGGCTGGCTCTCGGTTCTGGCCCTGTGCGGCTTCGACGAGGCCGTCGCCGTGTCCGATGGGATTTCGGCGGGGCAGGAGAGCCTCCAGACCGTCTTTTTCGCGCGCAGGCCCGACCACGCCGGGTCAGCCGCGGCGGTGCTTCCCGCCATCTCGCCCGAACTGCGCGCGGCCGCGACCGAGACCCCCGTCGTGTTGCTCGCGGACGCGATCGGCGTCGCGGACGGTCTTGCCGCTGCTCTTCGCGCGCTCGGGACCGATGTCAGTGTCGTCACGCCGGGCCTTGGGGGCGACAGCCTGCTCCGGCCTGCCATTCTGGCGGCGGGCGGTGTCGCCATGACCGCCCCGGCCGTCGTCGATATGCGCAACCTGTCGCAACCAGGCGGCAACGAGGACCAGCCCTCGAACGCCGGCACCCTCGCCTGCGAGAATTTGCGCGACGTCGTCAGGGTCCTCGCCGAACAGTCCTGGCGCGAGCGGCCCGACCTGTGGATCGTCACCAACGGCGCGGAGAGCGTCGGCGGGCTTCAGAGCCTTTCCCTGCATCAGGCGCAAGTGCGTGGATTCGCACGCGTCGTGACATCCGAGCATGCGGAACTGAACACCCGCCTAGCGGATCTGAGCCCCGTGCCGGGTGCGACCGAACTCGCCGCCCTGGCGCGGCTCCTGATCGGCAGAGGCGCCGAGGACGATGTCGCGCTGCGCGGCGACCACATGTTCTTCAGCCGTGTCATTCCCCATCGCAACCGGCGCAGGACGGACGGAGAGACGACGGGCTTCCGGATCACCCGCGAAAGGCGAGCTCCGGATGGGTTGGTGTTCCGGGAAACGGCGGCCACCCCGCCTGGTCCCGGCCAGGTGCAGGTTCAGATGCGGGCTTCCGGCCTGAACTACAAGGACTTTGCGCGGCAGGTCGGCCTGCTTGAGGCCGGTTCCGACAGTCCCGGCCTGGAGGGTGCGGGCGTCGTCGTCGCGGTGGGACCGGGCGTGGACCGCCTGGCCCCTGGTGACAATTTTGTCGGGCTGATCGATGGTAGTCTGTCGAACCCCATCAATGCGGACGCACGGCTCCTTGTCCGCATGCCGGCGAACCTTTCGTTCGAGGATGCAGCGGGGCTCCCCGTCGTCTTCCTGACAGCCTATCAGGCACTGAAGCGGCAGGCACGGATCGCTCCCGGTGAGGCGGTGCTCGTGCACACGGCCGCGGGCGGCCTCGGACTGGCCGAAATCCAGGTCGCACGCGCCTTGGGCGCCAGAGTTTTCGCGACAGCAGGAAACGCCGAGAAGCGCGACTACCTCCACGCGCTCGGCATCGACTATGTCGGCGACTCCCGGACGACCCATTTCGCCGACGAGATTCTGGCGGCAACGGGTGGCCGCGGCGTTGATGTCATTCTCAACACGCTGTCAGCGGAGATGAACCGCGACAACCTCAGGCTGTTGCGGCCCGGCAGCGGACGCCTCGTCGATCTGAGGAACATGCATTATGGAGCGCAGCTGGATTATGCTGCCCTGCAGAGTGGTGTGATGTTCTCGGCCTTTGACCTCGGTGTGATGGCGGCCGCCGACCACGACTACATGACGGGACTGCTCGAAGAGATCGCGCCCCTGTTCGAAAACGATACGCTGCGGCCGGTTCCCTACCGCAGTGCGCCGGTGGAGCGGATCGGCGAAACCATTCGCAGCTTTCGCAAGGCCGCGCATATCGGGAAGTTCGTGGCGACCTTCACCGACAGCACGGTGGACATGGCTCCCGCGGCGGCGCCCGTCGCGCTGACGGATCAGGGAATCTATCTCATCTCGGGCGGACTTTCCGGATTCGGCCTGTCGACGGCGCGCTGGCTGGCTTCGAACGGCGCCAGGCATCTGGTTCTCGTTGGCCGCCGGGGCGCGGCGACCCCCGAAGCGCAGGACGCCCTCGCCGATCTGCGCGCGGCGGGCGTCCATGTCGAGACCGTGGCGGCCGACGTCTCGGATGCCGGACAGGTCGAGGCTCTCGTCCGCCGCTTCGGCAGCGAATGGCCGCGCCTGCATGGCATCGTCCATGCGGCGATGGTGCTGCGCGACGGCCCGATCCTGGGGATGACCTCCGAGCATATCCAGGCGGTCCTCAGGCCGAAGGTCGACGGGGCGTGGAACCTGCACCGGTTCACGCTCGACCAGCCACTGGACTTCTTCGTCTGCTACTCGTCGCTGTCGGCACTGGTCGGCAATCGCGACCAGGCGAACTACGCGGCTGCGAACGAATATCTTGAGGCTATCTGCCGCCATCGTCGCGCGAACGGGCTACCTGCTGTGTCGATCAGTTGGGGCGCCATCGCCGACATCGGCTACGTCGCCCGCGACGAAGGCGTACGGGACGTGCTCCGTCGCCAGGGCGCCTTCGACCTCAAGCTTGAGCAGGCCTGGATTGCCCTGTCGCACGGCTTGCGCGCGGGCGTGACCAATCTCTACGCCGCATCGATGGACTGGACGACGCTGAAGCAGTTCTCGCGGACGGTCTCGACATCGCCACGCTTCCAGTTCCTGGGGGCGAGCACGGCCAGCCCGGGCGTAGAGAAGGGCGCCACGAGCGAGTCCGAAAGCCGCCTCGACGGCAATGCGACGCCGGAAGAGCGGTACAGGCAGCTCCAGATCATCCTCGCGCGGGAGGTGTCCGGCGTCCTCGGAACGGATCCCGACACCCTCGACCTGAACCGGCCGTTGCAGAGCCTCGGCTTCGATTCGCTCATGGCCGTGGAACTCACGGTGGCCATCGAACGCGCCACCGGCTACGGCTTCTCGCGCATGTCGCTGCTGCGCGCCGACGCGACCACCGCCGAACTCGTGCGGGAGATCGCCGAGGTTCTGGGAGCGCGTGCGGGGGAGACCGCGCCGGAATCGGATGACGCCGAGGCGTCCCCTCAGCCGGCGAAGGCGCAGTCCGAACGGCGCAGCGTCGACGAACTGAACGACAACGAAGTCGACGCCCTGCTTCGGGAGCTCGTCACCGAAGAGATGGGCAATGGATGATCCCAGGAATGCGCTCGCTGCCCTCTCGGCGCAGCAGAAGCGTGCACTTCTCGAGAAGCTCCTGAGGGAGCGGAGCCAGGCGGGGTCGGCTACCCCGACGGGAAAATACGTCTTTCCGGCCGAGTACGATGCCCTCCGCCAGGTCTATGAGGCCGCCTCCGAAGAGGGGGTTGGAGACCTGATGTTCAGGAGCTTCGACGGCGTCAACAGCGCCATTGCGGAAGCGAACGGCGAAACGCTGACCAACTTCTGCAGCTACAACTACATCGGAATGTCCGGTGATCCCGCCGTCTCGCAAGCAGCGATCGACGCGATCCACACCTATGGAACCTCCGTGTCGGCGTCCCGCGTCGTTTCCGGCGAGCGACCGATCCACCGGCAGCTCGAGCAGGCGCTCGCCGAATGGGTCGGCGCGGAAGATTCCGTCGTCTTCGTGGGTGGCTTCACCTCGAACGTCGACACGATCGGTCACCTGTTCGGCAAGGACGATCTCATCGTCTACGATTCGCTGATCCATGCCAGCGTCCAGGAAGGCGCGAAGCTGTCGGGGGCGCTGACCGTGCCCTTTCCGCACAACAACCCGGATGCGCTCGACAACATCCTCCAGCGGCGGCGCAAGGACGCTCGACAGGCGCTGATCGTCGTCGAAGGCATCTACAGCATGGACGGCGACATCGCCGACCTTCCCCGCCTCATCGAGATCAAGAAGCGCCACAACGCCCTGCTGATGGTGGACGAAGCTCACTCGATCGGCGTCCTCGGGCCGAGCGGCCGCGGGATCGGCGAGCATTTCGGTACGCCGGGCAGCAGTGTCGACCTGTGGATGGGGACGCTGAGCAAGTCGTTCGCCAGTTGCGGCGGCTACATCGCCGGCGCGCGCGACCTGATCACCTATCTGCGGCGGACCGCTCCCGGTTTCGTCTACAGCGTCGGCATGACGCCGGCCAACGCGGGGGCCGCCCTGGGATCACTGCGGACTCTCCGGGACCGGCCCGAGCGCGTCGCCCTCCTCAGGGAGCGCACCCGGCTGTTCCACACGCTGGCGCAGGAACGCGGCCTCGATATCGGCGACGCACATCCGCACTCGGCGGTGATGCCGATCATCACGGGTGACGGGCGGCTGGCCGTCCAGCTGTCGAGGGCGCTGCTCGGCGAGGGGATTCTCGCCCTGCCCATCGGCTTCCCGGCCGTTCCCGAGAACAAGGCGCGGCTGCGCTTCTTCATCAGCAGCACGCATACGGAAGACCAGATCCGGCGGACGGTCGATGCGACCGCGCGCCATCTGGCGCACCTCACCCGGTCCTGACCCCCGGCAACGCCGGCCGCGGGCCGGCGCGTGTCAGCCGGCGCCCAGTTCCCGGTCGTAGAGACGCAGCGTCCGCGCGATCGAGAAGCCGTACTGCCGCAACAGCTTGCGCAGGGGCTCGTTGTTGTCGAGCACCCACCCCGCCTCGACCCACTTCAGATCGTTGTTGTAGTTGGTGAAGCGGGTGATGATCTCGTCCACCATGGCCATGGCGATCATGGCGCCTGTCACGCTCTGGCGGAACTCCGACAGCACGCCGAGCAGGATGATGCGACCGGTCGAGAACTTGTGGAAGAAGGTGCGATAGCCGAGCTTGGCCCAGCCGAGAACGCTCGGATCGGCGCCGAGGTCGGCGGTGATCTCGAAGAGATTGGGCAGGATCATCGCCACCGCCACCGTCTTGCCGGCCCGCTCGACGATCATGCCGAGTTCAGGCCGGACGAAGGGCTTCATGTCCCGGCTCAGGCCCGCGAGATCCTCGGGCTCGAGCGGCACGAAGCCCCAGTTGTCCTTCCAGGCGTCGTTGTAGACGAGACGCATGATCTCGATGTCGCCGGGAATGTCGCGCATGTTGAGCGGGCGGATGGTGATGGCGGCGGCGGTCATGGCACGGCGGCGCTCGTTCAGCGTGCGCAGGTGATCCTCGATGTGCTCCAGCCGCCAGTAGTGGAGATCGCGGCAGGCCGAAAAACCCGCAGCCAGGACGTGCCGCTCGAGATAGGGCGGATGCCAGGGCGCCATGATCAGGGGCGGCTGGTCGTGCCCGTCAACGAGTAGGCCGGGCTCCTCGTTCATCGACAGCAGGCAGGGGCCGACCGCCCGGGTCTTGCCCTGTTGCCGCAGCCAGTCGGTCGCGACCGCCAGCAGCGCCTCGACGACGGCCGGGTCATCGATCGCGTCGAGGCATCCGAACAGGCCGGCATCGCCGAAGGTCGCCGCCGGCTGGGCCTCGTCGATCTGGGCGGAGATGCGTCCGACGGCCGCGCCGCCGCGCCGGGCGATCCAGTACTGCGCCCGTCCATGCTTGAACAGCGGCGCCTTGGCCGGATCGAGGAACCCCTTCCGGTCCATCGTCAGGGGCGGCACATAGGCCGGAAAGTCGCGGTAGAGGCGGCCCGGAAGCCGGATGAACTCATTCAGGGCCGCCTTCGTGTTTACAGGCTCGATGACGACTGGCATTGTATTCGACTGCTGAGGGACCATGGGGCGGCAGACACGGCTCTGTTGTGCGCCCGCGGTTGACGGGCGACGATCGCCTGCGGTGTACAGCCCGGCGCGTCACCAGTCCACAAGGCGGCACGAACGGCATCTGCAAGGAAAGCCATGCAACATCCTGATACGGCCGGCGCGCGCACGCCGCAGGCGACCGAGCATGTGCTCATCACGGGCGCGACCAGTGGCCTGGGATGGGCTCTGGCGGAGCACTATGCGGCTCCCGGCATCCTGCTCTCGCTGGCCGGGCGCGACCCGGAACGGCTGGCTGCGATCCGGCAGCTCTGCGAGGCCAGGGGCGCGGTGGTCGAGGCGGGCCAGGTTGACGTCACCGATGCCGAAGCCATGGAGCAATGGCTGATCGCGCGCGACGATGCGCAGGAGGTCGACATCCTCATCGCCAATGCGGGAATGGGCGGCTCTGCCGTCGTTCCCGGAACTTCCGGCGAGGATGGTCCGCTCGCCCGCAGGATCGTCGCGGTCAATACGGTCGGGGTGATCAACTCCGTCACGCCGCTGCTGCCACGGATGACGGCGAGGAAGCGCGGCCGGATCGCGCTGATCGGCTCGATCTCCGGCGCCATCGGCCTGCCGCAGTCGCCGGTGTACTGCGCCTCGAAGGCGGCCGTGCAGATCTACGGCGACGCCCTGCGCCGCCTGGTGCGCCAGCACGGGGTCATGGTGACGAATGTCCTGCCCGGCTTCGTCGACACGCCGATGAGCCGGTCGCTGGACATGCCCCGGCCCTTCTGCTGGCCGGTGGAGAAGGCGGCCCGGCGCGTCGCCGGTGATATCGCCCGCGGCCGGCGCCAGTGCGTGTTCCCCTGGCAGTTGCGCCTGTCGATCGGCCTGCAGAACTACCTGCCGCTGGCGCTCACCGACTTCGTCATGGCCATGTCGAACCGGTCGGCGCGGTGACATCCTTCGCTGGGAGCCGGCGCGTTCTTGCGGGGGCGACGACCTGCGACGCGGGAGCCGGAGCCGCTCCATGCTGATGAAGGTCCGCAACGCCCTGATGCGGTTCAGGCGCATGACGCCGGCCCGCCTCTATCGCGACCACGCCCGCGCGCGTCAGCTGATCAACGGTGGCGGCAGCCCCCTCCGCCCGCCGTCTCCCCGGCCGGAGCGCATCGTCGTCTCCCTCACCACGGTGCCCGAGCGCATGGACCAGCTCGGCCCGGTCCTACGCAGCCTCTTGACTCAGACCGAGCCGGCCGACCGGATCGTCCTGGCGCGCCCGGAGGTGTCCTGGCGCTCCGGCAAGCCCTATCCCCCCTTCGCGCCGGCCATGCCCGGCATCGACGTGATCGCCGCGACCGACCAGGGTCCGGCGACCAAGCTGCTGCCCGCCCTGCTCGCCGAGCCCGATGCCGCCATTCTGGTGGTCGACGACGACGTCATCTATCCCGACGACTTCATCGCGCAGATGCTGGCCTGGCACAGACGGCTGCCGCATGCCGCGATCGGCTGGCGCGGGTGGAGGATCGTCGCCGACGCCCACCCCAAGGACTATCCGCACATCTTCGCAACGGCGCTGACCCGCCCGGAACCCGTCGACATCCTGCTCGGCACCTGGGGCTATCTGGTGCCGCCTGGAGCCTTCGATGCCGCCGTTCACGACTTTTCCGGCTTTCCGCCCTCGGTGCGTTTCGTCGACGACGTCTGGTTCTCGGGACATCTGGCACGGCGCGGCGTGCAGCGCCTCGTCATCCCGGGACGGGGGCTGCCGATCGAGACGCGCGCCTCGGGTCTGGCTGCTCTGACGTTCGGACCCAACAGTTCGGGCGCCAACGACCTCGAGGCCATCGCCGCGTTCCGCGAGTTCTGGTGACGCGCGGCGCGACGGGGTCGGGCCCTGTAGCCCTCCCCCTCGCCATGGAAATGCTCTAAGAGCACCGGCATGTCCGCTCCCTCCCCGCTGCGCGTCGCGCTCACCGTCGACATGGAACCCGACTGCCCGCCGTTCCTGTGGACCTGGCGGGGCGTGACGGAAGGCGCACCGCGCCTGCTCGAGCTGTTCGGGCGCGAGGCCATCCCGGTGACGTGGTTCACGACCGGCGAGACCGCCCGCCTGCACCCCGGTTCCGTCAGTTCCATCGTCGACGCGGGGCATGAACTGGCCTGCCACGGCGTCAGCCACCAGCGCTTCGACTGGATGTCGCGGGACAGCGCGCGCCGGGAGATCCAGGAATCGACCCGGCGTCTTCGCGACTTCGGCGAGATCACCTCGTTCCGCGCGCCATATCTGCGCTTTCCCGGACACTATCTCGATCTCTTGCAGGACGAGGGCTTCCTCCTTGATTCCTCCCAGGCCCTCTACAAGAAGGACGTGCCGGGCGAGGAGAATGCCCCCGGACTGATCCGCATTCCGGCCTCGATCACCTCCAGCGCCCTGCGCATTCCGCGCCTCTTGCGCGAGTACTTCCTCGGCCGCCTCGCCGATCCCGTCGTGCTGTTCGTCCATCCCTGGGAGTTCGTCGACTTCCGCCAGTCGACGCTGCGCTATGATTGCCGCTTTCGTACCGGCCAGCCGGCACTGGATGCGCTCGCCTCGGTGATCGGGTTCTTCAAGGCGCGCGGCGCCACCTTCATGACCATGCGCGAGATGGGCGCGCAGGCGCGAGGCAGCGGGGCATGACCTCGGCGGACACCTCGCCCACGCCGCCCCGACCGTCGCGCCGCATATGGTGGATCATCGGCTGGTCGGTCCTTGCCGCGTTTTTCGCCGTGGCCGCCTATGCGCTTCCCTGGACGGAGGTTCTCGCGGCGCTGGCCGGCGCGAAATGGCAATGGCTCGGGGTTGCGCTGATCGCCGCCGTCGCCGGCTGGCCGTTCTGGGTTCTGCAATGGTGGCTGCTCGCGCCCGCGGCGCACCGCCCCAGCCTCGACCGCATGGCCCAGGTCACCGCCCTGACGGGAACAGCCAACGTGTCACTTCCCATGGCCGGCGTCGTCGCCGCCGTCGGCTTTCTCATCATGCGCGGCGGCCTGCCGGCGACCGCCGCCGCATCGCTCTACACCGTCGACCAGCTGCTGACCGGCATCGCCAAGGTCGGCATTCTGGCCCTAGCCTCGGTCCTGGTGCCGGTTCCCGACTGGCTACGCACCGGGCTCCTGTCACTCTCCGGCGTCATGGTTCTCTTCACGTTGGCCCTTCTCGCTGCTGCTCATGGTGGCGCGCGTCTGAGGCGACTGGCCATCGGGCTGGGGGAGAAGCCCGCCCGGATCGTCCGGCTCCTCGCCGATTTCGTCGATCACCTGGAGCCGATGCGCCGTCCCTGGCTCGGCCTCGCCGTCGTCCTGCTGGCCTTCGCCAAGAAGGCGTCGGAAGTCGCCGTCGCATTGAGCGTTCAGATCGCCGTCGGGATGGAGCCGAGCCTGGCGGGTGCGGTTCTGGTCGTGGCGGCCCTGAGCCTTGCGACGCTTGCGCCGATCTCGCCGGGCAATCTCGGCGTGTTCGAGGCGACGGTGATTCTCTCCTATCAGTATCTCGGCGTACCGCTCCCTATCGCCGCAGCCGCCGCTTTCCTGCAGCATGGCGTGGCTTTCCTCACATCGCTGCTGATCGCCCTCTACCCGGCATGGGCCATACCGCGCGAGACCAGGTCCCCGGCGGCGCCCTGACGTCGGCGCCTCAGCCGACAGCCGTGATCGCAGACCGGTATTCCGCCTCGAAAAGGGGCGCTATATCCGTCCAGCCGACGCCCGGAAGGGGCCTTGATGCCGCCTCGGACAGTCTGCGGCGCAGGGGAACGTCGAGGATCACCCGCCGCAGATGATCGGCGAGTTCGCGATCATCCGAGGCCAGCAGCGCATCCTCTCCGGCGGTGAGAAAATCGCGCGCCCCCGACTGGACCATGGTGATGACCGGAAGTCCGGCTGCCCGCGCCTCGAGCGCGGCGATGCCGAAGGCTTCCAGCCGTGACGCGAGGACGAAGACGTCCGAGCGGTGCAACAGACCGCGAATGGCCTCGCGCGATTGCCGGCCGGCGAGCTTGACCTGACCGGCGAGCCCGGCGCGCCGGATAATGCCTGCGATCGCGCTCATCTCATCGCCGTCGCCGACAATGGTCAGCCGCGCGGCATCGGCCGGCAGGCCCTCGACCGCCCGGGCGAAGGCCTTCACCAGCCACCGGGCACGCTTCCGCTTCTGCAGGCGGGTCACCGAGATGAATTCGACCGGACCGGACGACGCCCCAGGGGCAGGCCCATCCTTTCGCCACCACGACAGATCGACACCGTTGGCGATCACCGTGACGGGCTTGTCCTTGACCAGCGGACGCAGCGCAGCCGCGGCGACCGTCGATACGGCGCCGAAGCAGATCGCCGACCGGCTGTAGCCGTGAAGCGCGTCGAGCAGCATGAGCGGGACGTCGTAGTATTTCAGAACCGAATGAAAGCTCGCCACACAGGCAATCCGCCGCCGGATGCAATGCTGCATGGCATGGTGGGCAATGGGCGCGACATTGCCGGCATGGACATGAACGACATCGTAGCCGCCCTCATCGATCGCGCGGCGAAGCGCGGCGAAGACGCCGGGCGTCACCGCGATGCCGAACCCCGGCAGCCGGAAGCCGCCCAGCCGGTGCACCGGCAGGCCGTCCACGACCGAATCGCCCGGAACCCCGCAGACGATGTGCACCTCATGCCCGCGGTCGGTCAGTACGCGCGCCAGATCGCGCATCTGCAATTCGATGCCGCCAAGGCGCGGCAGAAACCAGTCGCTGACAAAGGCGATCTTCACGGTGACGGTTCACTCCCGGAGGTCCGCGGCCCACAGCCATAGCCGCGCCGGCGCCGGCATGTCCACGCGCCCCGCTTGCCGTCCACCGACTCACCGCTCAATCCCCGCAAAGTGGACCAGACAGGCCTCGACCGATCGACCTGACGGCTCCGTCGCGCCCGCTCGCCCGCCCGGTTTTCGCTTGCAGGCCAGCTCTGCCGGAAAGGCCGGTTTTGCCTGTCATGATTCTGACGGAAACGCTTCAAATGGCGCGACAATGCAGTATAAGGAGCCGCGCTCGGCCGGACCCATCGGCGAGAGCTCTTGGAGATCGTTCGTGTCACAGTCCGCCATTCGTGTTGCCATCGTCGGTGTCGGAAATTGCGCATCAGCTCTGGTTCAGGGTCTTCACTTTTACCGGGATGCCGGGCGTGACGAGGTGGTTCCCGGCCTCATGAACGTGGTGGTCGGTCCCTATCATGTCCGTGACGTCGAGATCGTCGCCGCTTTCGATATCGATGACCGCAAGGTCGGTCAGGACGTGGCCGATGCGATCCTGGCGAAGCCCAACAACACCATCCAGTTCGCCAGGGTGCCGAAGACCGGGGTCACCGTGCAGCGCGGGCCGACGCTCGACGGAATCGGCAAGCACCTCATCGACGTCGTGATCGAATCCAGCACCAAGCCGGTCGACGTCACGGCCGCGCTGAAGGCGGCGAAGGCCGAGGTTATCATCTCCTACCTGCCGGTCGGCTCGCAGCAGGCCAGCGAGTTCTATGCCGAGAGGGCGCTCGAGGCCGGCTGCGGATACATCAACTGCGTGCCGGTGTTCATCGCTTCGGACCCGGACTGGGCGAAGCGCTTCGAGGACAAGGGCCTGCCGATCGTCGGCGACGACATCAAGAGCCAGGTCGGCGCGACCATCGTCCACCGGGTTCTGGCCCGTCTGTACGAGGATCGGGGCGTCAAGATCGATCGCACCTATCAGCTCAACGTCGGCGGCAATACCGACTTCCTCAACATGCTCGAGCGCGAGCGCCTGACATCGAAGAAGAAATCGAAGACGCAGGCTGTCTCCAGCCAGATCGATGTCCCGCTGCCCGCGGACTGCATCCACATCGGCCCGAGCGATTTCGTTCCGTTCCTCCACGACCGCAAGATCGCCTATATCCGCCTCGAGGGGACCGGCTTCGGCGGTGTCCCGCTCAACATGGAACTGAAGCTCGAGGTCTGGGATTCCCCCAATTCGGCCGGCGTGGTGATCGACGCCATCCGCTGCTGCCGGATCGCGCTGGACCGGAAGATCGGCGGGCCTATCGGTGGCCCCTCGAGCTATTTCATGAAATCGCCGCCCGAGCAGTTCACCGATCCGGAAGCCCGCGACCGCACCATCGCCTTCATCGAGGGCCGGACCTGAGGGGTCCTTCCGGAGCGGGTAGCCCATCGGCCCTTCGGAACCGAGATCGATGCTGATCGCCCGCCGGCTTGCCAAGGCACATGATGGCCGCCCGGTCGTCCGGGGTGTCGATCTTGCGCTGCGCCGCGGCGAGGTGGTGGGCCTGCTCGGCCCCAACGGCGCCGGCAAGACCACGACCTTCTCGATGATCGTCGGCATGCAGACGCCCGACAGCGGCGTCGTCCTGCTCGACGGCGAGAACATCACGCACCTGCCGCTGTTCATGCGCGCCAGACTGGGGCTCAGCTATCTGCCCCAGGAAGCCTCGATCTTCCGCGGCATGACGGTGGAGGACAACATCCTCATCGTCCTGGAATCGCTCATCTCTGGTCGCGGCGCCATCAAGGCGCGGCTCGATGCCCTGCTGGAGGAGTTCGGAATCGGTCACGTGCGACGGTCCCGGGCCGGCGCGCTGTCGGGAGGCGAGCGCCGGCGGCTGGAAATCGCCCGGACCCTTGCCAGCGCACCGTCCTTCGTCCTGCTGGATGAGCCCTTTGCGGGCGTTGACCCGATCGCGGTGACGGAAATCCGGCTCCTCGTCCGCAAGCTCTCCGCGGGGGGCATCGGCGTCCTCGTCACGGATCACAACGTGCGCGAGACGCTCAGCCTTGTCGACAGGGCCTATATCCTCGACGGAGGCCTCGTCCTCGCCTCGGGCAGCGTCGACGGCATCGTTTCCGATCCGCGCGTCAAGGCCGTCTATCTCGGCACCGATTTCGTGCTCTGAGCCGATGACGCGGCTCGGGCCGTGGCATCACCGCAACACCCCGTCGCCGGCCTCACCTTGCCTCCTGTCCGACACCTTCCTGCAACCGTCACGCCCCGATCGCGACATGCTTCCTTAACCATCTGGTGCGACGCTACCGGCTGAACCAGGAAGGTTTCGGGTCATGCAGCTCCTCGATGGAATGGGCATCGGATTCGCACTGGCCTGCGGTCTTCTCGCCATGCGCGCCCTGGTCGGCACATGAACCGCTAGAGCCAGCCAAAACGGGCCAGCGCCGCGACGGACGCCAGGGCGAAGACGGCCGCAACCGCATCATCCAGCATGATACCGAACCCGTGCCCGACCTTCCGGTCGATCAGGCCGATGGGCCAGGGTTTTGCGATGTCGAAAAAGCGGAAGGCCAGGAAGCCGGCCAGCACCGCAGTCATCCCGGCCGGCGCGAATGCGACGACCGTGGCCATCGCCCAGGTCTCGTCGAACACGATGGCGGGATGGTCGTGTACGCCGGCCTGACGGGCTGTGACCCCGCAGGCCCAGACGCCCGCCGCGAAGCCGGCTGCCAGCACCGCCAGCGCCGCAACCGGTGGGATCGTCGCCAGCCAGAGCCCCAGGGGAATGCCGGCGATCGCGCCCCATGTTCCCGGCGCGAGGGGAAGAAGTCCGACACCTCCGGTCAGGGCCACGACGGCGGCCGGGTGACGGACAAGGAATGCGGCGTTCACGGTCGCCTGCGGGGCATGGCCGGGTTCCGGACTCATCCGCCTGCGACCCCGAAACCAGGGGCCGGACGGGAGGGCGACGCCTGCAGGTGCGGTCTTCGACTTCCGGCAGCGCGACGCAGCCGACGAGCGGACACGCCCGCATGGGACCCTCGCGGTGCGCCGCCGAAGCGGTTAGGGTCGCCAGATGACCTTGCCTTTGCAGTCTTCAATCCAGCTTGCCTTTGACAGTGCGGAACGGACCGCTGTCCGCCGCTGTGAACGGGTAGCTGTCTACACCGATCCCCGTCCCCGGGCCAGCGCGAGCCCGATCAGGTGACCCGCCTGTCCAACCTGTTCCAGCGGCTCGCCGTGTCGTTCGATGCCAATGGACGATCGCGACGCTTCCCGGGCCAGCAGGCACGGCGCATCTCTCGCGACGTGGCTCTCCAGGTTGCCCTGGTGCTGCTGCTGATCGAGAGCATCTTCGTCATGGAACAGCTGATTTCGGGGCTCCTCGAACACCTCTTGAGCACCCGCGCCTCCCTTCCCAAGGCGCTCGGCCTGATGGCGGCCCAGCTTCCGCAGGTCTTCGAACTGGCTCTGCCGACAGCGATCCTCATCGCCGTCTATCGCGTCGCGCTCGGCCTCAGGGAGGATCGCGAGTTCCTGATGCTGTCGAGCCTCGGCATCCCGCCCCACGGGCTCATTCGTCTGGTGATCCGCATCGGCATTGCCGGCCAGATCACGGCCCTTCTCGTCGGCGGGTTCGTCGACCCTCTGTCGCGATATGCGTTTCGGCTGCTGATGTTCTCCACCAGCTATCAAGCCCTCATCGGCGGCCAGTCGACAACGACCCGGCTGTTCGAGACCCGCGCCGGGACCGTCGTCGTGTCGCCGCGCGACGACAGGGAGCCCACCCCCCGGCTTTTCGTGCGCCAGCTCAACCCGGACGGCAGCGAACGCATCGTGATGGCGAATGGCTCGCGGCTCGTCGGCCCCGATGACGACGGCCGCGTGGCGCTGCAACTTTTCGACTTCGCGGTGGACCAGTTCGCTCCAACCCCCGCGGGCGGCGGCGCGGAACGGCCCACGATCGGCTACCAGACCTCGCTCCGGGGCAACTCCACCCAGCAGAGCCTGGTGTTCAACGACATCATCCCCTTCGATCCGCGCGGGCGCAACATATCGGAGCTCATGCTCCCGGAGCTCATTGGCCCCGCGGCGAGCGATCCGGCCCACCGCGTCGAGATCGGCAAGCGGGTCGGCCGCGGATTGCTGTGCGTGATTGCGCCGCTGATCGCGCTGCTGGCCCTGTCGTTCACGACGCGCGCCAATCAGGCCATCGTCCTGCCTGTCGCATGCGCCGGACTGATGGCGACGGAGATCATCGGCACGATGGTCCTGTCCTCGGTGTCATCGGCTGGTCTGTCCGGCGTTCTGGCGCTCCTGTTCGCCGGTGGCCTCTTCCTCGGCGGTTGCCTGACCGCGGCGGTGGCCCTGCGGTCGTCCGCCATCGCCCGGCCGGGACTCGGCCGGACATGACGCTGCTCCTCGACGACCGGCGCGCAGGGGACCCGCAGCGGCGTTTTCGCCTCGTTCCCATCGGCACCTATACGCGCACCCTCATTCTCGCGCAGGCAGGCCATATCGGTACGGTCCTGACGGCGCTGCTGATCATCACGCTGACACTGGATCTGGCCCCGCGTGCGGAACGGGTCGTGGCCGAGGCCGGGCCGGTCGGCCCACTCGGGATCACCGCCCACCTCCTCTGGTATCTGGCGCTGCGCGCCTGCGATACGATCACCCTCGTGCTGCCTCTCGCGTGCTTCCTGGGACTCTGGTGGTCGGAGATCACCTTCACCCAGTCGCGCGAGCGCATCGCCATCTGGAACGGTGGACGGTCGCCCCTTCAATCGATCGTGCCCCTCCTGATTGTCGGCTCGGCCCTCGGCGCCCTGCAGGTCACGTCGCTCGCGGTCCTGCGGCCGGCGGCAGTCGCGATCCAGATCGAGAACGGGATCGGGGAGTACGGCAGGCGGTTCGATCGCGCGCTGAACCCGACCGAACGACGCTGGATCACGCTGCCCAACCACATGATCCAGGCCAGGATCGACTACCGCCACTCCCGGCTTGTCGATGTCCAGCTCTTCGAACTGTCGGGCGAGGGGCGCATGACCGGCCGCATCACCGCGGCGACGGCGGAACCCGACCCGGGCAGCGGCAACTGGCTGTTCCGAAACGGCAGCCGGTGGGTTCCCTCCGCCGAGGGCACGGTTCCCGATCCGACGACCCGCAACGAGCAGGCTTTCTCCGAAGAGCGGATTGCCCTTCCGCTGGACCCGCTCTGGTTGTCCACCCTCGGCATCGAGGCGAGATACCTTCCACAGTCAGTGCTGTCGGACCTCGCCGGCCGTCCGCTTGTCGACGATCCGTCCTACCGAACCTGGTGGCATGTCCGCCTGTCGCAGGCCTTGCTGCCGCTGGGAATGATGCTCATGGCCTCGGCGCTCGCCGCGCGCTTCTTTGCCCAGCGGATTGCCTTCAAGCCGACGATGCTGGTCGGCCTCGCCGGATACTTCATGCACGTCCTCAACAATACGGTGGTGTGGCTCGGCCACTATGGGCAATTGCCGCCCGCCCTGGCCGCCTGGCTCGTTCCGGTGGGACTGAACATCTGTGGCATGGTCCTGATGGTGCGTCTGGGGAGGCCCAGTCCACGCTGACGCGGCGAGACGGCTCAACCCATGTTCAGATTGAGCCTCTCGCGCACGGCCTCGCCGCTGGCGACATCGAAGCCATGGATGTCGACATAGTGGACCTTGGGAATGAGGCGGGTCTTTTCGGCCATGGCGTAGGCATAGACGATCCGGATGGTCCGGGCGCCGACGGCGAAGAGGGCCCGTGGCTTGCCGTCGGGGCCGATATCGACCGTGGCAGCGCGGTTCGGGTAGCCGGCGATCCGCACCGAATAGCGCGCTTCCGGCAGTGCTTCCGTCCTGACACCGAAGGCAAAGAGGCGCTCGAAGAACGAGATGGCCCGCCGGTTGCCGCCATCGTCGTTGTAGCGACGCCAGAACACCTCGACAGGCGCATCGGGATCGAGCGGGCCGTCCGGCCGCCGGCGCGCCGCATAGACCAGGATATTCCTGTCGATGGCCTGCTGGACATAGAAGAGCATCCCCGGATCGCTCGGAACCGGCAGGTCGGGGCGTGCGACGATGAGCGCCCGCGAGACGGTGATCTCCGAGCGGCGGATTGCGATGGGTGGCAGGCGCTCCTGGGCGTGCCCCTGCCCCCCAGCGATGACCGCAAGGGCCGGAGCGGCGATCAGGCTGCGCCGCGATAGATCGACCATACTCGGATCCTCGTTGCCTCGTTCACAGGGACGGCAGTCGATGGCGACGTCCTGCTGCACATCGAACATTAGATAGGGCAGGACGGCAGGTTTCGGAAGCGTCTGGCGTCACATCCGCCGCCGACTGGACATCGGCTGGCAATCATGCGAGGCAACGGCGATGAATCCTGAAGGTCCAAGAATGCCCGAGACAAGCACCCCCTTTGGCGATGATCAGTTGACCCGCGACCTCATCGAGGTGATCTCGAAGGAGGGCATGGTCGACATGGCCGGGGTCACCCCGCAGACCACGCTCGCCTCCCTCAACATCGCCAGCGTCGACTACATGATGATCCTGGCGGCGGTCGAAGAGAAGTTCTCTGTCTATATCCCCATGGACGAGAGCATGGCCGAGGTGACCGATGTCGGCGGTCTTCTGGAAGTGCTGAAGCAGCGCATTCTTGCCGACAAGAAGGCCTGACGTGACGCGCCGCAATGTCGTGGTCACTGGCCTGGGCGCCGTCACGGCCGCGGGCCTGGGAGCAGAGACGCTCTGGTCGGCCGCCTGGCAGGGCCTGTCCGGTGTCCGGCAAGTCACGTTGAACGAGGAGTACAGGCCGCTCATCCGGCACGCGGCCCAGGCTCCGGACGTCGACATCATCGCCCATCTGCCGGGGCGGAAGGCAGCCTTCTTCGATCGGGCCACCTCGCTGGCGATCGTCTCCGCGCTGGAGGCGGTCAAGGATGCCGGCCTCGATGCCGACACGCCCATGGGTTCCCGGACGGCGGTGATCGTCGGCACCGGTATCGGTAACTTCGCCACACTCGAGAACGGCGTGACGGCACTGGCCACCCACGTCCGGCGCCTCGATCCGCTGACGGTCCCGCGCGGCATGATCAGTGCGGCGGCATCTCACATCGGCATGGTCTTCGGATGCACCGGGCCGACCTTCGCCATCTCCAGCGCCTGCGCGTCGTCCGCACAGGCGCTCGGCATCGCGATGCAGATGATCCGGTCCGGCATGTGCGACCGCGCCATCGTCGCCGGCTGCGAGGCCATGGTCACGCCGGCCGGCATGAAGGCGTGGGAGGCGATGCGCGTTCTGTCCCCCGATCTGTGCCGCCCGTTCTCCAAGGGCCGCAACGGCCTTCTTCTCGGAGAGGGCGCGGCGGTGCTCGTGCTGGAAGACGAGGAGACGGCCAGGCAGCGCGGCGGGCGCGTCCGTGCGCGCCTCATGGGTTACGGCACGACGAGCGACGCCAAGGACATGCTGCGTCCGGATCTGGACGGCGCCGCCGAGGCGATGGCCGCCGCCCTGGTCGATGCCGGCGTGAGCGCCGATGCCATCGACTACGTCAACGCCCACGGCACGGGAACGACCCTGAACGACTCGACCGAGAGCGAGGCCGTGGCGCGGATTTTCGGACCGAAAACGGGTTCGCTGCCGGTCAGTTCGACCAAGCCGATCCATGGCCACACGCTTGGCGCCGCCGGCGCGATCGAGGCGGTCATCACCGTCCGGGCCATCGAGGAGGGCCGGGTGCCGCCGACGATCAATCACATGCAGGCGGACCCGCTCTGCCCGATCGACTGCGTGGCCAATGTCGGCCGGGAGCAGTCCATCCGGCACGCCATGACCAACTCCTTCGCCTTCGGCGGGATCAACGCCGTCCTGGTCTTCGGGCGCGGCGGGTGAACGGCCCGGGAGCGACCCGGACGGTCACCTGCACGGCGCGTGTCTCGGCGGCCGACATGGCGCGTTTCAGCGCCGGCATCGGGGCGGCCGATGGCGTCCGCTGGCCGACGACCCTGCCGATCGTGTGGCTGTCCCATCCGGATATCATCGCCGCTGTCAGGGAACTGGCGTCCGACCGGCCTTCCGCCCTGCCCGTACACGAGACGCAGACCATCGAGACGATGGAGACGCCGCCCCTCGACGAGCCCCTGACCGTCGATGCCCGGCTGTCGCGCAGCGATGCCGACCGCATCACCGTCGACACGCTGGTGAGCGATGGATCCGGGCGGGCCGTGGTGCGGCTCCACACCATCCTGCGGCTGGTGCAATGACCCCGCAGCCTGACAAGGGGCATGTGTTCCCCGACCACACCTGCGGCACGATCGACCAGGACCGCGTCCAGAGCTATGCGGATGTGTCGGGTGACGACAATCCCATTCACACCGATGCCGCCGTCGCGCGAAGCATCGGCCTCGACGGGACGATCATCCAGGGGATGCTCCTGATGGCGCTGGCCGATCAGGCGCTAGGCGTCTGGCTGCCCACGGCAACCTGCCGCCGTCTCGCGGTGCGCTTCGCCCGACCCGCCCCCACGGGCGCCTCGATCGTGGTCGGCGGCCGTGTGGTGCAGCGCGATGCGGCAGGCGGGACCGATACGGCCACGCTGCGCATCTTCGTCAAGGACGAGACGGGGACCGTCTTCGCGATGGCGGAAGCGCTGGTCGCCTTCTCTCCCGCCTGAGACCGGCCCAATTGCCAACCTGGGAGGTTCACAACTTCCCGAGGCATGAGGCCGTCGTCGCGCGGCACGGTCTGTATCGCGCGACAGCCTGTTCCAGCCTCCGGAGCGCCGCCGAGCCTGTTCCCTCAGGCGCAGCGGGCGGTCAGGCCGCCATCGACCGGCAGGCAGACGGCATTGATGTAGCCGGCCTCGTCGCTCGCCAGGAAGACGGCGGCGTTGGCGACATCCCAGCCGGTGCCCATGCGCCCCATGGGGGTTGCCTCATGGCGGGCCTTCACCATGTCGTCCGGCGAGGCGTACTGGACGGTGATCTGCTGGTAGATCAGCGGCGTGTCCATCAGGCCGGGCAGGATGGCGTTGCAGCGAATGCCATCGCGCGCATATTGCAGCGCCACGCCGACCGTGAACTGGTTCACCGCGCCCTTGGCTGCGTAGTAGCTGGTATAGGGGTAGCCGGTATAGCGGATGCCGGCCGAGGACGAGATATTGGTGATGACGCCCTTGCCGCGCGCCACCATGGTCGGGATCACCACCTTGCAGGCGAGGAACATGCCGGTGACGTTGAGGTCCATCTCGCGCCGCCATTCGTCCTCGGAGAGGTCCGGCGGACCGCCCATCTTCGCGTGGCCGACATTGTTGTGGAGGATGTCGACGGCGCCGAAGAGCGCGGTGGTGCGGGCGACCACGTCCTCCACCTCCATCAGCTTGGTGACGTCGCATGCGAGCGCCTCGGCCGTGCCGCCTTCGCCGCGGATGATGCCGACCGTCTCCTCGGCCGCCGAGCGGTTGATGTCGACGCAGACCACGCGGGCGCCCGCGCGCGCGTAGGCCACCGCGGACGCCTTGCCGTTGCCCCAGCCGGGTCCGACCGATCCGGCGCCGAAGACGAGTGCGACGCGGTCCTGAAGTCTATTCATGATCATGCTCCGGTGGATCAGCCCAGCACCAGCTTCGGCAGCCACAGGACGAGGCTGGGGAAATAGGTGATGAGGACAAGGACCAGGACGCCGACGGCGAGGAAGGGCAGGACCTCCCTCACTACGGCCTCGATCCGTACATTGGCGAAGTTGCCGCAGATGTAGAGGAGGATGCCGACCGGGGGGGTCAGGAGGCCGAGCATCAGGTTGAAGACCATGACCAGGCCGAAATGGACGAGGTCGATGCCGGCCGCCTCGACGATGGGAATGAGGACGGGAATGAGGATGATCATGGCGGCGATCGCCTCCATGAACAGTCCCACGACCAGCAGCAGGCCATTGATCATCAACAGGATGATCAGCGGATTGTCGGAGATGCTGGTGATGATGCCGGCCACTTGGCGCGGCAGCCCGCTCACCGCCATCAGCCAGCCGAATCCGGAGGCAAAGGCGATGATGATCATGACCACGGCGGTATCCAGCGCCGTCTGGACGAAGATCGGGCCGATGTTGCGCCAGTTGAGTTCGCGATGGATAGCCATGCCGACGAAGGCGGCATAGAGCACGGCGATCGCCGCGCTCTCGGTCACCGTCACGATGCCGCCGGTGATGCCGACGAGAATGAGCACCGGCATGAACAGGGCCCAGCCGGCCTGCCCCGCAGCGGAGACGAGCGCGCGGAAGGGCACGGCCTCGTGCTTCGGGTAGTTCCGCTTCTTGGCGATGATGTAGACGACGACGGATAGGCCGAGCGCCAGCAGCAGGCCCGGAATGACGCCGCCGAGGAAGAGGGCGGCGACCGACACGCCCTTGCCCACCGACAGGCCGTAGATGACGAGCGGGATCGAGGGCGGGATGATCGGCCCCATGACGGAGGCCGCAGCGGTGACGGATGCGGCGAACCCGCCGTGATAGCCCTGCCGCTTCATGCCGGGGATCAGGACCTTGCCGAGCGCCGAGGCGTCGGCGACGGCCGATCCCGAGACGCCGGAAAAGACCATGCAGGACATCACCGTGGTCAGGCCGAGCCCGCCGGTGAAGCGCCCGACGCAGGCATTGGCGAAGGTGATGATGCGTTCGGTGATGCCGCCGACATTCATCAGGTTGCCGGCGAGGATGAAGAACGGGATCGCCAGCAGCGAATAGGAATCAGCGCCGATCAGCGCCCGCTGCGCGAAGAGGGAGAAGGGAAGCGTCCCGTGCCAGGCGATCGCCAGGATGGTCGCAAGGCCCATGGCGAAGGCGATCGGCAGGCCGATCGTCAGCAGCACGAGGAAACCGATCATCAAAACGCTGGCCATGGCGACGCTCCGTCAGAGGTGGACGTCGCCCTGGGGGACGCGCTTGGAGGGATCGACGATCTTCTCGGCCCAGTAGAGAAGGATGAGCGCCGCCGAAACGGGAGCGGCCGCGTAGAAGCTGGACGGCGTGATCTCGAGGGCGCCGAAGGTCTGGCCGAGATTGTCGAGCGAGAGCTTGCCGCCATACCACAGCAGCATGGCGGCGAAGACGAAGATCAGCGCCTGGTTGATCCAGTAGATCACGCGCTGCAGGGGTTTCGGCAGCATCATCACCATCATGTCGATGGCGATGTGGATCATCCGGCGATAGAGCACCGCCGCGCCGAGGAAGGTCACCCAGACGAAGAGGATGCGGCTGATCTGCTCGGACCAGGACAGCGGTGCGCCGAGCACATAGCGGTACCAGACCGCGATCACCGTGATGGCGACGATGGCGGCGATGCAGGCGCCCGCGATGACGGCGCTGGCACGCTCCGTCGCGTCGCAGACGGCGCGCAAGGGTCCGGCCCTGGTGTCTTCCGGCGACATGGCGATTCCCTGATGAGAGACGAGGAGGCGGGGGGGGGGGGCGGGCGGGCGCGGGCTGGCGGGGGGGGGCCCGGCCCGGGCGGGGCCCCGCCGCCGCCCCGGGGCCGGGCGGGGTGATGGGCCGGCGCGTGGGCTTTCCCGTTTGTAGCCGGGGGGGGGGGGGGGGCGGGGGCCCCCCCCCCCCGCCATGGTCGTTCAGGCGATCGTCAGGCGATGGCGCCGATGCGCTGCACCCACTCCTTCACATGGGCGAACTCGTCCTCCATGCCGCGGAGCGTGGCGCGGAAGGCGTCCTTGTCGACCGGATTGATGGCGATATTCTTCGCCTTGACCAGTTCGAGGATGCGGTTGTCGTCGGCGATGACCTTCGGCCGCAGCTCGTTCTCCATGTCGCGGGCCGCCTGGTTGACGGCCTTGCGATGGGCCTCCGACAGGCCGGCATAGACCTGCTCGGACAGGACGATCTGGTTGTCCTGCATCATGTGCTCGGTCAGGGCGAAGTTCTTGTTCACGTCGAAGATGCCGGCATTGTAGGTCAGCGCCATGGGGTTCTCCTGCCCCTCGATGATGCCGGACTTCAGCGCCTGGAAGACCTCCGGCCAGGGCAGCGGCGTCGGCGAGGCGCCGAAGCGCTCGAAGGTCCGGCGCCACAGGGTCGTCTCCGGCACGCGGATCTTGAAGCCCCTGAGATCGGCCGGCGTGCGCACCACGCGGTTGGAGGAGAGCATGCGCGGCATGCGCGGGATCGAGCCGACCGGACGCAGCTTGGCGGCCTTGGCGACGTCGTCGCCATAGGCGCCGATCATCGAGGTCATCACCCGGTCCTTGTGGGCGACATCCTTGAACAGGTAGGGGTAGGTCCAGACGTCGGCCGGGCGGTACCAGCCCGCGAGGATCGAGGCGCCGGGCGAAGCGACCTGGACGGAGCCCTGCAGCAGGCCCTCGACATGCTCGCGCTCGCCGCCGAGCGAGCCGGCATGGTGCGTCGTGGTGGTGATCTGGCCCTGGGTCAGTTCGCCGAGGCGCTTGGCGAAGAAGTCCAGCGACTGGGCGATGAAGTCGGTCGGCGGCGTCGCGCTGGCGCCGATCCAGTTGAGCTTCTGGGCGCGCAGCACGGCTGGCATCGCGACGAGCGCGGAACCGGCGGCAAGGCCGCCCAGCACGGCGCGGCGGGATGCACTCTTGGTGTCGAAGGTCGTCATGTTGGTCCTCCTCAGGGGTCCAGCCCGCTGACCGGGCTCTGTTGGGTGTTTCCTCGGTGCCGGCTTCGCCGGTCTTGTGTCTGCCGCCGGCTTTGCCGGTCGTTCTTGCATGCTTTTGCGCCTCAGGCCGGCACTCCTGGCCCAGGGCGGAAACCGATCACGCCGCGCCGGCGTTGGGGCGGGCGAAGGCCGCCTCCATCTCGCGCCTGACCTTCACCGCGAGGCTGTTCGGGTCATATTCGACGTCGCTCCACTTCAGCCGCTGGCCGAGCTTCACGTCGGTCTTGAGCTTGACGTTATGCGCAAGTCCGAGCGGCAGATAGCCCTGTTCGAGCGAGGCGTCCGCCGGGGTCTGCTTGCCCCAAACGCAGAAGCCGCCTTCGCCGTCCAGCATCTCGCCGGCCTTGAGGTCGCGCTTGGCGGTGGCCACCACGTCCGAGTTGAAGCAGATGGGCGCTCCCGTCGGCTCCTTGCGCAGGGCGGCGGAGGCGACGGAATAGCCGAGTTCGAGGCCGATCATGTGGATCGGGCGATAGAGACAGGCGAACTTGCCGGATGAATCCTGCAGCATGGAATATTCGCGGAAGCACTCCTGGCTGTAGGCGCTGTCGCTCTCGAAGACGACATAGGTGCCCATGACGAGGGAGTGCGGCACGTCGGTGCCGTCGCGATAGACCGACGAGGTCACTTCGGTGACGCCGGCCTTCTCCAGAACACCGCCGGCCGAGCGCGGCTTGCAGATCTCGGCATGTTCGAAGCGGGTCGCCGGCGGGAAGGACAGGCCCTCCGACTGCGCATGCAGGCCGGTGGCATTGCACACCGCCGTCATCTCGATGCCGGACTTGGTGCCATCGACGAAGGAGTTGAACATCTTCGGGTTGATGGAGTTCCGGTCGCGGATCTTCATATATTTGTCGAGGATGTCCCACACCGTGTCGGGCGTCGACTGGTGGTAGGTCGGGTGGTAGCGCGTGCCCTTGCCGGCGGCGACGACGCGGAAGCCGCAGGCGCGGGCCCAGTCGACATGATCGGCGATGAGGGCGGGCTGGTCGCCCCAGGCGAGCGAATAGACGACGCCGGCGGCCTTCGCCTTGCGGGCGAGGATGGGGCCGGCCACCGCATCGGCCTCGACATTGACCATGACGATGTGCTTGCCGTTCTCGATCGCCTTGATGGCGAAGCGGATGCCGGCGCCGGGATCGCCCGTGGCCTCGATGATCACCTCGATGGCCGGGTGGGCGACCAGCAGGTCGGCATTGTCGAGAATGGCGGTGCGGCCGGTCATCAGCGCATCATCGATGGACGGCGCCGCATACTGCTCCTCGGGCCAGGAGCCGGCCTTGAGCTGCGAGCGGGCGCGGTCGGGATTGAGGTCCGCGACGCCGACGAGGTGCATGCCCTCGGTGAGACGGCACTGGCTGGCGAACATGGTGCCGAACTTGCCGGCGCCGATGAGGCCGACGGTGACCGGGCGGCCCGCCGCCTTCCGCTCGAGAAGCATCCGATGAAGGTTCATGCGACGATCGTCCTCCGACTGTTCGGACGTCGTGCCCCCCGCATGGAGAGCATGGGACCGCCTGGTGTCTCGGAAAATCGCGGGAACGTTGGGCCGAATGCACGCGCTCGCCGCACGCCGTGCCGCGTTCGCGCTGCGATGCCGCGTGACCGCGGCGCCCTGCCTTTCCTCCCCGCGGCTCCGTTGTCCGGGCCGTCGACGTCTGTTGCAGGAACGCTAACAAGGATGCCAAATTCATGGAAACGAAATAAACTGCTGAAATCGGTGAAAGGAATTCACACATGATCCGTGGCATGCCGCCCCTGAAATGCCTCCAGACCTTCTCGGCGGCGATGGAGACCGGCAGCTTCTCGCGGGCAGCAGAGCAGCTCAACGTCACGCCTTCGGCGGTCAGCCACCAGATCCGCGTGCTGGAGGACATTCTCGGCAAACCGCTGTTCGTGCGCCGCAACCGCACGGTCCAGCCGACCGAGGACGCCGTCGCCTATGCCAATGCGCTGGGCGAGAGCTTCACCCGCATCGCCGTGGCGACGAGCCGCTTCTCGTCGGAAGGATCGATCCAGCGCCTGATGCTGCATTCGGCGCCCAGCCTGGCCACACTCTGGCTGGTGCCGCGCCTCGGCTCCTTCCGCCGTCGCCATCCAGAGATCGACCTGACGCTGTTTGCCGGCCACGAACCCGCCAATCTGGGCGACGACGGCTTCATGATCGACATCCAGTACAACCGGCCGGTGCCCGAGGCCTGCGAGGGGATCGTGCTCGGCGAGGAAACGGTGGTGCCGCTGGCCAGTCCCGACTTCGTGGCGCGCCACAGGCTGGGCCGGGTCGAGGACATCAGTGCCGTGCCGCTGATCCATTCCGTGCGCAGCGTGGTGCAGTGGGACCAGTGGATCGCCCGGCACGCGCCGCATGTGATGCTGCCGGGCCGCGGCATGACATTCGACCGCGCCTATCTCGGGCTGATGGCGGCACGCGACGGCCTCGGCCTGATGCTGGAATCCAACCTCCAGGCCTCCGGCATGCTGCGCGCCGGCGAACTCGTCATGCCCTTCGGGCCGCTCGGCATCACAGCGGTGGCGCACCGCCTCGTCTATCGCCGCGAGGACAGGGCGCGGCCGCAGATCGAGGCCTTCATCGCCTGGATCACCGAGGAGATGGCGGCGGAACGGACGAGCGCCGATGGGCCTCAGCGTGTCAGGAGGGCCGCGAAGTAGAGGCCGAGGCCGAAGACGGTGTGGCCGAGGACGTTGAGCATGCGGATCTGCATGGCGTTCTCACGCTTCGAGGCGGCGATGCCGGCGCCCATGCCCGGCTGCAGGATGAACCAGCCGCAGCCGATCGTGACGTAGCCGACGATCAGCGCCGGGACGAGCGTCGGCACGCGCGCCCAGCCGAGGCCCCAGATGGCGAGCAGCGCGGCGGCGAAGACAACGCCCACCGCGTAGTGGAAGACCCAGCCGATGGCGCGTTCGTTCGGCACGGGCGCGGCCCTGCCGATGTCGTCGTGGACGTAGCGCCCCTGCGGCAGGTGGCCGACCCATCGCCCGACCATGGCCCAGTTCGGCGGCGCGATGGCGAAGGCGCGCTGGAGGAACAGCGCCCAGAGGTCGAGCAGGGCGGTGGCCGCGACGCCGAGCACGATGGATCGCCAGATGAATTCGAACATGGACGGAGCCTCTCCCTTCCGCGCTCTCGCGGCGCGGCGCATCGGGTCAATCTGAACGATTGAACCGGCGGCGGGAAGCCGGAGCGGCGCGGTTGGCAGGGTTGCGCGGGCGGGCGACCTGTTGGACGCCCCCCTCAGTCGAGGTGGCGCCGCATTTCGTTCCGCGCCTTCAGCGCCGCGCCCTGCCGCCCCAATATCTTCGCGATGCGCTCGGGTGCGAAGCCGAGATCGACGAAGGCGGGGCCGGTCTCGGCTACCTCGCGGTAGTCGGCGATCCTGCCGTCCTTGAGGCGGATGATGGCGACGCCCTCGAACATCGCCCGCGCGCCCTTCGCCTCGGGCAGCGTCGAGCGATAGGAGAAAGTGTAGCGGGCATAGAGGATGCGGCCGTCGCTCACGGGGTCATGGAAGTCCCAGCGGAAATCCTCGGCGGTCCGGTAGAAGACGTCCTCGATCATCGCCGCGAGGGCGTCCGGCCCGCGGAACTCGCCGTAGAAGACGTCGTGATAGACGCCGTCGGCGGTGAACAGGGCGGCGAAGGCGCGCCCGTCCCGGCGCGCCACCGCATCGCGAAAGGCCGCGAGAAGCGCCGTCGGTTCCATGTCAGCGCAAACCGGCGTTGATCTTCGCGAGGGCCGCGGCGCCCGGCACCAGATCGCGGTCGGTCATGGCGTTGAGCGGCTTCCTCGCCGTCCCGAGCCGGGCGTGCATGTCGCTTGCCGTCTCGTCGAGATAGATGAGGCCGGTGGCGATCTCGCCGCTGGTTGCGACCTCGTGCAGATAGGCCATGGCGGCGCCACGGTCGGTCACGTCGTAGTGCGAGGCGAGCTTGCGCAGCCGGATCACCGAGCCGTCGTGCAGGCGCACGTCCTGCGCCTCCCCTTCCGCATATTCGGCGGTGATCGGTGCGCGCGTCGTCACGAAATCCAGCGTGTTCAGCGCCTCGTTGTGGGCCCGCACATAGTCGAAGCTCCTGGTCGAGCCCTCGTGGTTGTTGAAGGCGACGCAGGGCGAGACGACGTCGATGAAGGCGGCGCCCTCATGCTCAAGGGCGGCCTTGATCAGCGGCACCAGCTGGTCCTTGTCGCCGGAGAAGGAGCGGGCGACGAAGCTCGCGCCGAGCTGCAGGGCCATGGCGGCGAGGTCGATGGCCGAATCCGGGTTGGCGACACCCTTCTTGCTCTTCGAGCCCTTGTCGGACGTCGCCGAGAACTGGCCCTTGGTGAGACCGTACACGCCGTTGTTCTCGACGATATAGACCATGTTCACGGCGCGGCGCATGGCATGGGCGAACTGGCCGAAGCCGATGGAGGCGCTGTCGCCGTCGCCGGAGACGCCGAGATAGATGAGGTCGCGGTTGGCAAGGTTGGCGCCCGTCAGCACCGAGGGCATGCGCCCGTGCACCGAGTTGAAGCCGTGGCTCTGGCCAAGGAAGTAGGTCGGCGTCTTCGACGAGCAGCCGATGCCGGACAGCTTGGCGATGCGGTGCGGCGGCAGCGACAGCTCGAAGCAGGCGCGCATGATCGCCGAGGAGATCGAATCGTGGCCGCACCCCGCGCAGAGCGTCGAGATGGCGCCCTCGTAGTCGCGATGGGTGAAGCCGAGCTCGTTGGTCTCGAGCTTCGGGTGATGGAACTTCGGCTTGGCGAGATAGGTCATGACGAAGGTTCCCGGATCAGGACAGGACCTGCCGCTTCTGCGGCGAGGAGACGACGGCGGCCTTGACCGCGATCTCCCTGCGGATGAAGCGTGCGGTGATGGGCGTGCCGTCGAAATGCAGCACGGGGACAAGCTGGGCCGGATCGATGCCGCACTCGATCATCAGCAGCGAGCGCAACTGGGCATCGCGATTCTGCTCCACCAAGAAGACGATCTCGTGGGCGGCGATGAAGTCGGTCACTTCGTGCGAGAAGGGGAAGCCGCGCACGCGCAGGGCGTCGACATGGACGCCGTCGGCGGCCAGCAGCTTCACCGCCTCGTCCATGGCAGGGCCGGTCGAGCCATAGTGGATGACGCCGATGCGGGTCGGCTGGGCGCCGCGCATCAGGACGGGCGCCGGCACGAGCGACTTCGCCGTTTCGAACTTCTTGAGGAGCCGTTCCATGTTGTCGACGTAGGGCCCGCCCTCCTCGGTGTACCGGGCGTAGCGATCGCGCGAGGTGCCGCGGGTGAAGAAAGCGCCGCGCGTCGGATGGGTGCCGGGATAGGTGCGGTAGGGGATGCCGTCGCCGTCGACGTCGAGATAGCGGCCGAAATCGCGGCCGGCCTCGAGTTCGGCCGCCGTCATCACCTTGCCGCGGTCGAGAACGCGGGAGTCGTCCCATTCCAGCGGCGCGCAGAGATGCTGGTTCATGCCGATGTCGAGATCGAGCATGACGAAGACCGGCGTCTGCAGCCGGTCGGCGAGGTCGAAGGCCTCCGCGCCGAAGACGAAGGCCTCGTGCGGGTCGCGCGGGAACAGCATGACGTGCTTGGTGTCGCCGTGCGAGGCATAGGCGCAGAGCAGCAGGTCCGACTGCTGGGTGCGCGTCGGCATGCCGGTGGACGGCCCGCCGCGCTGCACGTCGAAGAGCACCGCGGGGATCTCGGCGAAATAGGCGAGGCCGAGGAATTCCTGCATCAGCGAGATGCCGGGGCCGGAGGTTGCGGTGAAGGCGCGCGCGCCGTTCCACCCGGCGCCGATGACCATGCCGATGGAGGCGAGTTCGTCCTCCGCCTGGACGATGCCGAAGCGCTTCTCGCCTGTCTCCGGATCGACCCTCAGACGATTGCAGTAGCGCTCGAAGGCCTCGGCCAGCGAGGTGGACGGGGTGATCGGGTACCAGGCGCAGACGGTGGCGCCGCCATAGACGGCGCCGAGCCCGGCGGCGGCATTGCCTTCCATGAAGATGCGGTCGCCGATGCTGTCGGAGCGGCGCACCCTCAGGCCGATCGGACAGGAGAAGTGCTCCAGTGCGTAGGAGTGGCCGATATGCAGCGCCTTGATGTTCGGCGCGATCAGCTTGTCCTTGCCCTTGAACTGCTCCCCGATCAGCGTTTCCAACTCGTCGATGGCGATGTCGAGCAGCGCAGCGAGAGCCCCCACATAGATGATGTTCTTGAACAGCTGGCGCTGGCGCGGGTCGGTATAGGTGCGGTTGACGATGTCGGTCAGCGGCATGCCGAGGACGACGATGTCGTCGCGGAACTTCTCTGGCGGCATGGGACGGGAGGAATCGTAAAACAGATAGCCGCCGGGCTCGATGGCGGCGACGTCCTTGTCCCAGGTCTGCGGGTTCATCGCCACCATCATGTCGGTGCCGCCACGGGCGCCGAGATGGCCGGCCTCCGTCACCCTCACCTCGTACCAGGTCGGCAGGCCCTGGATGTTGGAGGGAAAGATGTTGCGCGGCGCGATCGCCACGCCCATCCGCATCACCGAGCGGGCGAAAAGCTCATTGGCGCTCGCCGAACCCGATCCGTTGACATTGGCGAACCGGATGACGAAATCATTCACACTCTCGATCGGCATCCGTGCCCCGCATGTGTCATTTCGATGAGGGATTTCTGCATGTCCCAGGCGCCCGTCGGGCAACGCTCCGCGCACATGCCGCAATGGAGACAGACGTCCTCGTCCTTGACCATGACGCGGCCGGTCTTGAGACCATCCTGGAGATAGAGCGCCTGGTCACGGTTCTCTGCGGGGGCATTCAGGCGGCCGCGCAGGTCCTCCTCCTCGCCGTCCTCGGTGAAGGTGATGCAGTCCATCGGGCAGATGTCGACGCAGGCGTCGCACTCGATGCAGAGTTTCGCCTCGAACACGGTCTGCACGTCGCAGTTCAGGCAGCGCTGCGCCTCGGCGTGGCCGAGCTTGAAGTCGAAGCCGAGTTCGACCTCCTGGCGGATGTCCTTGAGCGCCACCTCGTTGGCGACCATTGGAACCTTGTAGCGTTCGTCGAGCGCGATGGCGTTGTCATAGGACCATTCGTGGATGCCCATCTTCTGGCTGATGAGGTTCATCATCGGCGGCGGGCGGTCGCTGACCGGCGCGCCGCGGCAGAAGGCATCGATGGAGATCGCCGCCTCGTGGCCATGGGCCACGGCGGTGATGATGTTCTTCGGGCCGAAGGCGGAATCGCCGCCGAAGAAGACGTTCGGCAGCGACGACTGGAAGGTGTCCTTGCCGAGGACCGGCAGCCCCCATTTGTCGAAGGCGACACCGGCATCGGGCTCGATCCACGGGAAGGCGTTCTCCTGGCCGACGGCGATCAGCACGTCGTCGCAGGGCACCAGGAGGTCCGGCTCGCCGGTCGGAACCAGCTTGCGGTTGCCCTTGTCGTCATAGACGGCCTCGACCTTCTCGAAGGTCATGCCGGTCAGCCGCCCGCCCGCGTGCTCGAAGGTCTTCGGCACCATGAAGTTGAGGATCGGGATGCCCTCGTGCATCGCATCCTCCTTCTCCCAGGGAGAAGCCTTCATCTCGTCGAAGCCGGAGCGGACGATGACCTTGACCTCCTCGCCGCCGAGGCGGCGCGAGGAGCGGCAGCAGTCCATGGCGGTGTTGCCGCCGCCGAGCACGATGACGCGCCGGCCGATCTCCGTGACATGGCCGAAGGCGACCGAGGCCAGCCAGTCGATGCCGACATGGATGTTGGCGGCGGCCTCCCAGCGGCCGGGCAGATCGAGGTCGCGGCCGCGCGGCGCGCCGGTGCCGACGAAGATGGCGTCATAGCCCTCGGCCAGCAGGCCTTTCAGGCTGTCGATCCGGCGCCTGGCCTCGAAGACCGCACCCGCGGAGAGGGCAAATCCCACCTCCTCGTCGATGACGCTGTCCGGCAGGCGGAATTTCGGAATCTGCGAGCGCATGAAGCCACCGGCCTTCGCCTCGCCGTCGAAGACGGTGACCTCATAGCCGAGCGGCGAGAGGTCGCGGGCCACCGTCAGCGATGCGGGGCCGGCGCCGATGCAGGCGACGCGCTTGCCGTTCCGTTGCTCGGGTGGCTTCGGCAGGTAGGCGGCGACGCCGTTCTTGTTGTCGGCGGCGACCCGCTTCAGCCGGCAGATGGCGACCGGCTCCTCCTCGACCCGGACGCGGCGGCAGGCCGGCTCGCAGGGGCGATCACAGGTGCGGCCGAGGATCCCGGGGAAGACGTTGGACTTCCAGTTGATCAGGTAGGCGCCAGTATAGTCCCCCGCCGCGATCCGGCGGATATATTCCGGAACCGGCGTGTGCGCCGGGCAGGCCCACTGGCAATCGACGACTTTGTGAAAGTAGTTCGGATCGGCAATATCCGTCGGCTTCACGCATGTCCTCCCATTCCGAAAACGCCGATCGATCGACGCTCCAGCCCGGCAGGCACGGCGTGACGCAATGCGCGCATGCGCTGAACTTCCGATCGACGCAGGTTGGCCCGCTCTGCCGGCGGGTCTCCACCTTTGAACAAGTCTGAACAGAAATCGGTCAATATGTCGATGACCTTGCAGGAATTTTCCGCAAGGGTGCCGTCGCCGGAGCGGCCGTCGGCGCCCCGGATCGCATCGCGGCTGGAAGGCCCGCGACGCCCCGCCGCAGGGGCCGGCGAGGGTGCAGCGCAACCGGTGCGGCGACAGGTCGCCATCGTCCAGCGGGTTGCGGCGCAACACCACCTCGTCAGCGTTCCCTAGAAGGGAACGAGTCATCATGCTGCATGGCACAACAAATCGGTATGATACAAAAACATGAATATTGTGCAGCGCGGAATGATTTCTGAGCCTGCGTGAGTATCCGTATCTAGGACTAAATCGATTTTTGTCGTTTACTGCACCCAGCGCCCAAGCTGGCACGCGCTCCCCCGCCCCCGCCGGGACAGGGTTGCGACAGATGCACAACAAGCTCGGCACGGCGTCCAATCTGGGCGGCCTTCCGGCCGCAGCAGCCTTCGGGAGGATCAACCATGCGCAGACAATCCCTGAGCCGTCGCCGGTTCCTGGCGGCCACGGCGATCACCACCGCGGCGCTCTCGACGCCCTTCGTCCGCGGCGCCCATGCCGCCGGCAAGCTGACGATCGGCCTGTGGGACCACTGGGTCCCCGGCGCCAACAGGGCCTCGACCGAGGTTGCCCAGGCCTGGGCGGTGAAGGAGAAGGTCGAGCTGACGATCGACTACATCCCCTCGCAGGGGAACAAGAACCTCCTGACCATCGCGGCCGAGGCGCAGGCAAAGTCCGGCCACGACATCCTCGCCATGCCGACATGGTGGCCGCAGGCGCAGGCGGACCTTCTGGAGCCCTGCAACGACATCATGACCCAGCTCATCTCCCAGAACGGGCAGGTGAACGACACGGTGCAGTATCTGGGCCGCGCCGGCGACAAGTGGCTGGGCGTTCCCTCCACCATCGGCTCGCAGATCAAGGGGCCCTGCTCGCGCATCGACCTTCTGAAGCAGCATGCCGGCATCGACATCCAGGCGATGTATCCGGCCGGCGCCGCTCCCAAGGCGGACGCCTGGAACATGGACGCCTATATGAAAGCGGCGGAAGCCTGCCAGAAGGCGGGGGTCGCCTTTGGCGTCGGGCTCGGCGAGACGACGGACTCGGTCGACACGGCCGGTGCCTTCTTCCAGTCCTTCGGCGCCGCTCTGGTCGATGCCAAGGGCGAACTGACGGTGAAGTCGGACGCGGTGCGGCAGGCGCTCGAATATTGCGTCAAGGTCGCCAAGTTCTATCCGGCCGACGCGCCGGCCTGGGACGACGGCTCCAACAACCGCTGGCTGGTCTCCGGCCGCGGCGCCCTGATCATGAACCCGCCGAGCGCCTGGGCCGTTGCCAAGCGTGACGCGCCGCAGATCGCCGCCCAGTGCTGGACCCACGGCATGCCGGTGGGGCCGAAGGGCCGCTTCGCACCGTTCCTGCCCTATTTCTGGAACATCTGGTCGTTCTCGCGAAACAAGACGGCCGCCAAGAGCCTGCTCGTCGCGCTGTCGCAGCCGGACGCCGTGGCGAAGTTCGTCGCAGCCTCGGCAGGCTACGACATTCCCTCGTTCGAGAAGCTGACGACGCTTCCGACCTGGGCCGAGGAAGGGCCGCCGAAGGGCACGCTCTACCACTACCCGAACCCGCACAACCACCAGACCCTGTCGATCGCCGCCTCGCCGGCGCCGCCGAAGATCGCCCAGCAGATCTACAGCCAGGCGACGCTGACGAAGATGATCGTCCGGCACCTGCAGGGCGAGCCCATGGAGCGCACGCTGACCTGGGCCGAGAGCGAGGTGGAAGGCTTCCTGCGCGGCTGAGCCCGCGCGGAATTCCGCACCGGCTGAGGGGCGCCCCGGCGCCCCTCCGACATCGACGGCGGCGCGCCAGGCGTGCCGCCGCGCGGAAGCGTCACCTGTTCGATCCGAACGGCCAGCATGCGAGGCTTCGACCTGATGGCAGATGCAGTCCTTTCGACCAGCCCCCCGGCGCGCCGGGCCTCTGTCAAACCCAATGCGGTAAGACGATTCTTCCAGCGCAAGTCGACCATCGCCTTCCTGATGGCGCTGCCGCTGATCCTGCTGATCGCGGTCCTGGTGATCTATCCCGCCTTCTACGCCGTCTATCTTTCGACGCTCAGGAAGTCGATGACGAGCGTGGCCTGGATGCGCAACTGCTCCTGGCTTCCGGACGTGATCTGCACGCACATGCCCTTCGGCAACATGCAGTTCCTGTTCACGCGCGAGACCTTCTGGAAGGTCGTTTACCAGTCCTGCCTCTTCGCCATCACGGCGGTGATCTTCAAGGCGCTGCTCGGCTTCATCATCGCCCATTTCGTCCACAACATCCCGGCCAAGGGGCAGCGCAAGTGGCGCGGCATGCTGCTGATCCCCTGGGTCATCCCGCCGGCCATGTCGACGCTCGCCTGGCTCTGGCTGTTCGACCCCTCCTACAGCGCCTTCAACTACGTGCTGACCGGCATGGGCTTCGGCCGCATTCCCTGGACGGGAGACGCCAGTTGGGCGCGGTTCTCGGTGATCCTCGTCAACATCTGGGTCGGCGCGCCATTCTTCATGATCATGTATCTGGCGGCGCTGAAATCGGTGCCCGAGCAGCTCTACGAGGCGGCCGAGATCGACGGCGCCAACTGGTGGCAACGCATCTGGTACGTGACGCTGCCGATGATGCGGAACATCATCGCCATCACGGCGCTGTTCTCCACCATCGTCACCTTCGCCAATTTCGACATCGTCCGGGTGCTGACGGCGGGCGGTCCGCTCGACCAGACGCACCTGTTCGCGACCTGGGCGTTCCGGCTCGGCATCGAGGGCGGCGACATTCCTCTCGGCGCATCGGTCTCGCTCTTCATGGTGCCGATCCTCGCGATCGCCGCCGTCTTCATCCTGCGTGACATCAACCAGCGGGGGAACGAGGCATGACCGCGGCCACCATCACCCCCGACAAGGGCGCCCCGACCCGCAAGACCGGCTATGGCTCGATGAGCCGCGACCGGACCTGGGCGCTGCGCTGGTCCTACTTCTTCCTGGTCATCTTCGCGGCGTTCTTCCTGCTGCCGCCCATCTACATGTTCATCACCTCGCTGAAGACCAGTGCGGAGATCTCGGCCGCGACCAATCCGTGGTGGGTCTACAATCCCACCCTGGCGAACTATGTCGAGCTGCTGACGAAGCGCGAATACATCGTCTTCTTCCGCAATTCGGTGGTCGTCTCGGTCTTCGTGGTGACCATCACCATGCTGATCTCGATCCCCGCGGCCTTTGCGCTGTCGCGCATGCGCTTCTGGGGCTCGGCGACGCTCGCCACCGGCGTCTTCCTCACCTATCTCGTGCCGGACACGCTGCTGTTCATCCCGCTGTTCAAGATGTTCGCGGTGTTCCACGAGGTCACCGGCATCCAGCTGCTGAACCGCTGGTGGGTGCTGCTCGTCGTCTATCCGACGCTGACCGTGCCGTTCTGCACCTGGATCATGATCGGCTATTTCGCCTCCATTCCGAAGGAACTGGACGAGGCGGCGATCATCGACGGCGCGTCGTGGTTCCAGACGCTCACCCGCATCTTCGTGCCGGTGGCCCTGCCCGGCATCATCGCCGCGACGATCTTCGCCTTCACCGTGAGCTGGGCGCAGTTCCTCTATCCGCTGGCCTTCACCACGTCCGTGGACCAGTTGGTGCTGCCTGTGGGGATCATCACCACGCTGATCCGCGGCGACGTCTTCGCATGGGGCCAGATCATGACGGGGGCGCTGCTCGGCGCGCTGCCGCCGCTCATCATCTACGCCTTCCTCATGGACTACTACATCGCAGGCCTGACAGCCGGCGCGACCAAGGGCTGACGGGGGTTCACATGGCAGGCGTAACACTCAGGAACATCGTCAAGCGCTACGGCGACGTGGAGGCCGTCCGCGGCATCAATCTGGACATCGCCGACGAGGAATTCGTGGTGCTGGTCGGCCCCTCCGGCTGCGGCAAGTCGACAACGCTGCGCATGATCGCCGGGCTCGAGGACATCTCCGACGGCGACATCGCCATCGACGGCGACGTGGTCAACGACGTGCCGCCGAAAGACCGGGACATCGCCATGGTGTTCCAGAACTACGCGCTCTATCCGCACATGACAGTGGCCGAGAACATGAGCTTCGGCCTGCGCCTCAAGCGCTATCCGAAGGCCGAGATCAAGGCGCGGGTGGACGAGGCGGCACGCATCCTCGACATCCAGGAACTGCTCGAGCGCAAGCCCAAGGCGCTCTCCGGCGGCCAGCGCCAGCGCGTCGCCATGGGCCGCGCCATCGTCCGCAACCCGAAGGTGTTCCTGTTCGACGAGCCCCTGTCGAACCTCGACGCGAAACTTCGCGTGCAGATGCGCACCGAGATCAAGAAGGTGCATCTGAAGGTGCGCACCACCACGGTCTATGTCACCCACGACCAGGTGGAGGCGATGACGCTGGCCGACCGCGTCGTGGTCATGAACCACGGCCGGATCGAGCAGATCGGCCCGCCGAACGAACTCTACCACCATCCGAAGACGCGCTTCGTCGCCGGATTCATCGGTTCGCCAGCGATGAATTTCATTCCCGTGAAGGTCGAGCAGGCCTCGGGCGGCCTCAACCTGCACATCAACGGCTCGATCGTCCTGCCGGTGCCGGCGGCCCGGACGGAGCGCTACAAGGGGCTGGCCGGCAGGGACGGGCTGGTCCTCGGGCTCCGCCCCGAGCACATCACCGAGACCTCGCCGACGATGGAGCCGGGCGTCGCCCCGTTCGACATCACGCTCGACGTGATCGAGCCGATGGGCAACGAGACGCTGGTCTATTTCACGATAGCCGGAGAGGCGCTCTGCGGCCGCGTCAACCCCAATGCCGGAGCCGCCGACGGCCAGCCCATGCGGCTCGCCGCCAATCTCAACCACATGCACCTGATGGATGCCGACGGAAAGGTGCTGTGATCAGACGAACTGGTCGGCGATCATGGCGACGAGGATGCAGATGGCGAGGGCGAAATCGATCAGTCGTCGCCGGGGCGAATAGCGCATCAGCATGCCTGACAGGGCCACGCAGAAAGCGAGAAGGCCACTGATCGTCGAGAGGATGACCAGGCGCAGGTCGAGCAGAAGCGCGATGGCGAGGAAGCTCGCCACCGCGACGAGGCCGGAGATGACGACGGCGAACAGTCCGTAAGCCCCGGATACGTCCATGAAGCGCAGGAGCGCGCGACGCCAGGCCGGGATGTCGCGCGCCGGAACGCTGACATCGTAGAGCGCACCGAGAGCCCGCCCGCTGGCCAGAAAAGCGAGAGCGGCCGCGCCCGGCATCAGCGCCAGCAGCGCGAAGCGGCGGTCCATGGCGATCCTCTCGATGCCGACGACGCGCTCGACGAAGCCGAAGGCGGTGAGCAGCACCGAGCCGATCGTCAGGGCGCTGGCGACGATGACGCGGGCGACGTCGGTCAGCGCCTTGTCACGGTCGAACGGCGGCGGATCGGCAGACGCGGACATGGGCACGGGCCTCGGCTCGGCGGCGGCAGGGGACGTCGGGACCAACGGGTCCCGTCGCACCCTGCCCGTGCCGGCTTAAGGTCCGGTTTCCGTCAGGCTGGCGTGAAGGTCAGCGCAACACCGTTGATGCAGTAGCGCAGACCGGTCGGCGGCGGGCCGTCGGGGAAGACATGGCCGAGATGACCGCCGCAACTGGCGCAGTGCACCTCGGTACGCAGCATGCCCCAGGAGCGGTCGACCGTCTCCTCCACCGAGCCGGGCACCGGCTGGTCGAAGCTCGGCCAGCCGGTGCCGCTCTCGAACTTCTTGGCCGCCACGAAGAGGTCCTGGCCGCAGCCGGCACAGGAAAAGGTGCCGGCGCGCTTCTCGTGGTTGAGGGCGCAGCTTCCAGGCCGCTCCGTGCCGTGGCCGCGCAGCACCTCGTACTGCTCGGGGGTGAGAATGCGGCGCCATTCCTCGTCGGTCTTCATGACGGGGAAGGTCCTGGTGGCAACGGTCATCGTCTCGTCTCCCTTCAGTCCGAACAGGGCGGTCAGTTGCGTCAGCAGCGACATCGCTCCCTCCTCCTTCACTCGGCCGCGACAGCGGCGCGGCGCGAGCGCGGAGCCCCCTGCCGGCCGCGGACGAGCCTGACCAGCGCCAGCGCGAGCCCGGCAAGGGCGACCCACAGGGCCGGCCTCAGCCCGAAGGCGATGTCGAGATTGGCGGAGAGGATGCGCGAGGCCATGACGCCGGTCATGGTCCCGTACCACAGCGCCTCGAGCAGCGCGGTGGCGACGCCAGATATGAGGGCGAGAGCCGCAAGCTGCAACGGGGCGACGGCCACGCCGAGCCGGCGCATCAGCCGGAAGCCCATCAGCCAGAGGAAGAAGCCGAGCATGAGGACCGGCTGCGACACGTCGAGCCGCGTCTGCAGGAAGAAGTGCCAGATGGCGATGAAGGCGATGGGGTAGGTCAGGAGATGCAGCCGGTTCCACGCCGGGCCGCCGATGCGGCGGATCATGGCGTCGGTGGAGGTGGCCGTCAGGGCCAGCAGCCCGACGAGGCCGATGAAGCCGATGGTCAGGTAGAAGCGCAGCAGGATCTCGCTCGCCACCTTCTGCAGATCCCACGCCTGCTCGACCACGTAGAACAGGAGATGGAAGAGGGCATAGGCGGCGGCGGCGACCCCGACCATGCGGCGCACCAGGATCAGCTTCGGCCAGTCGGCGATGAAGCGCAGCGGCGTGACGAGCAGGGACAAGAGCAGCAGCCGAACCGCCCAGTCGCCGGACTGGTGGATGGCCGAGGTGATCGGCTTGGAGCCGAGCGTGCCCGTGGCAGCCTGCAGCGCGATCCAAGCGCCGGGCGCGAGAACCCCCAGGAAGACGATCAGCTTCAGGGCGGACAGGTTTCCCGCCCGGTCATTCCACGGCAGCATGCAGTACCCTCGATGAGCCTGATGTCATGCCATACGCGGTGGGACCGCAAGAGGTTACAGGCGACGGCCTCACGTTGAAGTGAGCCCGTCGCCCCGGGACGGCGGCGGCTCACTCCGCCGGTCCGCCCTCCAGCCAGATCTTTCCGCGCCGGTAGAGCGCCTCGACCTCCGGGCCGCGCAGGCCCGGCATGTCGCGCTTCACCGTGTAGCCGATCCTGGTCTGGATATAGGCGAGGTGGCGGTAGCCTTCGGGGAACTGCGCCAGCAGGTCGGGGTCGAGCGACAGCTTCGCGTCGGGCAGCACCGGGTCCAGCCGGTCCTTCTCGTAGATCGGCTGGCGCAGCACGACGCCCCAGCGGCCGTCGCGCTTCTCGATGAAGTCGTAGAAGCGGCCGGTGCAGACGACGTCGCAGAGGACGCCGTCCACCGGGCCGCGCTGCGAGATGGTCATCTTGGTCTGGGCGATGGCGCGGTTGCCCGCGCGGTCGATGGTGGTGCCGCCGAGGAAGTGCAGGATCGACACGCCCTTGGCCCAGCCCTCGCGGCTCGCCCGGATGAAATCCGCCGCCGGGCCCTGGTACCAGGTCGCCATCATCCGCCCGTCGTCATGCCAGCAGGTGAGGAAGCGGTCCCAGTCGCCGGCATCGCGCCACAGCGCCCAGTTCTCCACGAGGTCGCGGATGGCGAGGCACTCGATGATGTCTTCGGTCATGCAGGTCTCCGGCAGCAAGGCACTTCAGAACGGATAGTGGCGCGGACCGGTCTGGATGGTGATCCAGCGCAGCTCGGTGAAGGCGTCGATGCCGGCCTTGCCGCCGAAGCGGCCATAGCCCGAGGCCTTGACGCCGCCGAAGGGCATCTGCGGCTCGTCATGCACGGTCGGCCCGTTGATGTGGCAGATGCCGCTGTCGATGCGCTTCGCCACCCCCAGCGCCCGGCCGATGTCGCGCGAGAAGACGGCAGCCGACAGGCCGTATTCCGTGTCGTTGGCGACGCGGATGGCCTCCTCGTCGCCGTTGACGCGCACCACGGTGACGACGGGGCCGAAGCTCTCCTCGCCGTAGATGCGCATGGCCGGCGTCACCCTGTCGAGGATGGTCGCCGGCATGACCGTGCCCTCCAGCGAGCCGCCGGAGGCGAGCGTCGCGCCCCGGGCGGCGGCATCGTCGATCAGCGCCTTGACGCGCCGCGCCGCGTCAGCGGAGACCATCGACCCCAGCACGACATTGCCGGAGCGCGGATCGCCGAAGGGCAGCGACTTCGCCTTGGCGGCGAACCTCTCGACGAAGGCGTCGGCAACCTTCGCATCGACCACGATGCGCTCGGTCGACATGCAGATCTGGCCCTGGTTCATGAAGGCGCCGAAGGCCGCCGCATTCACGGCCTCGTCGAGATCGGCGTCGTCGAGGATGACGAGCGGCGCCTTGCCGCCGAGCTCGAGCAGGGCGGGCTTGAGGTAGCGCGCCGCAGTCTCGGCGATGATGCGGCCGACATGGGTGGAGCCGGTGAAGTTGACGCGCTTCACGGCGCGGTGGGCGATCAGCGTCTCGACCACCTTGGCCGCGTCGGCCGGCGCATTGGTGACGACATTGACGACACCGGGCGGCAGTCCCGCGTCGCGCATCACCTGGCCGATGAGCTGGTGCGTCGCAGGGCATTGCTCGGAGGCCTTGAAGACCACGGTGTTGCCGCAGGCGAGCGGCATGGCGATGGCCCGCACGCCGAGGATGACGGGGGCGTTCCACGGCGCAATGCCGAGGATGACACCCACCGGCTGGCGGATGGCGAGGGCGAGGTTGTGCGGCTTGTCGGTCGGGATGACGTCGCCGGTGATCTGCGTCGTCATCGCCGCGGCCTCGCGCAGCATGCCGGCGGCAAGCCCCACGTTGAACAGCGCCCAGCCCTTGGTCGAGCCGGTCTCGGTCATCATGGCGCTGGCGAAATCCTCGGCGCGCTTCTGCATGAGGTCGGCGGCGGCATTGAGCTTGGCGCGGCGTTCGTTGGGGCCGAGCGCCGACCAGGCCGGGAAGGCGGCGGCGGCCGCATCGACCGCGGCCACGGCATCCGACACGGTCGCGGCGGCAGCGCGGGTCGCGACCTCGCCGGTGACGGGGTCGATCCGGTCAAAGGTGCGGCCGTCGGCGGCGCCCATCTCGCGGGCATCGATCATCAGGTTGACGTGCTTCATGGAACTCTCCGGAGACGCGGGAACGGGAACGGCCGGGACGGCCGGGCTGGAGCGGGCGGCCGGCGGCGCGGCCATGGCATGAAGAGGCGCCTCGCCGCTGGCCGGCAGCGGCGGCGGCGAGAAGAGCGGCGGCGGGGCGACATCCGACCCGTCGTCATTGGCCGGAACGGCGCCGCCGAGATAGGCGGCGGCGACCTTGGGGTCATTGGCGAGGTCGCTCGCCAGGCCCTCGCCGACGATGCGTCCGTTGGCGATGAGATAGGCGCGGTCGGCGAGCTTCAGGCACCGCCTCGCATTCTGCTCGACGATGAGGATCGCCATGCCGCGCGCCTTGATGGCGGCGAGGCCCTTGAAGAGCTCGCCGGTCATCACCGGCGACAGGCCGAGCGAGGGCTCGTCCAGCATCAGGAGGTTCGGCCGGCTCATCAGCGCCCGGCCGATCGCCACCATCTGCTGCTCGCCGCCCGACATGGTGCGCACCTGCTGCGACAGCCGCTCGGCGAGGCGGGGGAACAGCGTCAGCACGTCGTCGAGGCTGGCCGCCTCATGGGCGCGGGCGCGCTTCGGGAAGGCGCCGAGCATGAGGTTCTCGCGCACGGTGAGGTCGCCGAAGATGCCGCGCCCCTCGGGGACGAGGGCGATGCCCTGCTCGACGATGCGGTGCGGATCTGCGGTGCGCAGCGGCAGCCCTTCGAAGGTGATCGAAGTCCCCTGCCCAGCGGGCATCAGCCCGGCGAGGGTCTTCAGGAGCGTCGTCTTGCCGGCGCCGTTGGCCCCGAGGATGGCGACCGTCTCGCCGCGGCCGACATGCAGCGCCACGTCGTCGACCGCCCGGTGCGGGCCGTATGAGGCGGAGAGGCGGGCGACATCAAGCATCGTCGTCGTCTCCGAGATAGGCCTTGATGACGCCGGGGTCGGCGAGCGCTTCCGCCGGCGACCCTTCCGCGATCTTGGCGCCGGCATTCATGACGATGCAGCGGGTGCAGAGCGCCCGGATCGCGTCCATCACATGCTCGACCATGACGATGGTCAGCCCGTCGCGGGCGAGCGAGGCGATCAGGGTGATGCCCTCCTTCAGCTCCGTCGGGTTGAGGCCGGCGAGCCATTCGTCGAGCAGCAGGAGCTGCGGGTGCGCCGCGAGCGCGCGGGCAAGTTCCAGCCGCTTCTGGTCGATATAGGTGAGGCTCGCGGCGCGTTCGTCGGCGCGAGCGGCAAGGCCGACGCGGGTGAGCAGCGGCAGGGCGCGCTCCTGCGCCTCCGCCGGGCCGCAAGCCCTCGCCCCGAACATGGCGCCGATGGCGACGTTCTCGGCCAGCGTCATGGTCGGCATGACCCGCACGAGCTGGAAGGTGCGGGCAATGCCGGCGCGGGTGATGCGGTGGGCCGCCGCCCGTTCGATGTTCTGGCCCTCGAAGACGATGGCGCCGGCATCGGCGGTGAGGTTGCCGGTAATGAGGTTGAGAGCCGTCGTCTTGCCGGAGCCGTTCGGCCCGACGAGACCGACCACCTCACCGCGGCGGATGCTGGCGGTCAGCCCGTCGACGGCCCTGAGGCCGCCGAAGCTCTTGGAGACGCCGTGGAGTTCGATCAGCGGCTGCATGGCTCTACTCCGCCGGATGGGGACGGCGGCGCGTCGCCCTGGCGATAACCCCGCGCCCCTGGTCGAGAAGGCCGACGATGCCGTTCGGCACGAAATAGACGATCACCAGGAAGGAGAGGCCGAGCAGGATGGAGAAGTAGTTGGGGAAGTTCGCCTGCAGGATCTCGAACAGGATGGCGAGCGGCACGACGCCGAGGATTGGCCCGTAGAGCCGCGCCGCGCCGCCGAGCAGCGCCATGATCAGCACCTGGAAGGAGAGGATCGGATTGAAGGCGATGGAGGGGTCGATATAGGTCCAGCGGGGCGCCATGATCGCCCCGACGACGGTCATGAAGGTGGCCGAGACGACGAAGACGGCAACCTTTGACACCGTGGTGTCGACGCCGGCGTGGCGGGCAACCGTCTCGTCCTCGCCGATGGCCCTCAGCGCCCAGCCGAGCCGCGAGCGCTGGATGGCGAAGCCGGTGAGGAGGATCAGCGCCAGCAGCCCCAGCAGCATCCAGTAGATGCCCTGCTGCGTGATATCGATGAAGACGAAGCGGCCGACGGTGCCGCCGAACTTCGCCTCGCCCCAGGTGACGAGCTGGCGGACGAGTTCCGCAAGGCCGAAGGTGAAGATGACGAAATAGACCCCCGACAGGCGCAACGTCGACAGGCCGACGACGGTTGCCACTACCGCTCCGATCAGCGCCGCCACCGGGTAGACCAGAGCCAGCGGCAGCTTCTCGCCGAGGAAGGCCATGGTGTAGGCGCCGAGCCCGAAGAAGGCGGCGGTGGCGAGGGACACGTAGTGGGTCGGGCCGGAGAACAGTGCCCAGGCGGTGGCGAGCGTCGCATACATCAGGATGTTGACGATGAGCGCCATCCAGTAGGAGCCGGCGACGACGGGCAGCGGCGCGAGAATCGCGGCGCAGGCCAGAACGACGATCGGCAGGGTCCAGTCTTTCAGGGTCATGTCCTTTCGCATCATCTGGCGGCCTTTCCGAACAGGCCGGTGGGCTTGACCAGCAGGATGACGAGGAACAGGGCGAAGTTGACGGCCAGCGTCAGGCCGCCGTCAAGGAAGGCGGCGGTGAGCGATTCCGCGAGGCCGAGGATCAGGCCGGCGATCAGCGCCCCGAAGATGTTGCCGACGCCGCCCATGATGACGACGATCAGCGCCTTCATGGTGAAGACGACGCCCATCGCCGCGTTGAAGGTGAAGAACATCGAGACAAGGACGCCCGAGGCGGCGACCAGCGCGCCGCCGAGGCCGAAGGCGAAGGCGGCATAGGCCGTCGTGTCGATGCCGACCAGGGGAGCAGCGGCCGGATTGACCGAGACGGCGCGGATGGCGGTGCCGATGCGGGTGCGCATGAGGAAGGCCGTGAGCGCCAGCGCGATGGCCACCGCGAGGCCTGCCGCCAGCAGGCGGTTCAGCGCCACCGTCGAGCCGATGATCTGCACGGGCACGGCGAGGTAGGAATAGCTGACATAGGAGCCGCCGAAGACGACCAGCAGGATGCCCTGCACGACAAAGAGCAGGCCGAAGGTGGCGAGGATGGAATCCACCTCCAGCGATCCCGGCGACTTGGCGCGGCGGACCAGCGGCGTCATCAGCACACGGTAGATGCCCCAGTTGAGGGCGAAGGAGAGCGGCATCGCCACCGCCAGCGACAGGATCGGGCTGACGCCGGCCACCGTGAACAGGACATAGGCAAGGAACGAGGCGGCGATGGTGAACTCGCCATAGGCGAGGTTCATGATCCGCGCGACGCCGTACTGGAGCGACAGCCCCATGGCGATCAGCGCATAGATGCCGCCGAGGATCAGGCCCGACAGGATGACGTCGACGAGGAACATTCAGCGTCTCCGGAAGTCGGCCCGCCGCGCAGGCGGCGGGCCGTATGCGTCCGATCAGGCCGTGGGCCAAGCGGGCTTCGGGAAGATCGGCGCCTTGGTGCCGCCGACCTTGGTCGGGGCCAGCGCGACGAACTCGCCCTGCTGCCACTGACCGACCCACCACTGGTCGACGCGCTGGTTGTCGACGAACTTGATGGGGCCGAGGATCGTGTCGAAGGACTGCGACCCGACATCCTTGACGATGGCCGCCTTGTCGAGGCCGACCCGCTCGATCGCCTGGGTCAGCACCTGCAGCGTCGAATAGGTCGTGGTCGAGGCCCAGCGGTCGGGCTCGCGCCCGACGATGCGGTTGTGGCGGGCGATGTAGTCCTTGATCTTCGGATTGGTGACGTCGACGCCGCCGATGCCCATGACGCCCTCGGCATTGGCGCCGAAGCGCTGCTTGTAGAGCGGGAAGGCGGTGCCGACAGCCGTGTAGAAGACCTTCGGATTGAGGCCGCCGATGCGCGCCTGCTCGGTCAGCGCCAGCGTGTCCGGCGGATAGGAGAAGGCGAGGAACATGTCGGGCTTCAGGCGCGCCGCCTCGGAGATGATCGGGGCGAGGTCCTGCGTGCCCGGCGGATATTGCCGGTCCATGACGATCTGGAAACCGGCCCTGGCGATGCCGGCGCGCGCGGCGCTAACGAGCTCGAGGCCGAACTGGTCCTGCACCGAGGCAAGCGCCACCGTGTTGCCGAGGCCCTTGTCCTTCAGCGTCGCCAGCAGGTCGGTGAGTGCGGTGATCGCCGTCGACGGGCGGTCGAGGAACAGGAACATGTTGGTCCAGCGCTTCACCAGTTCCGGCTGGCGCTCGACGAAGAAGGTGGAGGCGAGGTGCGGGAAGCCGCCGCGGTTGAACGAGGGCGCGACGGCGAGGTTCATCGCCGTGCCCCAGGGCGGCAGCAGCAGGTCCACCTTGTCCTGGTTGACGAGGCGCTCGATGTTGCGCACCGCCTCTTCCGACTGGGAGCGGTCGTCATACTCGACGAACTCGATCATGCGGCGCTGGCCGCCCGGCAGCTTGAGGCCGCCGGCCTCGTTCGTCTCCTTCATCCACATCTGGTAGTTCGGCAGCGTCGTGACATTTGCGCCGCCGGCATTGGGGCCGGTCTTGGAGATCGAGAAGCCGATCTTCACGGCGCCCGCCTGGGCGTGGACGGTTGGCGCGGCGAGTGTCGCGGCGGCGATGCCGCCGACGACAATGCGGCGGGTGGGCTTGAATGTGCTCATCATGGGCCTCCTCTGATGTCCCCGTCAGGGGGTTGGCGTTGTCTTCCCATTGGCGCGGGCGGCGTCTGCGGCCTCCTCGTGCGTCGTCTCACCCGCCGCAGGCGGCGGGCTCATGCACGTCAGCCAGCGATCTTGATGTCCGCGGCCCTGATCACCGGCTCCCAGAGCTTCACCTCCGCCTGCATGGCGGCGGCGAGTTCTTCCGGGGTCGAGCCGACCGGCGTGGTGCCGATGTCGGCGAGGCGCTTCACCACCGCCGGATCGTGCAGCGCCTTGTTCAGCCCGGACGACAGGCGCTGAACGATGTCCGGCGGCGTGCGGGCGGCGGTGAAGAAGGCGAACCAGGACTGCATCTCGTAGCCCGGCACGACGGAGGAGATGACCGGCACGCCCGGCAGTTCCGGCAGCGGCTGCTTCGTCGAGACGCCGAGCGGCCGGATGGTGCCGCCGCGGATCTGCGAGGCGGAAACGGTGAGCGTGTCGAACATGACGTCGAGACGCCCGCCGATCAGGTCGTTCATCGCCGGCCCCGCCCCGCGATAGGGCGCGTGGACCATGTGGACCTTGGCGAGATACTTGAACAGTTCGCCGGCCATGTGGATCGACGAGCCGATGCCGGCCGAGCCGTAGGTCAGCTTGCCGGGATTGGCGCGGGCGCGCGCCAGCAGGTCCGCGGCGGACCTGTCGGCCGAGGCCGCCGGCACGACCATGACGTTGGGCACAGTGATGCCCATGCCGACGGGCGCCAGGTCCTTGTAGGTGTCGAGCGGCATGCGCGCATAGAGCAGGTGGTTGATGGCCACCGCACTGGAGGTGATCAGCAGGGTGTGGCCGTCAGGCTCGGCGCGGGCGACTTCCGCGGAAGCAACGTTCCCCCCTGCCCCGCCGCGGTTCTCGACGATGACCGCCTGCCCCCATTCCTGCGTGAGCCGCTCGGTCAGGTGCCGCGTGACGATATCGGCCGCCCCACCCGGCGGGAAGGCGACGACGATACGGATGTTGCGGTTCGGCCAGTTCTGCGCCCGGACGATGCCGGGGCTCGCCAGCAGTGCGCCGATGCCGAGAGCGCCCCCCATCAACCGTCGGCGATCGGGGCGGGTCATAATCCCTGTCGTCATTCCTCGTTCCTCCCTGTCGTTCCGTCCGCGGTCGTTGAGCGCCGCCGGATCGGTCCCGTTTCGTCCCTAGCCTTCCATGAGATGGGGCAACCACACATCGAGAACAGCCGCCCGCTTCTCAACCTTCACGACATGCATGGCCTCCGCGATCGCGCCTTCGACCTCGTCCGGGTGCCTGACCTTGCGGGCATGGGCACCGCCGGCCGCGGCTGCGATTGCAGAATAGTCCGGCGGCGGATCGAAGGCGACGCCGATATCGTCCGAGCGGCTCGCATGGCCGGACGGGTGGACCGCGAGCGTCGAATAGCGCGGAGCGCGCCAGCCGCGGTTGTTGAAGACGACCTGCAGGAAGGGCGTGCCGTACTGACGCGCCATCCAGTGGACGGTCGAGGGCTGGGAGAACATGTAGGAGCCGTCACCGGTCAGGGCGATGACGGTCTTGGCGGGGTCGGCGAGCTTGGCGCCGATTGCGGCGCCCCCGGTCCAGCCAAGATTGCCGCCGCCGGAATTGAGCATCTGGCCGGGCCGGGTCGGGGCGATGTGGTTCACCACGACGGGATAGTTGGTGATGCCCTCGTTGAGGACAATCGTGTCGGCATCGACATGGGCGCGGACGCAGGCCGTCACGTATTCCGCGGTCAGGACATCACCGGTCGGCTTGCGCTCGGCGGCGGCAAGCGCGGCTTTCCGTTCCTCGTGCAGGCGGCTGTAGTGGGCGCGCCGCTCGCCGATGCGGGCGACGTCGAGCGCGATGCGATCGAGGCCGGCATTGAGCTGCGCGAGCGCCGTCTCGGCGTGGACGCGGAAGACCCGGCGCGCAGGAATGGACCACAGCGGCATGTCCTGCTTCAGAGGATCGACGTCGAGGTGCCAGATTTTCGCGCCCGAGCGCGGTCTGGACACGGTCGGGATCCACGGCACGTCGGAATCGATGACGACGACCACATCGGCGGCGGCCAGCAGCGGGTTCTGGCGCGGCTCGTTCCACTGGCAGCCCTGATACATCGGGTCGTCGTGCGGCAGGTTTACCGCATTCGGCACGCTCTCCAGCACGGCGATGCCGAGCGGGCCGACGAGGCGCTGCAATTCCCTCACCGCCTGCGGGTTGCGGCCGAGATAGGAGGTGACGATCAGCGGCCGGTGGGCCTGCGCCAGATCAGTGAGCAGCGCGTGGACCGCCTCCTGCGGCATCGCCGCCGGGGCGATCGGCGCGAAATCCGCGACGTCCATGCCCGCCTGCCCCGCCGGGTCGAGCGCCTCCTCCATGACCTCGCGGGCACCCATCAGATAGACCGGGCCCTTGGGGTCGGAATGGGCGAATTGCATGGCACGGAAGGTCATCTGCCTGATGTTGCGCCCCGTCCGCAGCTCCGCGTCGTAGCGCATGTAGCCGCGGACGATGCCGCGCTGGTCGTGGACGTCCTGGATCCACTGGATGAACTCGTTGCGGCTGCCCTTCATCTCCCCGAACTGGGTGAAAGGCGAGGCGCCGGCGAAGATCAGCACCGGCACCCGTCCCTTCGAGACATTGTGAACAGCCCCCGCAAGCGATTGCGTCCCGCATTCGACATGGACGATGACGGCCTGTGCCCGGCCGGTGACCTGCGCGTAGCCCTGGGCCGCCGTCAGCGCCACCATCTCGTTCGGGCAGGTGATGACCTTCGGCATCCGCTGGCCGGCGGCGCGGGCCTCGGCCAGGGCCTCGATCAGTGCGGGATGGTCGCTGCCGAAATTCGAGAACAGGTAGTCCACGCCGGCTTCGGCGAGCGCTTCGAGGAAGGCGGTGGACGCTGTGTACATCGGGGTCCTGTACCGTGACGGGCAATTAGTTGGATATCCAACTGTTAGAGTCAACACCATCTTGTGAGCCCTCGCCCGCCATGCGACATTCACGGTGAACGAGGCGCTTCATCCGCCTGGACGAAGACTCATGTCAGACGCCCTCACCAATGCACCCGGCAAGGCCGCCCCTGAAGGCCGCGCGGACGACGCCGCCCGCCTCGGTCCGCTGTCGAATTTCATCGGCTTTCACCTGAGGATCGCCCAGGAGGCGTCGTTTCGGGCCTTCGCCCAGCGCGTCGGGGATCCCGACCTCAAGCCGCGGCGCTTCGCCGTGCTGACGCTGATCGCCGAAAACCCGGGCATGACCCAGACTGCCCTCGGCAAGGCGGCGGGACGGGACAAGTCGACGCTCACCTCGACCCTCGACGATCTCGTCAAGCGCGGCCTCGTGCTGCGCGAGCGGGCGCCGAAAGACCGGCGGAGCTACACGCTGACCCTGACGTCGGCCGGATGCGCCCTGCACCAGCGCCTCATGGCCTCGGCGCGGGAGCACGACCGCGAACTCGACCGCATTGTCGGTGCCGACAGGAAGGCGGAATTCCTCGCCCTGCTGCGCCGGATCGCGACCGAACTCGGCTGAGCCGGCACCCCTTTGTTGCTGCACTGCAAAAGACGTGGCTTTTTCCGCAGGAAAGGCCTAGGGAGACGGCCAGCATTCCGTCGCCGCCATGTCCGCCGTTCCCTGACCGGCCATCTTCAGCCGGCGCGGACCCATTCAGGACAATCCGCCACGTGACCGAACTCCTCATTCCGCCCCAGCTTGCCGCGGCTCTCTCCGCCCGGGACTATGTCGACCTCACGCCCGTCCAGAGCGCCGTTCTGGCGCCCGCCGCGACAGGCCGAGACCTGCTCGTGTCCGCCCAGACCGGCTCCGGCAAGACGGTCGCCTATGGCCTCGCCCTCGTCGACACGCTCATGGGCGATGCCGAGCGTCTGCACCGCACCGCCGCGCCGCTGGCGCTGATCGTCGCGCCGACGCGCGAACTGGCGCTGCAGGTGCAGCGCGAACTGACCTGGCTCTATGCCGACACCGGGGCGCGCATCATCGCCTGCGTCGGCGGCATGGATGCCCGCCGCGAGCGGCGACTGCTCGAGGACGGCGCCCATATCGTCGTCGGCACGCCGGGCCGCCTGCGCGACCATATCGAGCGCGGCGCTCTCGAACCTTTCAAGGCCAAGGCCGTGGTGCTGGACGAGGCCGACGAGATGCTCGACCTCGGCTTTCGCGATGACCTCGAGTTCATCCTCAACGCGACCCCCGAGGACCGCCGCACGCTGCTGTTCTCTGCCACCATCCCGTCCGCCATCGCGACGCTGGCCAAGCGCTACCAGCGCAACGCCCTGCGCATCGAATCGGGTGCCGGCGAGCGCGGCCACCAGGACATCGAATACCGCGTCATCCGCGTCTTTCCGAACGAGGTGGAACACGCCGTCGTCAACATCCTGCGCCAGCTCGAGCCGAAGACGACCATCATTTTCGCCAATACGCGCAATGCCGTGCGCCACCTCCAGGCGACGCTGGTCGAGCGCGGCTTCTCGGCCGTCTTCCTGTCCGGCGAACTCGGCCAGCACGAGCGCAACCTCGCCCTGCAGTCGCTGCGCGACGGGCGCGCCCGCATCTGCGTCGCCACCGACGTCGCCGCCCGCGGCATCGACCTTCCGAATCTCGCCCTCGTCATCCACGCCGAACTGCCGCACGATGCCGAGGTGATGCAGCATCGCTCCGGCCGCACCGGCCGCGCCGGCAACAAGGGTGTCAGCGTCCTGCTGGTGCCGACCACCCGACGCCGTCGCGCCGAGAGCCTCCTGGCGGAAGCCGGCATCCGCGCCGAATGGGCCGGACCGCCGACGGCCGACGACATCCGCGCCCTCGACCGCGAGCGCATCTTCGCCGACCCGCTCCTGACCGAGGAACCCAGCGAGGAGGATCGTCAGGTCGCCGCGGTGCTGATGGAACGCAAGGCTCCCGAAGATATCGCGGTTGCGCTGGCGCGGGTTCTGCGTTCGCGCCTGCCCGAGCCCGAGGAGGTCTCCGATCCGGGCTTTGCCCGCAGCGCCACCGCCGGCCCGCGCGGCCGGGCCGAGCGCGACCTGAAGGTGACCGGCGACATGGCCTGGTTCCGGGCCGATGTCGGCCGGCAGAACCGTGCCGATCCCAAGTGGCTGCTGCCCATGCTCTGCCGCCGCGGCAAGGTCATGCGCGACGACATCGGCGCGATCCGTATCCAGGACACGACGACGGAGTTCCAGGTTTCGGCGGCCCTCGCCGAGACCTTCATCGTCAATGCCCGCAAGGCCAACGCAGACGACGTGTTCATCACGCCGATCCAGGAAGGCGAGGGCGGTGCTCCGCCGCCGCGCTTCCGCCAGAGGCCGGAGGCGGGACGCGAGGACCGTGACAGCAAGCCCTTCGCCAAGAAGCGTCCGCCGCCGCATGCCACCAAGGGCAAGGCCGAGCGCGGCGGCTTCAAGCATCGCAAGAACCGCGACCGCACCTGATCCATGAGCGGCCTCTCCCCGATCGTCGTCTATGTCGATGCCGATGCCTGCCCGGTGAAGGACGAGATCTACCGGGTGGCGCAGCGCTATGGCCTCACCGTCAAGGTCGTCGCCAACAGTCCGATTGCCGTGCCGCGCGAACCTTGGATCGAACGAGTGGTGGTGAGTGAAGGGCCGGATGTCGCGGACGACTGGATCGCCGGGCGGGTGGGACCCGGCAGCCTCGTCATCACCGCCGACATCCCGCTGGCGGCGCGTGCGGTGAAGGCGGGCGCGACGACCTTGGCGCCGAACGGCAAGCTCTTCGACTCCGGCGCCATTGGCATGGCGCTGGCCACCCGCAACCTGATGGATGACATCCGCTCGGCGGGCGGCACGACACGCGGGCCGAACGCCTTCTCAGCCCGCGACCGGTCGAGCTTCCTCTCGGCCATGGATCTCGCCGTGAACCGCCTGAAGCGCGCTGGCCACGGCGGCTAGACGAACGACTCGCCGAAGCCGACGCGCCCGATCGCCGGCAGCTTGATCGCCGGCCGCCGGATGTCGATCCCCAGCACCGCGCCGAAAACGCTGATCTCGAGGCCCTCGGACCAGCCGACCGTCAGGCCGAGATAGCCGCCGAGCGTGGCGCGAAACCCGAGGAGGCCGGTCGCAGGCGCGAGCCAGCGGCCGTCATGCGGAAAGTCCTTGCCGATGGCGGTCGGCGGCAGGCTCGCCTGCAGTTCGGGCGCCGCGGCCAGCGCCGCCGCCACGAAGGTGTTCGAGTTCGGACCCGGCCAGGCGCGGTAGTCGCCGCGGTCGGCATGGGCATAGCCGGCGATGGCCGCCCTGATTTTCGAAATGGCGCGGGCGGCCACCTCCCCGTCAGCGGCGAAGACGAGGACCGGATCCTGGCCGAACCAGCGCCCGTCTGGCGGGAAGCCGTTGGTCCGGATCGGATCGCCCCAGGCCGTATAGTCGAAGCGGTCGTAGCGGGCGGCGCCCGCATCCTTGAGGACGATCCAGGTATGGGTCGCGAAGATGCCGCGCCAACGCACGGTGCGGGCCGCATAGACGCGAATCATGGCCTCGGGGGCCGCTGCGGGAGGGGGCAGAAGGCCGGCGCTGGCCCGCCCCGCCATCGACCAGTCCGGACCCGGATAGCCGATGGCATGGTCGGTCGCCGACCAGCCGATCGGCACGAGGAACATCAGCACGACGGCGAGGACGAGGAGGCGCGCACGGCCCGTCCTAGAACTCGACATCGAGCTCCTCGATCTCCTCGGGCTCGGCCTTGGCGGCGGCGATCCACTCCTTGAGCGGCGCCCAGTCCAGGATGGTGCGGCAATAGGCGGCCGCGCCTGCATCGATCGGCACGTCGTAGGTGGCGAAGCGCATGCAGACCGGCGCGTACATCGCGTCCGCGACCGTCGGGGTGGCGCCGAACAGCCAGGGGCCGCCATGCGCATTGAGGCATTCCGACCAGATCGACAGGATACGCTCGATGTCCGGCTGCGCCCCGGCCCACACCTTGAAGCCGGAATAGCGCGCCTTGAGGTTCATCGGCAGGGCGGAGCGCAGGTTCTGGAAGCCGGAATGCATCTCCCCCGAGATCGAGCGGCAATGGGCGCGCGCCAGACGATCATCCGGAAACAGTCCGGCCTTGGGAAATTTCTCGTGGAGATATTCGGCAATGGCCCAGGTGCCCCAGATCTTGGCCCCGTCATCCATCAGCGCGGGAACCAGGAACGAGGGCGACAGGAGCAGGAGTTCGGCCCGCTGCCCCGGATCGTCGATGGAGACGGGAACCTCCTCGAAGGCAAGGCCCGCCATGCGGCAGAGCAACCAGCCGCGCAGCGACCAGGACGAATAGTTCTTGCTCGAAATGGTGAGCTTGGCCTTGGCCATTCCGAACCTCCCTGACCGAAGGCCGCCGCCGCGCAGCAACCCTTCCAGAAGAATACTCTCGCAGCGCAGCAAAAAGTGCACTAGCTTTTTTTTGATCCATGCCAATGTGGCATGACGACCCAGCCCGGACGGCCCATGATGTATCGCGCGTTCGAGTTTCAGAGCAGGCTTTTCGAGCCCGTGCGCGACGCGGCGCGGATGGCCCTGGCCGCCTTCGGGCCGTCCCTCGAGTCTTCCGAGGCCCGGCTCGGACGGGAGATCATGGCGACCTGGTCCCTGGTGGCCAATGCGGGCTTCTCCCACGCACGGCCGGACTACGGGATCGCCAGCGTCATGGTCGGCAACCGCGAGGCCGAGGTGACCGAGGTCCCGGTCCACACGACGCCCTTCGGCACCCTGCTGAACTTTCGCAAGGACATCGCCATCAACCAGCCGAAGGTGCTGCTGGTCGCCCCTCTCTCCGGCCACTTCGCCACGCTTCTGCGCAACACGGCGAAGACGCTGCTGCAGGACCACGACGTCTTCATCACCGACTGGCACAACGCCCGCGACGTTCCCTGGACCGCGGGGCGCTTCGGCTTCGACGAATATGTCGAGCACCTGATCGAATTCCTGCACGTCATGGGGCCGGGCTCCCACGTGGTCGCGGTCTGCCAGCCCTGCGTCCAGGCTCTGGCGGCGGCCGCCGTCATGGCCCAGGCCGACGACCCCGCCCAGCCGCGCAGCCTGACGCTGATGGCCGGCCCGGTCGATGTGCGCATCAACCCCACCAAGGTCAACGAACTTGCCTTCAACCACCCCTACGAGTGGTTCGAGAAGAACCTGATCAGCACTGTGCCGCTGCCCCATGCCGGCGCCGGGCGGCGGGTCTATCCGGGCTTCCTCCAGCTCACCGCCTTCCTGGCGATGAACCGCGACCGCCATATCCGCTCGCATCTCGACATGCACGGCCATATCGCCCGCGGCGAGACGGAGAAGGCGGAGGCGATCCGCGTCTTCTACGAGGAGTATTTCGCCGTCCTCGACCTGACGGCGGAGTTCTATCTGGAAACCATCGACATGGTCTTCCAGCGCGCGCTGTTGCCCAAAGGGGAACTGACCTACAAGGGGCGGCCGGTCGATCCCTCGGCCATCCGCCGCACGGCGCTGCTGACCGTCGAGGGCGAGCGCGACGACATCTGCTCCATCGGCCAGACGGTGGCCGCCCACGATCTCGTTCCCAAGCTGAAGCCCTTCCGCAAGCGCCATCACATGCAGGCGGGCGTCGGCCACTACGGCGTTTTCTCGGGCCGCAGGTGGGAGGGGCAGGTCTATCCCATCGTTCGCAACATGATCCTGGCGAGCGAATAGGCCGCTCCGGACGCCGGTGTCTGCACACCACCCGCCCGAGGCAAGGGGGTGCCTTCCCGAACGTGAGCCGCTATAGCCTTTGGCGGGGACGATTCACCGGCTCCGGCAGGGCCGGGGCTCGCCGACGAGGATGATTTTCGCCATGACGTTGACCCGCATGCTGCGCGGTGCCCTGATCGCCGCCACGCTCTCCTTAGCCGCGCCGGCCCTTGCAGACGACATCCGCGACGCCATCGAGGAAGCGCGCCGCGCCTATCAGTCCAACGACCTCGTGGCGGCAAAGGCGGCCCTCGACGTCGCCTCGCAGCTCATCGCTCAGCGCAGCGCCACCGGCCTGTCGCGCTTCCTTCCCCCCGCCCCGCGCGGCTGGACCGCCGACGAGGCGGAGACCGACGCCAGCGCGGCCGCCATGTTCGGCGGCGGCCTCATCGCCAAGCGCCGCTATTCCAACGGCGACCGCCACGTGACGGTGCAGGTGCTTGCCAACTCGCCGATGATCGCCCAGATGGCACCGCTCTTCTCCAATGCCCAGATGCTCGGCGCCATGGGCCGCGTCTTCCGCATCAAGGGCAAGACGGCGGTCCTCGCCCGCGACGGCAACATCCAGGTCCTGCTCGGACGCACCCTCATCATCATCGAGGGCTCGGGCAACGAGGCGGAGAAGCGCGCGCTGCTCGACGCCCTCGACCTTGCCGCCATCGAATCCTTCAACGGCTGATCCGGAGCCCGCCATGTCCCTCGGTTTCCAGGTCCTGCCGAAGCCCCTTCCCAACGATACGGCCCTGCTGGCGCTGCTCGCCGGCGTGCCGACGCCACTCATCAGCGACAACATGGCGAGGCTTTTCGCCGCCGGACCGGCGCTGAGGCCCATGCATGACGGGACGCCGATGCTCGGCTTCGCACTGACGGTCAGAACGCGGCCCGGAGACAATCTCCTCGTCCACAAGGCGATCGACATGGCAGGGTCCGGCGACGTCATCGTGGTCGATGCCGGCGGTGATCTGACCAACGCCATCATCGGCGAGATCATGGCGCGGCTCGCGCTGAAGCGCGGCGCGGCCGGCATCGTCATCGACGGCGCCATCCGCGACAGCGACGCCCTCGTCACCATGAGCCTGCCGGTGTTTGCGGCCGGCGTCACCCATCGCGGCCCCTACAAAGACGGCCCCGGCGAGATCAACACGGGTGCCGTGATCGGCGGGCAGTACATTGCCCCCGGCGACATCGTCGTCGGCGATGCGGATGGCGTTCTGGCGGTGCCACGGGCCGAGGTTGCGGCCGTCGCCGCGCTCGCCCGCAAGCAACTGGCTGCCGAGGACGCGACGATGAAGGCCATCGCCGAGGGCACGCTCGACCGCAGCTGGGTGGACGAGACGCTGAAGGCCAGGGGCGCCGCCTTCGGCACCGGCTCGGCCTACTAGGGTCCTGTCATCGCATTGTCGGAACGCGAGCCGGGAACCACGTCGCTCGAAAAGGCCCTACGGCCCGCCGATCAGCCTTGCCGCGCCGCCGTCGATGAGTACTTCGGCGGGCGCGGGATGGCTGAGGAAGCCGGCCGGGCTTGCAGTCGGGCCATAGGCGCCCGATTGCAGCACGGCGACGAGGTCGCCGGCCACCAGGTCCGGCATCTCCACCTTGCGCGCCAGCGTGTCGAGCGGCGTGCAGAGCGGGCCGACGACGCTGGCCGGTCCGGTCGCGGCCTCGCTCATGCGCGAAGCGGCGAGGACCGGATAGTCCCGCTTGATGACCTGCCCGAGATTCCCCGAAGCGGCGAGGTGATGGTGCATGCCGCCATCGACGACGAGAAAGCGCTGGCCGCGCGACACCTTGGCCGCCAGCACGGATGACAGATAGACGCCGGCCGGGCCGACCAGATAGCGACCGGGCTCGACGAGGACATGGGCGCCGCGGATCAGCGGATCGGCTCGCTGCGCCGCGATCAGCGGACCGAGACCCGCGCTGACAGCGCCGAGGTCCAGCATCCGGTCGCCGGGGAAATAGGGAATGCCGAGGCCGCCGCCGAGATCGATGGTGCGGAGAGGCTGCCCGAGCCGCGCCGCGACCCGGCTTGCGACGACGAGGCCATGCCGCCACTGGCCGAGGAGCACCTCGGCGTCGAGGATCTGCGTTCCCGCGAAGAGATGAACGCCGGTCAGGTCCAGGTGCGGGGAGGCCGCGATGCGGTCGACGATGGCGTCGATGTCTTCCTCATCGAAGCCGAAGGGCGCGGCCTTGCCGCCCATGCGCATCGCGCCGCCCTGCGCCTCCGCCACCGGATTGACGCGCAGCGCCACCGCGACGCGGTGGGCGAGCGCCGCGCCGATGGCCTCGACATGGCCGATCTCCTCGAGGCTCTCGAGGTGGATCTCGCCGATGCCGCCAGCAATGACCTGCTCGAGTTCGCCCCGGCGCTTGCCGGGACCGGCGAAGAGGATGCGCGCGGGATCGGCGCCGGCGGCGAGTGCCGCGCGAAACTCGCCGAGAGAGGCGATCTCCAGCCCCGCGCCCTCGTCGTGGAGAACACGCACGACAGCCGGGTTGGGATTGGCCTTGATGGAGTAGTGAATGGTCGCGAAGCCCTCGAGCGCGGCCGCGAGGTCCCGGTAGGACCGACGGATGATGGCCGCGTCATAGGCGAAGAGAGGCGTACCGAACCGCTCGGCAAGGCTACGGGCCGTCAGTCCGCCGATCAGCAGGTCGTCCTTCGACTGGCCGAAGTTCTGCATGACGAGGCTCGATGCGAGCGGCGGAGCCGTCTCAGTGACCATCGGAGCGCTCGCGCACCAGGCCGACATAGTCGACCTTGCCATTGGGGGTGACGGGCAGGCGGTCAACGAGTTCGATGGCGCGCGGCACCATGTAGGCGGGCAGCTGGTCGGCGGCCGCCTGCAGCACGACGGCCACGTCCACCTCGCCGGAGGCGACGCCCACCGCATGCACCTTCTGCCCGGCAAAGGCGTCCGGCAGGCCGATGACGGCCACATGCTGGAAGGCGCCGACCGCCATCAGGCATTCCTCCACCTCGGTGGGGCTGATGCGATGGCCGGAGGATTTGATCATCGCATCGTTGCGGGCGACGAAATAGAGGAAGCCGTCCTCGTCCTCCGTGACGAGATCGCCCGAATAGCAGACGATCTCACCGCCCTCGGTCGCCGGGCGGAATGGATGGGGCTTGAGGACTTCCGCCGTCGCGTCAGGGCGGTTCCAGTAGCCGAGCGAGACGGTCGGCCCGCGATGGACGAGGATGCCGGGCTCGCCCGGCCTGGCGCGACGGCCCTCGGCCGTCACCACCAGCATCTCGCATTCGGGAATGGCCTTGCCGATGGAGGTCGGCCGGCGGTCGACCTCCTCCGGTGGCAGAAAGGTAGAGCGGAACGCCTCCGTCAGCCCGTACATCAGGAAGATCTGCGTCGTGGGCAGCTTCTCGCGCAGTTTCGCCACGGTTTCCGACGGCACGGCGCCGCCGGAATTGGTGATGTAGCGCAGGGACGGCAGCGGGGTCCTGGCGAGCAGCGGCGTCGCCCGGGTGAGGATGGCCCAGATGGTCGGGACGCCGGCGAGGCCGGTGATCCCGTGGGCCTCGATGGCCCTCACGATGTCGGCGCCGAACTGGAACGTCAGCAGCACGATGCGGGCGCCCTGCTCGACCGCCGTCAGGAGCTGGTTGAGCCCGTAGTCGAAACTGAACGGCAACAGCGACAGGATGCGGTCCTGCGCCGTGATGTCGAGATAGGTGCGCACGATGCGCGTGCCGGCGAGGAGGTTGCGATGGCTGAGCATCACGCCCTTCGGCCGGCCGGTGGATCCCGAGGTGTAGAGGATGGCGGCGAGATCCTCGCCAATGCCGGCGGACGGCGGAAGCGGTCGCTCCGGCCCACCGGTGGCAAAATCCGGCGCGTCGACCACCACGACACGGATGCCATCCAGGCCAGCGAAGGCCTCCTCCAGCACAGTCGCCAGGGCGCCCGAGGTCAGGACGATGCGGGCGCCGCAGTCCTCGACGATGTGGCGGACCTGTGCCGGCTTCAGCATGGCATTGACCGGCACGAAGACGCCGCCCGCGCGCGCGACACCGAAGATCGACCAGCACTCCTCCAGGCTCTTCGGCAGGAAGATGGCGACGCGGTCGCCGCGCTCCAGCCCCTCCGCCAGGCAGCGCGCGGCGCAGGCGCGCGCCGCCGCGGCCAGTTCGCCATAGGTTGCCGAGCGATCCCCGTCCACGACAGCGATGCGGTCGGCGCGGGAGGCTGCCGCCTGATCGAGGAGATGGTGGAGAAGGAAGGGCGACGGCGTCACGCGCGGGAGCGCTCCACGAAGCTCACCAACTGGCCGAAGGTCTCGAAATTGGCCGGGTCGAAATCCTCGTCCGACAGTTCCACCCCGAAGCGCTCGGAGAGGAAGCTGACGAGGTCGAGAATGCCGAGGGAATCGATCGCCCCGCTGGCGAGCAGGGCCGTACCGGCGGTGATGCTCTTTCCCGCCAGCAGGGGGAACCGGTCCTTCAGGAAGCCTGCGATGTCGTCGGCAACTCCGGTGGTCTCAACCGTCACGTGTCATTCTCCCGCTTGCTTCGGCGACCGGCATTATCAGATGCGAAGAAAAACAAATTCCGAATAGGCGTGATCAACCTCCGCGGTCACGGCATCACCGCGCACGAAAGTCGGTCGGGACCGCTGCGAGAACCATCCACCGAAGACGGCTTCGTCGCGTTTCGCCGGCAGTTCGAGGCAGATGGCGCCATTTCGCAGGAGAAACCGCGCAATGGGACCGAGATTGCGGTGAACTGCCGCAACGTCCGTCGCATAGATCAGCCTCGCTGTCGGCAGGCCCTTGCGACGCGCGGTGGAAAAGACCAGCGGCTGATCGGCCCCCTCGGCCCGCAGAAAACAGACGAGGCAGCCGAAAGTGAGATGGTCGTCCAGCAGCCGGCGCGCGTCGGCCCCGATGTCCGCGGCATCGACGCCGGCGATGGCGCCGCCCGCGCCTGGACGGAGCGCGGCAAGCGGCAGCGGAATGATCAGCCCGCCGTCGTGGCGGCGAACGAAGCCGAAACGCTCCATCATCGCCGTCACCGGCGGGCTCGGCGTCAGGTCGGTGAAGGTGCTGGACGGCTCGGCGAGAACCTGTTGCAGCATGCGGGGGGCGAGAAGGCGGTACCGGTCGTCGACGTACCAGCTGGACAGGTTGACCACCGTCCGCGCGGCGTCGCCACCGCGACGGCTACGCATGGTGAGGATGACCCCGACCGGCTCACCCTTGACCCAAAGTAACTGGCCGACGGGTCCGAGATCCTGGGCGATGTGAAACTGTGACTGGCGCAGCAGCCCCTCTTTCCAGAAGTCGCGCGTGCGCATGGGAAAGCCGCGCGCCAGCAGCGCGTAGGCATCCTCCATCGTGTCATGCGCGATTGGCTGCAACATGAGCGTCAGTCTAGCCAGGTCCGCGCAAGACGGAACAACATTATAAACACATCCTTAATCCGGATGATTAGGACGCTTTAATACACGGCGAGCGCTGTAACGCCTCGCCGATCTACTTGCCGCCACCCGAGCGCGGCCGCAGCCGATTCCGCCTTGTAGAAACCACGCGTTACAGAGTCTTTAGCGGGCGAGGCGGACCGTTGCGACAGATTGCCCCGTCACCGACCGGGATCGCGTCCGGGGCCACAGGAGACTCGCCGGAACATGGCCGTGGGGACGGGGTCGCGCTCGGCGCCGGTCAGGTCCGTAAGGCTGGCGGGATCGTACCAGAGCCTGGAGCCCAGGTCGGGCACGAAGATGAGGTCCGGCGCCGGCCGCCCTATGCGCGGCGGCTCCTCGACCCTGCGCAAGGCGCGGGTGAAGGCGTTGAAGACCAGCAGCGGCGAACCTTCGGGCTAGGGCAGCGGTTGGTAGCGGTAGCCGGGCGTGCGGCCCGGATGGGCGACCGGCTCGAGGCTGATGCGCCCGTAGCCCTGGCTCTGGTGAAAAACGGAAGAGATAGTCGCGCTGCGGCGTGGTCACCTGGAAGACGAGATCGGAGGCGGCGGTCGCCTCATCGACCGCACCGCGGAACAGAGCCGTCACCTGCGGGGTGCCGATCAGGACGTAGCGCGCCCCGTTGGCGCGGCAGGATGCCTGACGCTGCTGCGCCTCGGCGGGGGCCATGCCCTGTAGGGCCGCGATCAGGCCGAGGATGACGGGGAGACGGAACGGGATGCGGCTCATCGGGGGATACACTCTGCTGGAATCGGTCGCATAACGTACAGGAACTACGCACCGGACAAGCAACGGCAGGGGCTGGTCTGGTCAATTCCCAGCGCATGACGACGGTCACATCGGACAGAATGTTGGTCGCCTGTTATCCCCGCCTGATCATGCTGCACCGCAAAGTAAACGCCTGCCGCATTGCGATATAAATCCATTTAAATTTGCAGCGCAGCACGGGCTTTTGCAATTGTCCGGCCGCTGATCTTTCTGACATACTCCTTCCTGGACCCGGGCCACACCGGGCAGCGCCACAGAGCGCATCACTGCTCAAGGGAGGATTTCGAGATGGATGTCACAGGGAAACTGGAGCGCAGGCAGGTCCTTCTCGGCCTCGGCGCAGCGTCGGCGGCCGCTCTCGTCGCCAGCCCGAGCGTGCTCCGCGCCCAGGCGCCGGTCACGCTGAACGGCGCCGTGCAGTTCAACGACGACCATGCCTTCACCAAGGCCCTCGTCCGCTTCGAGGAGCGCGTGAAGGCGCTCTACGGCAAGCCGGTCAACTTCAACCTTCACAAGAATTCCTCTCTCGGCCTCGAGAAGCAGTATTTCGAATACATGGCCCAGGGCCGCGCCGTGGACTACGCCATTGTCTCGCCGGCGCACATGTCGACCTTTGCCCGCTCGGCGCCCTTCATCGACGCCCCCTTCGTCTTCCGCGACGTCGCCCACATGGGCACCGTTGTGAAGGCGAACATGCTGAAGCCCATCGAGGACGAGGTGGAGCGACGCGCCGGCGTGCGCCTGATCGGCCATGCGGGCGGCGGCACGCGCAACATCTTCGCCAACAAGCCGATCAAGAACCTCGCCGAGATGCGCGGCCTCAAGGTGCGCGTGCAGGGTGCGCCGATCTGGTCGCGCACCTTCGCCGCGGTCGGGATGTCACCCACCGTCATCGCCTACAACGAGGTCTACAACGCCATCCAGAACGGCGTGATTCAGGCCGGCGAGAACGAGGCTGCGGGCGTCGAGGCGATGAAGTTCTACGAGGTCGCGCCGAACCTCATCATGACGCAGCACGCGGTCTCGATCCGGCCGATCTGCTTCTCGATGAAGACCATGGCCACCCTGCCGAAGGATCTGCAGGACGCCATCATCAGTGCCGGCGCCGAGGCCGGTGAGTACGGCCGCCAGGTCGAATCCAGCGAGGACGGCGCCAAGCTCGAGACCCTGGAGAAGGCCGGACGCCTGAAGCGCATCACCTTCGAGGAGCGCGACGCCATGAAGAAGCTGACCGACCCGGTCATGGCCGCCTATGCCAAGGAGGTCGGTGCGGAGGCGATCTTCGGTCAGGTCAGCGGCGCCTGATCCAGCCCTGATCGCGGCCCGGGCAGACTGCGCGGGCTGCACTCCCGCATGGTGGCGTCGCCGCCCCCGAATCCATTGCGAAAGCGTGCCATGACCCTGTCCGACAGTCCTGCCGGCGGCGAGGTGCCCAGCCTCTGGCGGCGGTTCACGGCGGCCTATGCGAGCCTGTTGTCGCATCTCGTCGTCGCATCCGTCGCGATCCTCATCATCCCGGTCAGCCTGCAGATTTTCTCGCGCCACACGGCGCTGATCCCCAGCTACATCTGGACCGAGGAGATGGCCCGCTTCCTGTTCATCTGGACGATCTCGATCGGCGCCATGATCGGGGTCAGGGAATCGACCCATTTCGAGGTCGACGTGATGCCGGAACTGCCGCCGCGCGGCGAGGCTGTCGCGCGGCTCACCGGGCGCATCGGCATCCTGGTGATTGCCTTCGTCTTCCTGTTCGCCGGCATCAAGTTCACGGAATTCGCCTGGTTCCGCACCTCGGAACTCGCGGAACTGCCGCTCTGGCTGATCCACCTGCCCTGGCCGCTGATGGGGCTGACCTGGATCATCTTCCTCGGCGAGCAGATGCTCGACGACATCCTGATCATCGCGGGCCGCAAGGCGCCGCCGCAGAAGGCCTCGCTGGCCGATATCGACGCAGGAACGCTCAACCTATGACGGGAGCTACGCTGACCGCCGGCCAGGCGGCCCTCATCCTGTTCGGGTCCTTCTTCGGGCTCCTCGCCCTGCGCGTGCCGGTCGCCTTCGCGCTCGGCCTCGCCTGCCTGCCGATCCTCGCCATCGAGCCGAGGCTCGACACCGTGTCGCTGATGTCGGAGAGCTTCAACGCCTTCAACTCGTTCATCCTGCTGGCGGTGCCGTTCTTCCTGCTCACCGCCAACCTGATGAACATCGGTGGTATCACCGAGCGCCTGCTCAAGCTCTCGCGCACCATGGTCGGCCACTGGCCCGGCGGCCTCGCGCAGATCAACGTGGTGCTGTCGCTGTTCTTCGCCGGCATCTCGGGCTCGTCCACCGCCGACGCGGCCAGCCAGTCGAAGATCTTCATCGAGGCGCAGCGACGCGCGGGCTATGACGACTCGTTCTCCGTCGCCATCACCGCCGTCTCGGCCGTGCTTGCCGTGATCGTCCCGCCATCGATCCTGATGATCGTCTGGGGCGGCATCCTCACCACCTCCATCGGCGCCCTGTTCCTCGCCGGCATCATCCCCGGCATCCTCATCGCCGGTGCGCAGATGGCCACCGTCCACATCTATTCGGTGAGGCGTGGCTACCCGACCTATCCGCGCGAAACGTGGCGCGCCCTCCTGTGCGCCTGCGCCCATTCGATTCTGGCGCTGATGACGCCGGGCATCATCATCGGCGGCAAGATCTTCGGCTGGTTCACCGCGACGGAATCGGCCGCCATCGCCGTGCTCTATGCCGGTGTTCTCTCCTTCATCGTCTATCGCGAGATGGACATGAAGGGGCTCTACGGCGCCCTGCTCGATACCGGCCGGCTGACCGGCGTCATCCTGTTCTGCGTCGGCACGGCGAGTTGCTTCGGCTGGCTCCTCGCCTACTACAAGATCCCCGAGGCGATCCTCACCGGCGTCTCGGCCTGGGAGATGGGCTTCATCGCCACCGGCTTCTTCATCGCCGCCGTCTTCCTGCTCGTCGGCTGCTTCCTCGACGCCATTCCGGCCATCATCATCTGCGGGCCGATCCTGCAACCGCTGGCCAAGGCCGTGGAGATGGATCCGGTCCATTTCGCCATGGTCGGTATCGTCTCGCTCGCCTTCGGGCTGGTCACGCCACCCTACGGGCTCTGTCTCATGATCGCCTGTGCGGTGGCCGGCATCCGCATGCGCGCGGCGATCAAGGACACGCTGATCATGCTGATCCCGCTGTTTATGGTGCTGGCGCTGGTCATCGTCTGGCCGAAGGTGACGCTGTTCCTGCCGAGCCTGGTGTCACCGGAATTTCTGAACTGACGGGCCGTCCCTACGGCCGGCAATCACGGGAGTGCATCATGGATTTCACCGGCAAGGTGGCGCTGGTCACCGGCGGCGCATCGGGCATCGGCGAGGCGGCGACGCGCGCCTTCGCGAAGGCCGGCGCGAAAGTCGCCTTCACCTACATTTCCAGCGGCGCCGAAGCGAACGCGCTGGAGGAGGAGATCAGGAAGGCCGGCGGCCAGGCGCTCGCCATCAAGGCGGACCTGACGAAGCACGACGAGACGGATGCGGCCTTCGCCGCCGTCCTGCGTGCCTTCGGCACGCTGGACGTGGTCTTCACCAATGCCGGCGGCATCCTGAAGCGGGTCGGCACGGCCGAGTCGACGCTCGACCTGTGGCAACGCACCTTCGACCTCAACGTCATGTCGACCTACCTGACCTGCCAGGCGGCGGCGAAGATCATGGGCGAGAAGAAGTCGGGCGCCATCGTCACCATGTCCTCGCTCGCCGCCATGGACGGCGGCGGGCCGGGCGCCCTGCACTACGCCTCGTCGAAGGGCGCCATCGTCACCTATACCCGGGCGCTGGCGAAGGAACTCGGGCCGCTCGGAATCCGTGTCAACGGCGTCGCGCCGGGGCTGATCGCCACGCGCTTCCACGTGCAGTTCAACACGCCGGAGGGCCGCCGGTCGGCCGTCGAGGGAACCCCGCTGAAGCGCGAGGGCACGGCCGAGGACGTCGCCAACCTCGTGCTCTTCCTCGCCTCCGACAAGGCCTCGTTCATCACCGGGGAGACGGTGCAGATCAACGGCGGACGCGGGCTGTATTGAAGGCTGGAATCGACAGCCATCGGGCCGATTCTTCCTGCACCAATGAATTGCGTCCTTCGAGGCTCGCCGAGGCTCGCACCTCAGGATGAGGAGGGGTGTGAATGGCACCTCGGTTGAATGAGGCTCATCGGACGAGCGCGATCCGACTCTGATGCCCGACGCCACCCGCCCTCATCCTGAGGTGCGAGCCGCCGTCAGGATGCAGGCGCATCTTGACGGCGGCTCGCCTCGAAGGACGCACTTGCGATTGTGCAGGGCGGCCGTTGCGGTGTGGGAAGGCGGCCATTCAGATCGTCACGCCGCCGTCGACCACCAGGCACTGTCCCGTCATGTAGGACGACGCCTTCGAGCCGAGATAGACGGCAGCACCGGCGATCTCGTCGGGGTCGCCGATGCGGCGCAGCGGCGTCTCGCGCTCGCGCTCCTCGCGGGCCGCCTTGTCCTCCCACAGCGCCTTGGCGAAATCGGTCTTGATCAGGCCGGGGGCGATGCAGTTCACGCGCACGTTGTGACGCCCGTATTCGTGGGCGAGGTTGCGGGCGAGTTGCATGTCGGCGGCCTTGGAAATGCAGTAGGCGCCGATCACCTCCGAGCCGCGCAGGCCGCCGATGGAGGAGACGATGATGACCGAGCCGTCCTTCCGCCCGATCATCTCCGGCACAACCATCGAGATCAGCCAGTTGTTGGCGACGATGTTGTTGGTGAGGATCTTGCCGAAGGCATCGTCCGAGATGCCCGCCATCGGCCCGTAATAGGGGTTGGAGGCGGCGTTGCAGACCAGCACGTCGATGCGGCCGAGCTGGGCCCGCGTCTCGTCGACGAGGCGCTGGAGATCGTCCTTCGAGGAGATGTTGGCGGGCACGACGATGGCCGTTCCCGCGCCGTGCTTCGCGTTGATGGCGCTCGCCACCTCCTCGCAGGGGCCCGCCTTGCGCGAGGAGATGACGACCTTCGCACCATGCTCGGCCATGCGCTCGGCGATCGCCCGGCCGATGCCGCGCGAGGAGCCGGTGATGACGGCGACCTTGCCCGTCATGTCGAAGAGATTCATGGGGTTTCCTCCGGGACGGGCTTGCGGCACCGGCGGCGGGCGGCCGGAACGTGGCCGCCCGTCACCGATTGCCGATTGCCCTCAGTGGTTCGTGTACTTGCCCATCTCCATCCGCGCGATGGAGCGGTTGTGCACCTCGTCCGGACCGTCGGCGAGGCGCAGCGTGCGGATGTGGGCATAGGACTTGGCGAGACCGAAGTCGGTGGTCACGCCGCCGCCGCCATGGGCCTGGATGGCGTCGTCGATGACCTTGAGGGCGATGCGGGGGGCCGCCACCTTGATCATGGCGATCTCAAGCTTGGCGACCTTGTTGCCGACCTTGTCCATCATGTCCGCCGCCTTGAGGCAGAGGAGGCGCGTCATCTCGATGTCGATGCGGGCCTCGGCGATGCGCTGCTCCCACACCGACTGTTCGGAGACGCGCTTGCCGAAGGCGACGCGCGACTGCAGGCGCTTGATCATCTTCTCCAGCGCCACCTCGGCGACGCCGATGGTGCGCATGCAGTGATGGATGCGGCCAGGTCCCAGGCGCCCCTGGGCGATCTCGAAGCCGCGGCCCTCGCCGAGGATCAGGTTCTCGGCGGGAACGCGGACGTTCTCCAGCAGCACCTCGGAATGGCCGTGCGGCGCATCGTCGAAGCCGAAGACCGGCAGATGGCGCAGCACCTTCACGCCGGGAGCGTCGAGCGGCACGAGGATCTGCGACTGCTGCAGGTGCCGGGCCGCGCCCGTGTCGGTCTTGCCCATGACGATGGCGATCTTGCAGCGCGGATCACCGACGCCGGAGGACCACCACTTGCGGCCGTTGACGACATAGTGGTCGCCGTCGCGGCGGATCGAGGTCTCGATGTTGGTGGCGTCCGAGGAGGCCACAGCCGGCTCGGTCATCAGGAAGGCCGAGCGGATCTGGCCGGCCATGAGCGGACGAAGCCAGGTCTCCTTCTGGTACTTCGAGCCGTAGCGGTGCAGCACCTCCATGTTGCCGGTGTCCGGTGCCGAGCAGTTGAACACCTCGGAACCGAAGCCGACCCGGCCCATCTGCTCGGAGCACATGGCGTATTCAAGGTTGGTCAGGCCGGCGCCGTGGAACTCGTCGTCGTCATGCTCGGCGGAGGGCGGCAGGAAGAGGTTCCACAGGCCCTCCGCCTTCGCCTTGGCCTTCAGTTCCTCCAGGACGGGGACGACCTGCCAGCGGTTGGCGCCGAAGCCCTCCATCTGGGCGTCGTAGGTCGGCATCGCCGGATAGACATGGGCGTTCATGAAGGCGATCACGCGGTCGCGCCAGTGACGCTGGCGTTCGGACATCGAGAAATCCATGGACTTCCTCTCCTTGCTTGGGTGTTTCGATCAGGCTTGGGGTTTGACGAGGCTGCGCTCGACCAGCGCGATGAACTCGGTGCGGATACGGACGAGATCGACGCCCTCGGGGTCGAGCACCCACTGGGCCATGATGCCGCGCAGGGCCGCCGACAGGATCAGGGCCTGCGTGCGCGCATCGATGTCCGGCCGGATGTCCCCGGCCTCGATCGAGCTGCGGATCAGGCGGCCGAAATCGGTGGCCGATTCCCGGTTGAAGGCGGCGACCGCCTCGGCAAGGGCCGGCTTGTGGGCCGCGCCCATCAGCACCGCGATATAGGCGCGCATCTTGACCATGCCGACCGCCGGACGCCCGAACGAGGCGTCGATCGTGGCCATGAGGGTGGCGAGACCGGTCGTGCCGCGCTGACGCTCCCGGCGCAGCAGATTGAACTCGTCGTGGATGGCCTCGGCCATGGCGGCGAGCAACTCGTCCTTGGATCTGAAATAGTGGCCGGCGAGGCCGCGGCTGTAGCCGGCGCGCTCTCCCGCTTCGGCGAGCGTCAGCCCGTCGACGCCCTTCTCCGCGACGATGTCGGCGGCAGCCGCCAGCACCCGGCTCTCCGCCTCGGCGCGGCGCTCCGCCTGGGTCCGTCTGCGGCGGATGGCGACGGGTTCAGCGGAGGCCTGTGCCTCCCCCTCCACCCGCGCGGCCCTCCGCGATACGGCGCCCATCCCTGTCATCCCCATGTCATCTTATTTGCTTGCTAGCAAACAAATAACAAATCCTTGCCCTGGTCAATACGGACGTCACCGGAATGGCCGGATGGGGGATGGAAGGTGATGCGCCTCAGCCGAAGCGGCGCGGCCTCAGGCCGGCATGGAACCAGGTGATCATCGAATAGATGTCATAGACCGGCAGGCCGACGGCCTCGCGCAGCGCCGCCGCATAGGGCGGCATGTTGGTGCATTCCAGCACGATGGCGCCGACCTCCGGGTGGCGGGCGACGAGGTCGCGCCCCGCCGCGACGATGTCCGCCTCGGCAAGCGCAATGTCCATGTCGGTCTTCTCCGCCTTGATCAGCACGCGGAAGAACTCGCGACCATTCTCCGTGCCGACGACCGGCACGTCGCGCGGCACGCCGGCGGCGTCGAGATGGGCGTCGGTGAGCGACCCCCGGCTGACCGTGATCACCCCGACGCGCTGGCCGGGCGGCAGGGTCGCCTGGACCCAGGGCACCTGCATCAGCGATGAGGTTGCGACCGGGACGTTGACGGCCTCGGCCAGTTCGCGCTGGAACAGCGAGAGGAAGCCGCAATTGGTGGTGATGGCTTCGGCGCCAAGATCGACGAGGTCGCGGGCGGCGGCGATAAAGTCCGGCAGCAGGCCGCGCGCGCCCTGCAGCACGACGCGCTCGGGATCGGCGCCGCGCACCACCCGAAACAGCACGGGGAACGGCCAGGTCGTGCCGTTGCCCATGTCGCCGGGGATGCGGGGAAAGCGCGCCTCCAGCATGAGGATGCCGAGCGGCGCGCCATAGATGGCCTTGCCACCGGCTGCGATGCGCGGAGCCGTCACAGCGCGTCGAAGCGAATGGGGTGGGCGCCCTTCAGAAGGACGAGGCGGCCGAGCGGATGGACGTTCTCCATGCCCTCGATGATGGTCAGGAAGTGGTTGCCTGCAAGCTGGCCCGCCTTGGAGGCGAAGCAGACCGGGCCATAGGCCATGAGGATCTCGGTCTCGGACACGCCGCCGGGATAGAGGATGATCTGGCCGGGCGCCGGGTAGCTGGTGGCGTTCTCGTAGTCGACACCGAAGTTCAGGTCGCCCAGCGGCATCCAGACGCCCTCGCCGCTCCAGCGCACATGGATGATCTCCGAGATGAAGGGCAGCGCCTTCTCAAAGGCGGCGCAGGTCTTCGGCGCGACCTCGGTCTCGAGCTTCGCGACGAAGGTGTAGGGGCCGGCGGTGATCTTGATCTTCTTCATGGGACGCTCCGAAAGGAGTTGGGAAAGTGCATGGGAGCCGGCAGCGAGGCAAGCGCCAAAGCGCGCCCCCGCGACTGGTCGGCGCGCCGCAAATCCCGCACACTCCGTCCCGAGCCGCGCGCCAGACGCGGCGCGTGGGCGAAACGGGGAACTGGGCATGGCGCGCATCCGCATCGGCATCATCGGGCTCGGCAATGCGGTGGAGCCGCATGCGAAGAGCCTCCTCGATCTTGCCGACCGGGTCGAGGTGGTCGTCGTCGCCTCGCGCACGGAGGATCGCCTGCGCGCCTTCGCACAGCGCTTCGCCTTCCCGATGACCACCGATGTCGAGGGAGTGCTGGCCACGCGCGACATCGATGCGGTGTGGATCCTGACCCCGCCGAACTCGCATCTCGAACTGGTCCGGCAGGCCGCCGAAGGCCGCAAGCACGTCCTGCTGGAAAAGCCGCTCGACATCACGCTGGAGCGCGCCGGCGCCATCGTCGACACGATGCGTCAGGCCGACCTGACGCTCGCCGTGACGCTGCAGCACCACTTCCGGCCGGCGGCGGTGAGGCTGAAGGCGGCGATGCAGGGCGGCGAACTCGGCGACATCGGCGCCGCCACCTGCACGGTGCCGTGGTGGCGGCCGCAAGCCTATTACGACCAGCCCGGCCGCTGCACGCTCGCCCGCGACGGCGGCGGCGTGCTGATCACCCAGGCCATCCACACGCTCGACCTGTTCCGTTCGCTGGTCGGCGAGATCACGGTGACCGCCGCCACGGCGGCAACGACGGCCGTCCACCGCATGGAGACCGAGGATTTCGCCGCCGCGCTGATCCGCCTCGGCAACGGCGCACCCGGCGTCATCCAGGCCACCACGGCCGCCTATCCGGGCGGCGAGGAGCGCATCGAGATCATGGGGACGCTCGGCACCGCCTGGCTCGCCGGCGGCAACCTCCGGGTGGCCTTTATCGACGGCCGCGAGGAGGCGGTGCGCCACGAGGGCGCCACCGGCGGCGGCGCCAATGTCATGGACTTTCCCCACGACTGGCACCGGGCGCTGATCACCGACTTCCTCGACGCGATCAAGGAAGGGCGGGACCCCGTCGTCTCAGGCGACGAGGCCCTGAAGAGCCAGGAGCTGATCGGCGAGATTCTCGACAAGGCGGGCTGGCGGACGGCGTAAGGCGGCGGCAGGTGCGGTCCGCCGCCCGGCCGGTCCTCACAGGTCCCTGAACCCCTTGCCTTCCGCGACGAGCCTTTCCAGCAGGGCCGAGGGCCTGAAGTCGGCGCCGTGGCGGCCCTCGAACTCCTTCATGACGCGCAGCACTTCGGCAAGGCCCACCGTATCGCCGTAGAACATGGGGCCGCCGCGATAGACCGGCCAGCCGTAACCGTTGATCCAGACGATATCGATGTCGGAGGCGCGGATGGCCTTGCCCTCCTCGAGGATCTTCGCGCCCTCGTTGATCATCGGATAGATGCAGCGCTGCAGGATCTCCTCGTCGGAAATCTCCCGCCTGTTGATGCCCTTCTTCGCGGCGAGATCGAGGATGATCTTCTCGGTGACGGGCGAGGGCTTCGCCACCCGGTTCTCGTCGTAGTCGTAGAAGCCGGCGCCAGTCTTCTGGCCGCGGCGGTCCATCTCGCACAGGATCTCGCGCGGCGTCTCGCCCTTCGAGGTCTCGCGCGACCAGCCGATGTCGAGGCCGGCGAGGTCGCTCATGGCAAAGGGGCCCATGGGCAGGCCGAAGTCGTAGAGGACGCGGTCGACATCCCAGGGCATGGCGCCCTCGAGGATCAGCTTGTTCGCCTCGCGCTGGCGCTGGGCCAGCATGCGGTTGCCGACGAAGCCGTGGCAGACCCCCACGAGGACGCCCACCTTGCCGATCTTCTTGGCGAGCCCCATGGCCGTGGCGATGACGTCCGTCGCGGTCTTGTCGCCGCGCACCACCTCGAGGAGGCGCATGACATTGGCGGGCGAGAAGAAGTGCATGCCGATGACGTCCTCCGGCCGCGTCGTCATCGCGGCGATCTGGTTGACGTCGAGATAGGAGGTGTTGGTGGCGAGGATGGCGCCCTTCTTCGCGATGGCGTCGAGCTTGCCGAAGACCTCCTTCTTGATCTCCATGTTCTCGAACACCGCCTCGATGATGAGGTCGCAGTCGGCGAGCGCCGTGAGGTCGAGCGAGGGCGTGAAGCGGCCCATGCGCGTCTCGACGTCGGCCATCGACAGGCGGCCGCGCTTCGCCGTGTTCTCGTAGTTCTTGCGGATGACGGACAGGCCGCGGTCGAGCGCCTCCTGCTTCGTCTCGACGATGGTGACGGGGATGCCGACATTGACGAAGTTCATGGCGATGCCGCCGCCCATGGTGCCGGCGCCGATGATGCCGACCGTCTCGATCCGGCGCGTCGGCGTGGTCTCGGGCACGTCGGGGATCTTGGCGGCCTGTCGCTCGGCGAAGAAGACGTAGCGCTGGGCGATGGACTGGGTGCCGACCATCAGCCGCATGATGGTGTCGCGCTCGAACTTCAGGCCCTCGTCGAAGGGCATGGTCACGGCCGCCTCGATGCACTGGATGCAGGCCTCCGGCGCCTCGAAGCCGCGGAACCTGCGCGCATTGGCCTTGCGGAAGGCGGCGAAGACGGCCGGATCGGCGGAGAGCTTGTCGGTCCGGTCACGGACCTTCTTCAGCGGGGCTGCCTCGGCGATCAGCTTCCCGGCGAAGGCGATGGCATCAGCCCGGAGCGAGCCGTCGCCCACCACCGCATCGACGAGGCCGTGAGACGCCGCCTCGGACGCCTTCATCGGCTCGCCGAAAGCGATGACCTCCAGCGCGCGCTCGACGCCGACGAGGCGCGGCAGGCGCTGGGTGCCGCCGGCGCCGGGCACGAGGCCGAGCTTGACCTCGGGAAGGCCGAGCCTCGCCGAGGGCACCGCAACGCGATAGTGGCAGGAGAGCGCCAGTTCGAGACCGCCTCCGAGCGCCGTACCGTGGATGGCGGCGACGACGGGCTTCGGCGAGGCTTCGAGGATGGCGTTCACCTCGCCGAGGGGTACGCCCTTCGGCGGCTTGCCGAACTCGGTGATGTCGGCGCCGGCGATGAAGGTGCGGCCGGCGCAATGAATGACGATGGCCTTCACGGCGGAATCGCCCCCCGCCTTCTGCACGGCTTCGGCGATGCCGGTGCGCACGTTGGCGGAGAGCGCGTTGACCGGCGGAGAATTGACGGTGACGACGGCGACGGCGCCCTCGGTTGCGAGATCGACGACTTCGTTGATGGCGGTCACGGGCAACTCCTGGAAAGGCTGAGAGGCTGGACGGTCAGCGCGGGCGCTGGCCGGCGAAGGGCAGGGTGGAGGACAGGCCGCCATCGACCGGGAAGGCCTGGCCGTTGACGTAGCTCGCCTCGTCGCTGGCGAGGAAGGCCGCCATGGCGGCGATCTCCTCGGGCTGGCCGGGGCGATTGAGCGGGTTGAGCTGGCCGAGCTTGCCCTCGCTGCCGCGCTTGCGGGCATGGTCGAAGATCGGAACCGTCATGCCGGTCTCGATGAGGCCGGGGCAGACCGCGTTGACCCGCACGCCGGTGCCGTAGAAGGCGTTGGCGGCCGTCTGCACGAGGCTGATGACGCCGGCCTTGGAGGCCGAGTAGGGTGCGCCGCCGGCATTGGCCTTCAGGCCCGCCACCGAGGCGGTGCAGACGATGGAGCCTCCTCCCTGCGCGATCATCAGCGGGGCGACCTCGCGGATGGCGAGGAAGGGGCCGATCAGGTTGACGCGCAGGATCTCCTGCCAAGTGTCGACCGTCAGGTCGAAGAAGGGCGTCAGGCCGCCTGATATCCCGGCATTGGCGTGGATGGCGTCGATGCCGCCGAACTCGGAGACGGTGCGGGCGACGTAGGCCTTCACGTCGGCCTCGCGGCCGGCATCCGCCGCCATGGCGACGGCGGTCGCGCCGGTCGCCCGGATCTCCTTGGCCACGGCCTCGACTGCCTCGGCGCTGCGATCGACGAGGAATACCGACGCGCCCTCGCGCGCAAAGAGGCGGGCGCTCGCCCGCCCGATACCGCTGGCCGCGCCCGTGACGATGGTGCGCTTGCCGGTGAGCCTGCCCATGCGGTCCTCCCGAGACCTTCTTGTTGGCGGCCCCGTTTACGGGGTCCGGTCCTGAGCCTCCCAGGCCCCCAGCACCGTCCGCATGGCGGTGACGAGAGCGAGCGGCTGGTCGATCAGCACGTGATGCTGCGCCTCGGGGATCTCGAGGAAGATCGTCCCTTTCGGCGCCCGCTGGCGAACGTAGGTCTTCACCTCGTCGGGGAACAGCACCGAATCCGAGCCCCAGGTGATGGCGAGACGGCAGGTCGCGGCGGCGAGGTCCTCGGCCGGCTCGCGCCGTTTCATGCGCGACCACATGAAGGGATCGAAGCGCCAGGTCCAGCCGCTGGCGCCGTCCGCCTTCTTCACCTCGCGCAGCGAATGGCGGGCGATGTTGTCGACGACATAGAGGTTCTCGGCGGTCTGGGCCGGCATCAGCCGGAAGCGGGCCAGCGCCTGCTCGAAGCTGTCGTAGATCACCGTGTCGCGCGGTTCGCGCGATGGCGGGCGGCCGAAGTCGCGCTTCGCCCGCAATTCCTTCGACATGAAGGGTGAGTCGATGGTCATCAGGCCGCCGATGCGCTCGCCATGGGTCGCGGCGAAGGCCATGCCGGGAAAGCTGCCGAAGGAATGCGACACGACGACCGGCTTGACCGGTCCCTCGTCGAGCCCCGTCGCCCCAAGGGTCGAGAGCATCTCCCCCATCAGGTCGTCCATGGTGTAGGCGGGACGCCAGTCCGAGCCGCCCATGCCCGACCACGAGGAGGCCACCACGCGGTGGCTGGCAGCGAAGAACGGCGCGAGGTGGCTCCACCAGTCGGCATGAGCCGAACCGCCATGCAGCAGCAGGAGGCCCGGTTTGCCGCGCTCGCCCCAGGCGAGCGTCTCGATGGTGACGCCGGCACCCTGGTGGGAGGAACGCTCGGGCTCCATCGCCAGCGCATCGACGAACCATTGCGGCGCCGGCGGCTTTGCCCCGGCGAAGGGGACCAGTGGGGCGGGGATCGGCTCACTGGCCATGCATCTGTCCCGGTGATTGACGTTTGCGGCAAGCATTCACCCCGCACCCCGCCGTCGCAATAGGCCGAACGGCAGGCGCGGGGTTCATGTGGCGGACGATGCGTCAGCCCGCCTTCTTCAGGTGGCCGAACATGATGGCGCGGGCCTCCTCGTCCATCTTCGCCTTGAAGGTGAAGCGGTCCTTCAGGGCGACAGCGCGAGCCGCGGCCGGGCGGGCCGCGATGGCGTCGTGGAGACGCCTGACGTTCGGATAGCGCGACCAGGCCTCGTCGCCGAGGACGAAGGGCACCATGCGCACCCATCCCCACAGCGCCATGTCGACGATGGAATAGGCGCCGCCCACCATCCAGTCGCGACCGGCAAGGTGCTGCTCGACCACCTTCAGGTGGCGGTCGGCCTCGTACTGGTAGCGGTCGTGGGCATAGGGGACCGGCTCCGGCACGAAATGCTTGAAGTGGACGGCCTGGCCGAAATAGGGGCCGATGCCGGTCGCCACGAACATGAGCCAGGACAGGAGTTCGCCCCGTGCCTTCGCGTCAGAGGCGGGCGGCAGGAACTGGCCGGTCTTCTCGGCGAGATAGAGCAGGATGGCGTTCGAATCGAAGACCACCGCATCGCCATCGACGATGGCCGGCACCTTGCCGTTGGGGTTGATGGCGAGATAGTCCGGCGCGAACTGCGCGCCGGTGCGGGTGTCGACTGGGACAGGCTCGTAGGCGAGCCCGCTCTCCTCGAGGAAGAGCGCGATCTTGGTCGGATTGGGCGAGCCGTTGAAATAGAAGCGGATCATCGGGGGACCTTTCGGGGGGTGGGGTACGGCTCAGCCGGCGGACATGGTGAGCGGCGGGCCGATGTCGTCCGGGATCGGACAGACATAGGGCGTCGTCTTCGTGCGCCGGGCAAGGTCAGCCTTGGCGGCCTCCATGAGCGCCGGATTGGTGAGAACCGCGGCACCCGTCGCCGCCATGGCCTTGGCGACCTGCACCATGGCCTTGTGGGCGGCGGGCATCTTGCCCTGCGCCACCACCTGCCAGGTGTGGAACGGCGTGCCGACCGCCACCGTCGGCGCATGGGCCTGCACGGTGGGAACGACCCAGCTGACGTCGCCGACATCGGTCGAGCCGATCAGCGGGTTGCGCTTGGCGTCGAGCGGCACGGTGAAATCGGCCAGCGGCCTGTCCTCCGGCTCGAGGCCGATGGTGCGATAGACGCTCGCGATGTCCTGCGGGGTGAGGGTCGCCTGGATCTTGCGCGCAAACTCCTTGTCGGCATCGTCGAAATGCGGCGGGCCGAGCTCCTCCATGATGCCCTGCAGGGCCTGTTCCAAAGGCGTGTTGCCGACGATGTTGGAGACGGCGGAGATGATCTTCATCTCCATCTTCGTCTCGGTCATCAGGGCGGCGCCCTCGGCGATCTTGTTCACGCGCGCGACGAGCTCGAGCATGCCCGGCAGGTCGCGGGCGCGGATCGAGTAGCGCACCCGCGCATGGGCCTGCACGACGTTCGGCGCGATCCCGCCGGTGTCGAGCAGCGCGTAATGGACGCGCGCGTCCGAGGGCATGTGCTCGCGCATGTAGTTGACGCCGACATTCATCAGTTCGACCGCGTCGAGGGCGGAGCGGCCAAGATGCGGCGAGGCGGCGGCGTGCGAGGCCTTGCCGGTGAAGATGAAGTCGGCGCGGGTGTTGGCGAGCGACAGCGGCGGGGAGACCTCCCACCAGCTTCCCGGGTGCCAGGTGATGGCGACGTCGGCGTCCTCGAAGGCGCCGGCGCGCACCATGAAGGCCTTGGCGGCGCCGCCCTCTTCCGCCGGGCAGCCGTAGTAGCGAACGCGGCCGGGCAGGCCGTTCTCGGCGAGCCAGTTCTTCATGGCGGTGGCGGCGAGCAGCGCCGCGGAGCCGAGCAGGTTGTGGCCGCAGCCATGGCCGTGGCCACCGGTCTCGACCGGTCGATGCTCGGCGACGCCGGCCTCCTGGCTGAGGCCGGGGAGCGCGTCATATTCGCCGAGGAAGCAGATGACCGGACCGCCCTCGCCCGCCTCGCCCATGACGGCGGTGGGGATGCCGGCGACGGCCTCCGTGACGCGGAAGCCCTCGGCCTTCAACTGGGCCGTATGCTCGACGCAGGAGCGCGCCTCGGTGTAGCAGACTTCGGGCATGCCCCAGACGCGGTCGGAGAGTTCGATGAGGCGGCCTGATGCCGCGTCCACCTGCCGCCACAGGTCGCTTCGGTTGTCCATGATGCCCTCGGGGTCGAAAAGGAAGGGCGCATATCACTGCCGCGCCGCAGCGAAGTCCAGCGCGCCTGTGCATGGGTGGGGCGTTTCCAGGGGCGGGCTGCGGGCTGGGAGCGGCGCGTCCCTGCACGACCGAAGTGCGTCCTTCGAGGCTGGCCACCGGACGATGCTGACGCATCGCCGGGGCTCGCACCTCAGGATGAGGAGGATTGGAGATCTGCTTCTGCGCCCGTCTGGCACTGCGGGCGGCCTTGTCGCAACCGCGGTGCAAACCCTGCCCTCCTCATCCTGAGGTGCGAGGGCCCCGGCCCGAGCCTCGAAGGACGCACTTGGCTGGTGCAGGGCTCCTCCCTCAATCCGCGAATCGCGGCGGGCGCTTCTCCATGTTGGCGGTCACCGCCTCGATCTGGTTGGCCGAACCGAGGATTGCCTGCTGCTCCACCGATTCCATCATCAGCCCCTCGGCCGGGCTGATGACATTCGCGGCGTTGAGCAGCCGCTTGGCGGCGCGGATGGCGTCCGGGTTCTTCGCGGCGATCTCCCGCGCGACGGCGAGGGCCGCGGCGCGCGGATCGGTCTCGATGCGGGTGACGAGGCCGAGGCCCAGCGCCTCCGTGCCGCTCACGACCCGGCCGGTATAGGTCAGGTCGCGCACGACATCGTCGCGGCAGAGGTGGCGAAGGAGCTGCGTTCCGGCGACATCCGGCACGAGGCCCCATTTGATCTCCATGATGGAGAGTTTCGCATCCGCCTTGGCGAAACGCATGTCGGCGCCGAGCGCCACCTGCAGGCCGCCGCCATAGGCAACGCCGTGGACGGCGCAGATCACCGGCACGGCAAGCTCGCGCCAGCACCAGGCGGAGGCCTGCGGCCGGTTGGCGATGCCGTGGGTGCGGGCGGTGAGGTCGCGGAGGCTTGCGTCGCCGCCCGCCTGCATGGCCTGGAAGGAGGCGAAGTCGAGCCCGGCGCAGAAGGCGCGTCCCTCGCCGGACAGCACGGCGGCGCGCACGCCCTTCGTATCGCGGACGAAGGCCGCAGCCTCGATCAGCGCGTCGAACATGGCATGGTCGAGCGCGTTCATCTTGTCGGGCCGGTCGAGGCGGATGTCGGCGACGCCATCCTCGATGGTCACGGCGATGCGGTCGCGGATGCGGGTGGCGGTCATGGTCTGTCTCCCTCGGGACATTGTGGGAGAGGCCGGTGACGGGTTGAAGCCGGCCGTTCGGGAGGGAAGAGCCTGCCGCGGTTATGCTCTCTGGATGGATGCGATGTCGCCTTGTACCGCCGAGGTGCGTCCTTCGAGGCTTGGGCTCAGGCCCTCGCGCCTCAGGATGAGGAGGATTGTGATTTGCATCCGCGACGATGAACCTCGACCGTCGGGTGACATCGGAAGCTGATGCAGGTCATCCCACCTCCTCATCCTGAGGTGCGAGCCCAGGGCGATGCGTCAGCATCGTCCGTCGGCGAGCCTCGAAGGACGCACTGGCGCAATGCAGGGCTTCAGCCCTTCAGAACGTCGGCCAGAGCCGACGCCAGATCACCTCGCAGCTCGACCCGCACCTGCTCCAGTCCGAGCCAGCGGGCCATGAGCCGGAGCTCGGCGGCCAGTGGCTCGACGACGCGGGACGCCGACGCCCCCTCCTCTAGGTGGGCGGCCTGAACCACCAGCGTCGACCTTGCGCGGTCGGCCTTGAGGTCGACCCGCGCCACCAGCGTGTCGCCGAGCAGGAAGGGCAGCACGTAGTAGCCGTGGGTGCGCTTGTCGGCAGGCGTGTAGGTCTCGAGGCGGATGCGGGCGCCGAACAGGCCCTCGGTGCGTTCGCGCTGCCAGACCAGCGGATCGAAGGGCGCGAGCAGGGCGCGGGCCTCGACCCGGCGGGGGATGCGCGCGTCCTTCGCCAGATAGGCCGGATGGCGGAAGCCCTCGACGGTGACGGGAACGAGATCGCTGCTCTCGACCAGTTCGGCGACAGCCCGCCGCGTCCCGGCGACGCCGAGGCGGTAGTAGTCGCGCAGGCATCGTTCCGTGGCGACGCCGAGCGCCACCGAGGAGAGCCTGACGAGTTCCCGGTGGGCGCTCGCCTCGTCCGGCGTCGGCGCCTCGACGATGGCGCGCGGCAGGATACGCTCGGTCAGGTCATAGACCCGCTCGAAGGCGCTGCGCCGGGTCGCCGTGGTGACGATGCCGGCCCAGAACAGCCACTCGATGGCGCGCTTGCCCTCCGACCAGCCCCACCAGCCCCCCTCGCCCTTGTGGTCGTGGGAGAGTTCTCCCGCCGCCTTGGGCCCCTCGGCCTCGATCTCGCGGCGGACCTCCTCGATGAGGGCGGCCCGCTCGCGGCCGAAGGTGGCCAGGCCGGTGTAGACGCCCTCGCCGCGGCGGGCGCGCTCCATCCGCCAGCGCAGCAGCGGCTGCAGCGCCACCGGCAGGTAGGAAGCCTCGTGCCCCCAGTATTCGAACAGCGACCGCCGCCGGCCGGCATAAGCGAGCGCGTCGATGTCGGCGGTGTCGTAGGGGCCGAGGCGCGAGAAGCCCGGCAGGGTGTGGGCTCTGGCGATGACATTGACCGAATCGATCTGGATGACGCCGAGACTCTCCGCCATGCGCTTCAGGTGCCGCCTCTCCCCGGCATGGCTCTCGCGGCGGTGAAGTCCGGACAGGTCGAAGCCCTGCGCGGCGATGGCGATGCGGCGGGCCTGTTTCAGGGAGAGGCTGTCAGGGCGAGGAGGCATGGCGTGACACTGGGGAAGACTGCTTCCGGCATAGGGAGGGGATAGATTGCCGGCCACCCGAAAACTGGCAGCAATTTCTTTCGCGGGCAAAGCCAGCCTGCGCCTCGTTTCGCCCCCTCGCGTGGCTGCCATGCTGACAGAATCCGGCGGGCAACTTGTCCCGGGATGGCGGGGTGGGGTTAATCTCGCCGCCTCGTGATCCAAATCCGCCGAGGAGGCCGCCATGACCCGGAGCCAGCCCATGACGAAACGCCCCCTCGGCCGCACCGGCCTCACCATCGCCCCGCTCGTCTTCGGCGGCAATGTCTTCGGCTGGACGGCGGACGAGGCCATGTCCTTCGGGCTGCTCGACCGCTTCGTCGATGCCGGCTTCGACGCGGTCGACACCGCCGATGTCTATTCCGCCTGGGCACCGGGCCATTCCGGCGGCGAGAGCGAGACCATCATCGGCAAGTGGATGAAGGCGCGCGGCACGCGCTCGAAGATCACCCTGATCACCAAGGTCGGCTCGCCCATGGGCGAGGGCAAGAAGGGCCTCTCGGCGCGCTATATCCCCGAGGCTGTGGAAGCCTCGCTGAGGCGCCTGCAGACCGACGTGATCGATCTCTACCTGTCGCACTGGCCGGACCCGGAGACGCCCTACGAGGAGACGCTCAGTGCCTACGAGAAGCTGGTGAAGGCGGGCAAGGTGCGCGCCATCGGCTGCTCGAACCTCGACGCCGACCAGCTCAAGGCCTCGCTGGAGGCGGCGGGGGCGCACAAGCTGCCGCGCTACGAGGTGCTGCAGCCGGAATACAACCTGCATGACCGGGCGAAATTCGAGGGGCCGCTGGCCGATCTCTGCCTCGCCGAGGATATCGGCGTCATCACCTACTTCTCGCTGGCCAAGGGCTTCCTCTCGGGCAAGTACCGCTCGGAGGCGGATCTGGGGAAGAGCCCGCGCGGCGAGCGCGGCGTCAGGCCTTACCTGACCGAGCGCGGTTTCCGCATCCTCAAGGTCCTGGACGCGGTGTCGGCAGCGCACGGCGCGAAGCCGGCGGAGGTGGCGGTCGCCTGGCTCATGCACAAGAAGGCCGTCACCGCGCCGATCGCCAGCGCCACGACGCTGGAGCAGATGGAGAGCCTCATCCGCTCCGCCTCGGTCAGCCTCAGCGCCGAGGACATGGCGGCGCTCGACGCCGCAGGCGCCTGAACGAGGGGTCGTGACAGCCGGACGGGCGGAATGACAAAAACGCGGCACCCTGATACCGTGATCAAGTGTAGCTGCACCTGAACTGTTTCCGGATGTTGTCCGCACTATTGTCTTCGCACCAATGACGGTGCAGAAGACTGCCGTTGCATCATCTGGTTGAGAGCGGGTTCGCGGGGCCGGTCTCGATGCCAGGCACATCCCCCCACCGGTCCCCTGTCCGCGGCGAGAGCGTCCATGTTCGCCGATCACTGCAACTGCCCGGCCGCGTCATGATGCGACGTATCATGCAAGGCGCGCTCTGCATCGGCGCCGTCGCGGCAGGGACCGGGACGGCGCATGCCGAATGGCGCGTGCGCGAGTTGCAGGAATCGTCCGGGTCCGGGCCGGCGATCGAGATGTCCTACCGCAGCTCCGGCGAGCGGCTGACCATGCTGTGCAGCGCCGGCGCGGCCTTCGTCTCCTTTGCGCCGGGCTACCGGCTTCCGGAGGTTCCGGGCGGCACGTTCGACGGTCACTACAGCGTCGACAATGGACCGCTGAAACCCATCCGCTGGCGCGTAACGCAGTTCTCGGCCTTCGTGACGGCCCGCTTCGCCGAACTGTTCCTCGCCGATATCGCAGGCGCGGCGCAGGTCTTCATCAAGTTTCCGGCCGTCGAACAGACCTATGACGTGACGCCTCTGTCGCAGCACGCCAGGCAATTGAGGTCCATCTGCCGCCTCGGCGGCTGAGGACGGAGGCGGCCGCGCCCGCGTCCCGGTTCACCGAAACCACTTCCGGATCATTCACCACTTCCAAACGTCGCGGACGCGTCGGGCTTCCCTTAGGGGATTGTTCAACGCGCACGGGGTATCGAGTTGTTTCACGATCCGAAGCCAACCGAGCGACGTTCCCCATGCCCCTCGCCCGCCTTCGCGAAGCCTTCACCGCCTTCTTGTCCCGTGCCCGCCGCGACACGTCCGGCGTCGTCGCCGTGCTCTTCGCCATCAGCGCGGTGCCGCTGCTGATCGGGATCGGCGCGGGCGTCGACTATTCGCGCCTGTCCTCTGCCAGGACCGCGGCCCAGTCGGCGGCCGATGCCGCGGCGCTGGCGGCAGCCTCTTCGCGCATCGAGTCCGAACCGAGCATGAAGCTGGTGGCGGACAGCTATGCCACGGCCAATCTGCGCGGCTCCAACGCCGACGGCTCGCGGATCACGGAATTCGCCTACCAGTCCGGCAAGCGCGAGGTGACGCTCGCCATCACCGGCGCCGTGCCCACCACATTCATGAGCATCGCCGGCATCCACACCCTGCCCTACCGGGCGGAGGCGAGGGCCATTCGCGGCCTCAACGGCACGACCGAACTGGTGCTGGTGCTCGACAACACCTGGTCCATGGTCGGCGACAAGCTGGTCGCGCTGAAGCAGTCGGCGGAAGACCTCGTCGTCGCCCTGCGCCAGGACCCCAACGCCGACGTGAAGATCGGCGTCGTGCCCTATGCCGACTACGTCAATGTCGGCACGGCCAATCGCAACGCCACCTGGCTGTCGGTGCCCGCCGACTACAGCGTCACCAGCCAAAAGACCTGCGTCACCAAGACGACGAAATCCGTCTGCACCAAAGGCGCCGCCAAGACCTGCACCCGTGTCGTCGACGGCCGCTCCGAGACCTATGACTGCACGCCTTCGACCTGCGTGGATCAGACGGTCGCGCCCTACGAATCCTGCTCGGGCGGCGGCACGACCCACTATCGCTGGTATGGCTGCGTCGGCTCGCGCACCTCGGGCTCGCTGCGGCTGAACGACACCCAGCCCTCGACGCCCTATCCGGGCTACCTCGCCACAAGCCAGAACTGCCTCAATCCGATCGTGCCGCTGACCGCGAGCCAGTCGACGGTCGTCTCTGCCATTCGCAACATGATCGTCAATGTCGGCAGCTACAAGCCGTCCACCTACATTCCCAGCGGCCTGATCTGGGGCGTCAACGTCCTGTCGCCGTCCGCGCCCTTCTCGGAGGGCGCCGCCTACGACGCCGGCAACCGCCGCCCGCGCAAGGTCATGGTGCTGATGACGGACGGCGCCAACACGCTGCGCTTCAACACCGCCGACGGTCGCCACCTCGCCCCCAACGGCAATGCGACGAACCAGGCGAACCAGCTTGCCCAGACCTATTCCGACATGAACGCGATCTGCACCTACGCCAAGCAGCAGCAGATCGAGATCTTCACGGTCGCCTTCGACATCACCGACCCCGTCGCCATGTCGGCCATGCGCAACTGCGCCACCTCGCCCGGCCATGCCTTCGACGCCAAGGACCGCCAGTCCTTGGCCGATGCGTTCAAGAACATCGCGTTGTCGCTGACCAACGTGCGCATCACGCGGTAGGCGCCGCGGCACACATCCGCCGGATACGAAAACGGGGCCCGCTTCAAGAAAGCCGGACCCCGTTCTTCGATGTGTCGCCGGCAGACGCCGGCCCCTATCGGCTCAGGCCGCCTTGATCGTCTCGAAGAAGCGGCCGATCTGCTCGCGCAGGTTGCGGGCCTGATCGGAGAGGTTGGTCGCCGCGTCGAGCATGGTCGACGAGGTCGCCCCGGTGTCGGCGGCGGCGTCGCTGACACCGGAGATGTTGCTCGAGACCTCCTGCGTGCCGCGCGCCGCCTCCTGGATGTTGCGGGCGATCTCCTCGATGGCGGCCTGCTGCTGGGCAAGCGAGTCGGAGATGCTGGTGGTGATCGAGTTGATCTCCTCGATGGTCGATCCGATCCCGGTGATGGACACCACCGACTGCTGCGTCGCGGCCTGCACGGCGGCAATCTGCTGGCTGATCTCGTCGGTCGCCTTCGCGGTCTGGCCGGCGAGGCTCTTCACCTCGCTCGCCACCACGGCGAAACCCTTGCCCGCCTCGCCGGCGCGCGCCGCCTCGATGGTGGCGTTGAGCGCCAGGAGGTTGGTCTGGCCGGCGATGTTGGCGATCAGGCTGACCACCTCGCCGATCTTGTGCGCCGTCTCGGCGAGGCCATCCATGGTCACCTTGGACTGACGCGCCTGGTTGACCGCCTGGGTCGCCACCGTGGTCTGCTGATCCACCTGCCGGCCGATCTCGCGGACCGCGGTCGACAGTTCCTCCGAGGCGGCGGCGACGGTCTGGACGTTGGAGGCGGACTGCTCGGAGGCCGCCGCCACGGCCGTCGCCTGCCGGGTGGTCTCCTCGGCATTGGCGGCAAGCCCGTTCGCCGTGGCGCTGAGCGTGTGCGATGAGCCGTCCAGCGCCTTCAGGGCGACGGTGACCTCCCCGTTGAAGTCGGTGATGGCCTCCTGCATCTTGGCCTGGCGGCGCTGGCGGTCGGCCAGAAGCGCATCCTGATAGACCGATATGGCCAGGTCCATGTCGGCCAAGACGGCGGTGTTCAGGGCGACCAGTATCCGCGACAGCTTGCCCGGCTTCCACTTGTAGGCGGCGATGGCGATGTCGGTGAGCTGGCACAGCACGAAGCTGTAGCCGCCGATGTACCAGCGGGGCTCGAGGCCGATCTTGTTGTGAACCAGCCCGATAGTCCTGACGCCGTCCATGTAGGCGGGGTCGAATGTGCCGGCGAACAGCTTGGCCCAGTGGCCGCCCTGTGCCGCCTTCAGCCGCGGGATGTTGCTGCCGACCAGGGCGGCAAGCTTCGGCTCGCTGGTGACGTGGCGATAGAAGCCATCGAGGATCGTCGGCAGCTTCGGCTCGACGATGGCCCAGAGTTCGCGCAGCAATTGCCCGGTCTCTTCATCGATGCGCATGAAACGCATGCGCGTTTCACGGTCACTCGACATGTCAGGCGGAAAGGTTCCCGGAGCGTTGTTCATGCCGTTTCTCCAACTATTCGCATTCAAGCGAACAATTTGACATCGTTTTCGCGATCGGGGGAGGTCGCAATTGCCATTGGGATCGGCTGCTCTTCAGTTGATCCACTGATTCTGTAAAATGCTCCCTGCACAATTAACAAGCAATTAATGGTAATTGGCCTCGCCGTTACACTTTCCGCCAACACGAATACTATGTTCGATAGCGCGCATAAGTTGAAACCGCGTCGGCGCAGGCTTGCCTGTCGAGCGGGCGACCGGCGTTCCGGCGGCGCGGCCCACCGGCTCGAGACAGGCCGCGCGAACCGCGATAGGAACCCAGAGGGTCGGGCGGCCAGCCGGTTGATGCCGATCAAGTGCAATCTGCGCAGCGATTCCCACATTCGCCGGCGTGTCGCGCATGGCAGCCCCGCAGACGGAGGATTTCAATGAGTTGTCGCAGTGCCTCGGTCAGCCAGGGATCTCCCTGTGCCGAAGGCGGGGAGCAGACCGCGCCCGACCGGCCCCGACTGGGGACTACGGCGGACCGGCCGGCGCAGCCGGCTCCCCTGTCGGCCTATGACCTGATCGGCGGCGCGGACGGCATCCGGCGCCTGACGCGCCGCTTCTACGCGCTGATGGACAGCCTGCCGGAGGCGGCGGCCTGCCGTGCCGTGCATCCGCCGAGCCTGGAGCGCGCCGAGCAGCGGCTGTTCGAATATCTGTCCGGCTGGCTCGGCGGGCCGCCGCTGTTCGTCGAGCGTCACGGTGCGCCGATGCTCCGCCGCCGGCACTTCTCCGCCCGCATCAGCACGCCGGAGGTCGAGGGCTGGCTGTTGTGCTTCCTCAGGGCCTGGGACGACACCGTCGAAGATCGCGCGCTCGGCGAGGCCGTTCTGCCGCAGGTCGAGGCCCTCGCGCACCACATGCGCAACGCCTGAGGGTCCGCCTGCTAGTCCACGCGCCCGACCATCGCCTGGATATCATGGCAAGGCTCCATCCGCGCGCGGGCTCGCCGCCGGGCTGGGCCGTGTCAGGCTCAGCGGGATCAGTCCTCCCGATCCCGGTCGAAGAGCCGGCTCGTATCAAGCCGGAGGCCGACCGTGTCGCCCCGCGCGAACCTCTCCGCAAGAGCGACCTCCACGTCAAGGGCGGGCAGCGCGCGGTCGAGCAGGACATCCAGCCTGCGGCTGGCACCGGCGCGGGTGACACCCGTCACGGTGCCCGTGAGGCCGGTGGCGCCGGACCTGTCCACGGCCGCGTCCTGCGGCCGCACGAACAGCCAGGCCGGTCCATCTCTGCGGCCGGCGGGAGCAGGACCGATCACGGCGGAAGCCGCGCGGACGAGACCGCCCTCGACGACCACCGGCAGGCGCGTGGCGTTGCCAACAAAGCCGGCGACAAAGGCCGTAGCGGGCGTATCGAGAATCTCATCCGGAGAGCCGACCTGCTCGATCCGGCCACGGTTGAGGATGGCGACACGGTCGGCGAGTTCGAGCGCCTCGTCCTGGTCGTGGGTGACGAAGATCGTCGTGTGCCCGGTCCTGTCGTGAATCTCGCGCAGCCAGCGTCGGAGGTCCTTGCGCACCTGCGCGTCGAGGGCGCCGAAGGGCTCGTCGAGAAGCAGCACGCGCGGCTCCACGGCCAGAGCACGCGCCAGGGCGACGCGCTGGCGCTGGCCGCCGGAGAGCTGGCCGGGGAAGCGGCGGCCAAAGTCCGGCAACTGAACCAGATCGAGCAGTTCCTGCACCCGCCGGCGGATCTCCTGCCGCGGCGGACGCTGCGCGCGAGGCCGCACGGTCAGGCCATAGGCGATGTTGTCGGCTACCGTCATGTGCCGGAACAGAGCGTATTGCTGGAAGACGAAGCCGACCTGGCGGTCCTGGACGCTGAGGGATGTCGCATCCTCCGCTCCGAACAGGACCTGCCCGGCCGAAATCGGCTCAAGGCCGGCGATCACGCGCAAGAGCGTCGTCTTGCCCGAGCCCGACGGACCGAGCAGGGCGATCAGTTCGCCCGGCCGGATCTCGAGGTCGATGCCGTCGAGGGCGCGCGTGCCGGTGAAGTGCTTCGCGACGCCGCGAACGCCAATCCCGGTCCTGCCCTGTTGTTCAATGCCGGTGATGCCCTGCAAGCGAGTCGCCGTATTGCCATTCAATAAGAGACTTGCCGAGGAGTGTGACGAGAGCAAGGAGGGCGAGGAGGGAGGCGACGGCGAAGGCGCCAACGAAATTGTACTCATTGTAGAGAATCTCCACGTGGAGCGGCATGGTGTTGGTCTGGCCGCGGATATGGCCGGAGACGACGGCGACGGCGCCGAACTCGCCCATGGCCCGGGCGTTGCACAGCAGGACGCCGTAAAGCAGCGCCCAGCGCACATTCGGCAGGGTGACGGTCAGGAAGGCGCGCAGGCCCGAGGCGCCGAGCGTCAGGGCCGCCTCCTCCTCGCTCGTTCCCTGCTCCTGCATCAGCGGAATGAGCTCCCGCGCGATGAAGGGCAGGGTCACGAAGGTGGTCGCCAGGACGATGCCCGGCAGCGCGAAAATGATCTTGATGTCGTTGGTGTCGAGCCAGGGACCGAACAGACCCTGGGCGCCGAAGAGCAGCACGAAGACGAGACCGGAGACCACCGGCGAGACCGAGAAGGGCAGGTCGATGAAGGTGATCAGCAGGCTCTTGCCGGGAAACTCGAATTTGGCGATGGCCCAGGCCGCGGCGACCCCGAAGACGAGATTGAGCGGCACCGTGATGGCGGCGACGGTCAGGGTCAGCCAGATGGCGGAATAGGTCGCCTCGTCGGCGAAGACCTCGTGCAGCGCGCCAAACCCCTTGCGCAGCGCCTCCGTGAAGACCGCGCCGAGCGGCAGCAGCACGATCAGGGCCATGTAGCCGACCGCAACGAGGATGAGGACCCATTGCACCCAGCGCGGCTCGCCGGTGGAGGCAGGGCGACTGCTGCCCGGAACGTCAGACATCACCAAGCCTCCTCCGGCTCCACGCCTGGATCAGGTTGATGACCAGGAGGCTGAGGAAGGAAATGGCGAGCATGATGGTCGCGATGGCGGTTGCCCCCGTGTAGTTGAACTCCTCGAGCTGAACGATGATCAGCAGAGGGGCGATCTCCGAGATGAAGGGCATGTTGCCCGCGATGAAGATGACGGAGCCGTATTCGCCGACAGCGCGGGCGAAGGCGAGCGCGAAGCCGGTGAGGATCGCGGGCACGAGAGTCGGCAGGATCACCCGCACGATGGTCTGGAGCCGGTTGGCGCCGAGTGTCGCGGAGGCCTCCTCCACCTCCTTGTCGAGGTCGAGGAGAACCGGCTGCACGGTGCGCACGACGAAGGGCAGGCCGATGAAGACCAGCGCGACGAAGATGCCGTAGGGGGTGAAGGCGACCTTCAGTCCGAACAGGTGGTCAAGGACCGACCCCACCCAGCCATTGGTCGCGTAGATCGCTGCCAGCGCGATGCCGGCAACCGCCGTCGGCAGGGCGAAGGGCAGATCGACGATGGCATCGAGAACGGCACGGCCAGGGAACCGGTAGCGCGTCAGCACCCAGGCGATGACGACGCCGAAGACGGCGTTCAGCAGCGCCGCCGCGAGCGACAGGTAGAAGCTGGTCTCGAGCGCGGCCCTGACGCGTGGCGTGGTGGCGATGTCCCACAGCCCGGAAAGGCCGACCCCGGACGCGCGCCAGACCAGCACGGCGAGCGGAATCAGGACGATCAGCGAGAGATAGGCCAGAGTGAAACCGAGCGTCAGGCCGAAGCCGGGCAAGGCGCTCGCTTTCGCTCTCGGAAGAGCCCAGGCCGGGAAAGCGAGAGCCGTCATCGGCTCGCAGCCCCGGGGCGGTGGATCTGGTCGAACACGCCGCCGTCGGAGAAGTGGACCGTCTGGGCCTTTGCCCAGCCCCCGAAGACGCCGTCGATGGTGACGAGCTTGATCTGCGGGAAGCGCGCAAGATCCGCTGCGTCGGCGTGTTCCGGCCGGTTCGGGCGATAAAAGTTGCGCGCGATGATCTTCTGGGCCTCGGGAGTGTAGAGGAACTCGAGATAGGCCTGGGCGACGGCGCGCGTGCCGCGCTTGTCGACGACCTGATCGACGATGGTGACCGGCGGCTCCGCCAGGATCGACAACGTTGGAAACACGATCTCGAACTTGTCCTCGCCGAATTCCTTGCGGGCGAGATGAGCCTCGTTCTCCCACGAGATGAACACGTCGCCGACATTGCGCTGGGCAAAGGTGGTCAGCGAGCCGCGGGCCCCGGTGTCGAGCACGGAGACGTTGCGGTAGATCGCCTCGACGAAGCGCTTGGCGGCCTCCTCGTTGTTGTTGGTGCGGGCCAGTTCGTAGGCCCAGGCGGCCAGATAGTTCCAGCGCGCGCCGCCCGACGTCTTCGGGTTCGGCGTCACCACGCCGACGCCGGGTTTGGCTAGGTCCGACCAATCCTTGACGCCCTTCGGGTTGCCCTTGCGGACGATGAACACGATGGTCGAGGTGTAGGGCGAGGAATTGTTCGGCAACCGGGTCTGCCAGTTGGCCGGCAGCTTCCGGGAGTGCTGGGCAATGGCGTCGATGTCGCCGGCCAGGGCCAGTGTCACCACATCCGCGTCGAGGCCGTCGATGACGGAGCGCGCCTGCCGGCCGGAACCGCCATGCGAGGTCCGGATCGTGACCTGCTGGCCCGTCTTCTCGCGCCAATGGCGGACGAAGGCCTCGTTGATGACGCGGTAGAGTTCGCGGGTGGGGTCATAGGACACGTTGACGAGGGTCACGGGCGCCGGAGCCTGCGCCGTGGCAGGACCGCCCGGCAGGGCGGAGGTGCCGATGCCGGCCGCCAGACCGAGGCCCGTTGCAAGGATGGAGCGCCGCGAGGGGGCGTCAAAATGGCTCGACATTGTCGTCTCCCGATGTCGGTGAATGCGCCACAGACGATGCCAACACAGCCCGTCAATCAACCGCAATTCGCATCAAGACGAGAAAAAAGACACTGCTTCCCCGCCAGAGAACCGGGCGCAAACAACAATTCCTTCTCTTGTCGGGCCGAGAGGAGAATTCGCTCCGGCAGCACAGAGACGCAGCGCCCGTCGCCGGCCCGATGAACCTACCACAGTTCAGGCGCTGTCATCGCGTCTCCCGCCGTGCGGCGGATGCCTCCGCCCGCACAGCGGCAATGCGCGATGCGCCGCAGAGAATAGTCACCTCCCGGGCAACCCCGTTCGGAGATGCAAATCCTCTTTCCTGAGCGGACCACCGAAGCTGGTTCTTATTTTCTCGGAAAGTCACTTAACCCGTTGTCATATCGAACTATTCTGACGTAGTTCGACATCCCCCGGCCGCTCGGCGGAGCTTTTCATGGCGCCTGGAAAACAGAAAATTCTCCTCCCCGCGATCCTGCTGGCCAACGACCTGAAGGACGGCGACGTCGTCTTTCGGTCGGGCGCAGGCTGGTCGCGCGATCCCGCGGAGGCGCTGGTGGCAGAGGATGAGCCGGCCGCCCTCGCGCTCGAGGATGTCGCGGCGACGGCTCTCGCGCGCGGCGAGGTCGTCGATGCCTATCTGGTCGATGTCACGCTGCGCGACGACGGCCTGCCGGTGCCGAACCATTTCCGCGAGCGCTTCAAGATCTCGGGCCCGTCCATCCGCCCCGACCTCGGCAAGCAGGCCGACTACCCCCATCTGCGCCGGAGCTAGCCATGTATCGGTATGACGAGTTCGACGAGGCCTTCGTGCGGGAGCGCGTGGCGCAGTTCCGCGCCCAGGTCGAACGCCGCCTCGACGGATCTCTCACGGAAGACGAGTTCAAGCCGCTCAGGCTGAAGAACGGCGTCTATCTGCAGCTCCACGCCTATATGCTGCGCATCGCCATCCCCTATGGCACGCTGTCCTCGAAGCAGTTGCGGCAACTGGCGCTGATCGGCGAGCGCTATGACCGTGGCTATGGCCATTTCACCACGCGCCAGAACCTGCAGTTCAACTGGCCGCGCCTGCGTGACATCCCCGACATCCTCGACCTGCTCGCCGATGTCGGCATGCACTGCATCCAGACCTCCGGCAACTGCATCCGCAACACGACCGCCGACCATTTTGCCGGCGCCGCCGCCGACGAGGTGGAGGACCCGCGGCCGACGGCGGAACTGATCCGCCAGTGGTCGACCATGCATCCCGAGTTCGACTACCTGCCGCGCAAGTTCAAGATCGCGGTGACGGGCGCCGAGCACGACCGCGCGGCGATCCGCGCCCACGACATCGGCCTCCAGGTGCGCCGCCATCCCGAGACCGGGGAGGTCGGCTACCGCGTCATCGTCGGCGGGGGCCTCGGCCGCACGCCGATGATCGGCAAGGTGGTGCGCGACTTCCTGCCGAAGCCGCACCTGCTCGCCTATCTCCAGTCGCTGATGCGCGTCTACAATCTTGAGGGTCGGCGCGACAACAAGTACAAGGCGAGGGTCAAGATTCTCGTCCACGAGATCGGCATCGAGGCGTTCCGAGCCCGCGTCGAGGCCGAGTTCGCCGCCGTCGATCCGGACGCGATCGGCGCCGACCGGCACGAGGTCGAGCGGATCGAGGCCTATTTCGCCCCGCCGGCCTTCGGGACGCTGCCCGCCGTCAGCCGTCGCCACCTTGCCGACCGCGCCCGCAGCCGCGCCTTCGGCCTGTGGGCCGGGACCAATGTCTTCCCGCATCGCCAGCCCGGCCATGCGGCAGTGACGGTGTCGCTGAAGCCCATCGGCGGCGTGCCGGGCGATGCCACCAGCGAGCAGATGCGCGCGGTGGCCGACCTCGCCGACGCCCACTCCTTCGGCGAGATCCGCGTCAGTCATCAGCAGAACCTGATCCTGCCCCATGTCCGGCAGGACGCGCTTTTCACGCTCTGGCAGGGGCTGGCCGAAGCGGGTCTTGCGGAAGCCAATGCCGGCCTGATCACCGACATCATCGCCTGCCCCGGCCTCGACTACTGCGCGCTGGCGACGGCGCGCTCCATCCCCGTCGCGCAGGCGATCTCGAACCGCTTCGCCTCCGCCGAGCGGCAGCGCGACATCGGCGAGCTGAACATCAAGATCTCCGGCTGCATCAATGCCTGCGGCCACCATCACGTCGGCCATATCGGCATTCTCGGCCTCGAGAAGAGCGGGCAGGAGAGCTACCAGATCACGCTGGGGGGCGACGCGACCGAGCACGCCGCGATCGGCCAGCTCCTCGGCCCCGGCATTCCGGCCTCCGAGATTCCCGACGCCATCGAGCGCCTCGTCGCCGTCTATCTCGACCATCGCCGCGACGGTGAGAGCTTCAGCCAGGCAGTGCGACGCCTTGGCATCGAGCCGTTCAAGACCCGCTTCCTCGACGTCCGCCAGAACGAGACCGCCGATGCCGCTGCTTGACGTCAAAGGCCTCCGGCCAGACCCCTATGTCCGCATCGCAGCCGGCGAGCTGTCGGACGCGGAGCATGTTCTCGTCGGCCTCGACGACCTTCCCGCGGCGCTCGCGGCGCGCTCCAGTGCCCAGCAGATCGGCCTGGAGATCGCCAACACGGCGCGGCTTCCCGACATCCGTCTCCACCTCGGCCAGCTCGATCTTGTCGCCATCGCCTTTCCCGCCTTCAATGACGGTCGGGCCTTCAGCCTTGCCAGGCAAGTGCGCGAAGCCGGCTTTTTGGGGGCGGTGCGGGCCGTCGGACCGGTGATCGCCGACCAGTTCACCCATCTGGTCGCCTGCGGTTTCGATGAGGTGGAGGTGCCGGAGGCGCTCGCCGCCCGCCAGCCGGCGGAGCAGTGGCAGGCCATGCTCGCCTCCTACAGCGCCACCTATCAGCGCGGCTACGGCGCGGGCGCCAGCATCCTCGACCGCCGGCGCGGGGCGCGCGGCCCAACGGCGGGACCCTCGTCATGATCGCCGGGGCCGACGACCTGTTCCACGACATCGATCCGGGCGATCCGGGTCGCACGCTCACCGCGCTGCGCCGTCGCGTGGACGGGCGGATCGTGCTCACGACGAGCTTCGGCATCGAGGACCAGGTTCTCACCCACATCATCGCGACCCGGCACCTCGACATCGAGATCGCGACGCTCGACACCGGACGCCTGTTCCCTGAGACCCATGATGTCTGGGCGCGGACCGAGGAGCGCTACGGCCTGCGCATTCGCGCCGTCCATCCGCAGGCCGGGGCGCTTGAGGATCTCGTCGCGCGCCAGGGCGTCAACGGGTTTTATGCCAGCGTCGACAACCGCAAGGCCTGCTGCGACGTGCGCAAGGTGGCGCCGCTCGGCCGCCTGCTCCACGGCGCCGCAGCCTGGGTGACAGGCCTGCGGGCCGATCAGTCGGGCACGCGCGCCGAGGTGGCGCTGAGCGCCTGGGACGGCGGGCAGGGGCTGATCAAGGTCAATCCCCTCGCGCAGTGGACGCGCGCCGATGTCGCCGCCTTCGCCGCGGATCACGACGTGCCGGTCAACGCGCTGCACGCTGACGGTTTCCTGTCCATCGGCTGCGCTCCCTGCACCCGCGCCGTGGCGCCGGGAGAGCCGGAGCGCGCCGGACGCTGGTGGTGGGAGGCGGAGGCGAAGAAGGAATGCGGCCTGCACCTGACGCCGGACGGGCGGCTGGCGCCCGCTGCGGCGTCGGTCAGCGCCACGCCGGCCCATGAGGTTGTCGCATGAGTACACAGTCCCATCTCGACCGCCTCGAAGCCGAGGCGATCGGCATCATCCGCGAGACGGTCGCCACCTGCGAGCGGCCGGTCCTGCTCTACTCGATCGGCAAGGATTCCTCCGTCCTGCTGCATCTGGCGCGCAAGGCCTTCCATCCTGGCCGGTTGCCCTTCCCGCTTCTGCATGTCGACACGTTGTGGGAATTCCAGGAGATGGGCCGTTTCCGCGACGATCTGGCCCGCCGCCTGAACCTCGACCTCATCGTCCATGTCAACCGCGAAGGGGTCGCCGCCGGCGTCAACCCGATCGATTCGGGCTCGCGCATCCATACCGACGTCATGAAGACGGTGGCGCTGAAGCAGGCCCTCGATGCCGGCCGCCACGACGCCGCTTTCGGCGGGGCGCGGCGCGACGAGGAGAAGAGCCGCGCCAAGGAGCGGTTGTTCTCCCTGCGCAGCCGCGACCATCGCTGGGACCCGAAGAGCCAGCGGCCGGAGCCATGGAGCCTGTTCAACACCCTGAAGCGGCAGGGCGAGAGCTTCCGGGTCTTTCCGCTCTCCAACTGGACCGAGTTCGACGTCTGGGCCTACATCGACCGCGAGAACATTCCCGTGGTGCCGCTCTATTTCGCCGCCGAGCGGCCAGTCGTCTGGCGCGATGGCACCTGGATCATGCGCGACGACGAGCGCATGCCGCTGCTGGCCGGCGAGGTCATCCAGAAGCGGATGGTGCGTTTCCGCACCCTCGGCTGCTACCCGCTGACCGGCGCGATGGAGAGCACCGCGACCACCGTCCCCGAGATCATCGCCGAGATGCGCGCGTCGCGGACCTCCGAACGGCAGGGCCGCCTCATCGATTTCGACAGCGCCGGTTCCATGGAACAGAAGAAGCAGGAGGGCTATTTCTGATGTCCGCCCTCCCCCTGCCGGATCAGGCCGCAACCCCCGCCGCCGCCAACGACGCTGCGCCGGCCACCCGCTCGCTGCTCCGCTTCATCACCTGCGGCTCGGTCGATGACGGCAAGTCGACCCTTCTCGGACGCCTGCTCTACGAATCCGGCGTCATCCCCGATGATGTCGTGGCCACGCTCAAGGCGGACAGCGAGCGTATGGGCCGCGCCGACCGCGGCCTCGACTATTCGCTGCTGCTCGACGGCCTGCAGGCCGAGCGCGAGCAGGGCATCACCATCGACGTGGCCTACCGCTACTTCTCCACGCCGCGCCGCGCCTTCATCGTCGCGGACACGCCCGGCCACGAGCAGTACACGCGCAATATGGCGACGGGGGCCTCCACCGCCGACCTCGCGATCATCCTGATCGACGCCTCCAAGGGTGTCCTGCCGCAGACGCGGCGGCACGCCCTGATCGCCTCCTTCGTCGGGGTGACGCACCTCGTCGTGGCGATCAACAAGATCGACCTGATCGGGTTCGACCAGGCACGGATCCGGTCCATCGAGGCGAACTTCCGCACGGCAATCGCCGGACTGGGATTTGCCACCGTGACGGTAATTCCGCTGTCGGCGCGCGATGGCGCCAACGTTGCGGCGCTGTCGCCGCAGACGCCCTGGTACGAGGGGCCGACCCTGCTCGGCTGGCTGGAGGGCGTCACACTCGACACCGAGGCGACCGCGGACAGTTTCGTCATGCCGGTGCAGTGGGTGAACCGGCCCGATGCGACCTTCCGCGGGTTTTCGGGGACGATAGCCGCCGGCGCGGTCGAACCGGGCCTCGAGATCGAGGTTATGCCGTCGCGCCGCCGCGCCCGCGTCGCCTCCATCGTCACGTTCGACGGCGACCTGCCGCAGGCCGGCCCGGGCCAGGCCGTGACCATCGTGGTCGACCGCGAGATCGACGTGTCACGGGGCGACGTGCTGGTGACGCACCGGCCTGACCGGCGCCATGCCGTCGGCGTCCGGCTGCAGACCGTGGCGCAGGTCCTGGTGACGGGATCCGCCGACATCCGCGCCGGCAGCGGCTTCCTCATCCGCGTCGGCACCGCGAGCGCCAATGCCACGGTCGAGGAGGTGGTTCACGGCATCGACATCGACACCTACGCAGAGGAAGAGCGGCCGGTGCTCCGCACCAACGACCTCGCCCTGGTGCGGCTGCGCTTCGACCGGCCGCTGGTGACGGCGCCCTATGACGGCCTGCCGGCACTCGGGGCCTTCATCCTCATCGACAAGGTCACCCATGAAACCGCGGCCATGGGCACCATCGTTCCCGATGACCGGCAGCCCTCCCGCCCGCGCCTCTCGGTCGTCAGCCCGGGGGTGGATGCCATGCTGTCGCGCAGCCTTGGCACGGAGTGGAAGCGGGAGATCGTCCCGGCAACGACCTGGCGGCTGGGCAGCGCCCTGCTGTTCGGGGTCGTGGTTGGCGTTCTGACAGGCAATGCCGGCTATGCAGCGGCGGCCACCGCGGCCGACGCGCTGGCAAGGCCGCTGCTCCGGCTGGCCCATCGCAGCATCTGGGGCCGCTGGCGTCAAAGCGGCCGCGAGGCACCCTTCGTCGAGAATGGAGGCGGCATATGAGCACCGACGACAGGCACTGGGCCGTGCGGCATGCCGACACGATCTTCAAGATCGTCTTGCTGGCCCTGGCCGGGCTGTGGATGGTCATGCCGGCTCCGGCAGAGCCCCGGAAGCCGCGGGCCGACCTCGTCTCGGCGGTCGTCAGGACGGCGCCGTGACCGCCCCGGTCGCACCCCGCCGGACGAAGCCGTCGCGCATCGGCGCCATTGCGACGCTGCCCCTGTTCCACAAGCTGCAGGGCCGGCGCGTGGTGCTGGCGGGCGACAGCGAGGGCGCGACCTGGAAGGCGGAGCTCCTGGCCGCGACCGGCGCAGACCTGCATGTCTTCGCACCCCGTGCCCCCGGCCGGTTCCACGACCTCGTGGCGGCCGAAGGCGGCTCGGTCAGCCTGCATGAGCGGGCCTGGCTTCCCGACGACCTCGCGGGCGCCGCCCTCGCGGTCGCCGACGTCGAGAGCGATGCGGAGGCCGCCGCCTTCGTGGCCGCGGGCCACGCGGCCGGCGCGGTGGTGAATGTGGTCGACCGGCCGGCCTTCTGCGACGCCCAGTTCGGCGCGCTGGTGAACCGCTCGCCGCTGCTCGTCGCCATCTCGACCGATGGCGCCGCCCCCGTCTTCGGCCAGGCGATCCGCGCCCGCATCGAGGCCCTCCTGCCGCGCGGCCTGCAGAGCTGGGCGCGCGCCGCGCGCGACTGGCGCCCGCAGGTGCAGGCGCGCGAGGCGAGCTTCGCGGTGCGGCGCGCCTTCTGGCAGCGCTTCACCGACAGGGCTCTCGCCCAGCCGGAGCGGGCGCCGTCGGAGACCGACCGCGAGGCGCTGATCGCCGAACTCGACAGGCTCGAGGCCGCCCCGCGGCGGGGGCGCGTGCTGCTCGTCGGCGCCGGCCCCGGCGATCCGGACCTCCTGACGCTGAAGGCGCTCCGGGCGCTGCAATCAGCCGACGTCATCCTCTACGACAACCTCGTCGCCCCCGAGGTGCTCGAACTCGCCCGCCGGGAGGCGCGACGCGTCGCCGTCGGCAAGATCGGCCACGGCCCGTCGGTGGGCCAGGAGGACATCACCGACCTCGTGGTGTCGCTCGCGCGGGAGGGACAGACGGTCGTCCGACTGAAGAGCGGCGATCCCGCCATCTTCGGGCGCGCCAACGAGGAGATCGCCGCCTGCAAGGCCGCCGGCATCGCCGTGACCATCGTTCCCGGCATCACCGCCGCCCAGGGCGCCGCAGCCTCCCTCGGCCTGTCGCTCACGGATCGCGATGTCGCCCAGCGCCTGCAGTTCGTCACCGGCCACAGCCGGGACGGACGGCTGCCCGACACCATCTGCTGGAGCGCCGTCGCCGACCCCGCCGTGACGACCGTGATCTACATGCCGCGCGGCACGCTGGCGCAGTTCGTCGCAAGGGCCATCGCGGCCGGCCTCGCCCCGTCGACCGCGGCGCTGGCCATCGCCTCGGCGACGCGGGAGGACGAGGCGCACGTCGCCTCCGCTGTCTCCGACCTTCCCGGCCGCCTCGACGGCCTGCCGGCCGCGGCGCCCGTCCTCGTCCTGATCGGCGAAGCCGTGCGTGGACAGATCCCTTGTGGGGCCAAGGAACTGCTGCGGAAGATGGCGCTCACGGCCTAGTGTGTCGCGTGCCCACGACGACTGGCCACCCGTGCCGCGATCCCCGGAGCATTGCCGACCGATCCTGCCCTTCGAGGCTGGCGGTTGTTCGCCGCGCCCGCGACCTGCTACCGCAATTCCGACATGTCGGCCTGGCAAGCTATCGATGAGCGCCGTTGACGGCGCTGGTGACCGGCGGCGCGCCTGTCAACAGCCGCCCGGTGATGAACTTCGCGGTTGCTTCGGGCGTTACATCACGACGCACACTGCAATTTTTGATTGCGCAAGCGACAGGGTCACACCATTGGCTATTGCCATGCAGAAGTCGCCGCAGATCGCAGAGATCCAGGCTGTTCGCGCGTTTGCGGCAGCGTTGGTCGCATGGGCTCATATCCACCATGAATTCCTGGAGCGGGCGGTCGGATGGCCCTGGCCGCTCGGCGCCTTCGGCGTCGACCTGTTCTTCGTGATCTCCGGCTTCATCATGGTTCACGTGGGGACCCCGCTGTTTCAGGTGCGCGGCGCGTCGGCGAATTTCTTCCTGAAGCGGCTTGCGAGGATCGGGCCGATCTATTGGGCCTGCACGATCATCTTCGTCCTGTACATTCTCGAGTCGCAACCATTCTCGCAGGCCAATGTGTCGTGGCCGAACATCATCGGCTCCCTGCTGTTCCTGCCCATTGCGCGGCCGTCAGGGGATGTGCTGCCGACATTCTCGGTCGGCTGGACGCTCAATTACGAGATGTTCTTCTATCTCCTCTTCTCGCTCGGCCTGCTTGTCCGGCGGCGCGTGGCGCTCATCCTGATTGCTGTCGGGCTCATCGCTCTCGTACACCTCGGCAAGATCTATTCCGGCCAGTGGCACTCGTCGGTCAGGTTCCTGGCCCACCCGATCGTCGTCGAGTTCGCGTTCGGCATGGGCCTGGCGGTGATTTACCAAAGAGGCTGGCGCATCAGCCGGTGGGTGGCGATCGCCCTCGTCCTCCTGGCCCTCGCCTACCTCGTCTCGCTCCATTTCGCGGTCTGGGCTGTCGTCAAGGGGCGAGGCTATACCTTTGGCGTCGCCGCGACGCTCGTCATTGCCGCGGCGGTGCTGCACGACTGGAACCTGCAGGGTCGGGGCAGACGGATCGCCGTCATCCTTGGCGATTCGTCCTATGCCCTCTATCTCATCCATCCCCTGACCATGCTCGCGGTGAGGGAAACGTCCGGCCGGATTTGGGCGCATTACCATATCGTCCTGCCGGTCAATACGTGGCCTCTCGCCCTGGCGCTGTTCGTCGGAACGATCCTTCTCGCGGTTGTCATCCACCGGCGGCTCGAGCGACCCCTGACGGCACGGCTCTACAGGCATATCGACAGGCGGTTTCCGGTCGGCCCGCGGCCGCTTCCGAGGCCTGACGAGCAGATCGTCAAGCCGGGCGATGTACTCCTGCGGCAGGGATGGGAACCGCCCCGGAGCTGAGGTCAGGCCTGAGCCTCACCGGGGCCGCGAGGCGCGCCGCAACACTCCGCCATGGACGCCGCCCGAGTGCTCCTGCCGGACCACAAAAGAACAAAACCCGCCGCACCTCACCGAAAGGCGCGGCGCCGAAGGCGAACACGCCTTCATCTTCAATGCTTTGGAAAAGTGATGGTGCCCGGGGACGAAGCCAAAAAGCCCCGTGGCAATAAGCCTTTGCGTCAGGTGGGACGCAAAGGCGAGCCCTTGTGAAACCAGCATTTTCCGGACGCATCGTCCCACCGAAATTTCGCCTATCTGAATTCGGCTCACCTGTTGGGAACCGCACCACACTCGCATTCGAGGTGCGTTCATGACGGACGAGATTGATCGGCTTAAGGACATCGCAGCGCGGGTTGAGGCTGGCCCCAATCTCGCGGCAGACGCCTTCGATGCGGCGATGGCCGCGCCGCTCCCGGAGCACGACCCGGACGCGTGGCACGGCACTCTGGACGACGCCGCCCTCGCGGAGGTCGAGAGGGCGCGCTTCGCCGCCATGGTCGAGGAGAAGGCCGCCCGCCACAACGGCGTGGCCTTCACTCTCTATCGCGACATAGACCCCGCGCCCCGCAAAATCTGGATGGTCGAGGACATGCTCGGCGCGAACGAGCTGTCGGTCTTCTACGGCGCTCCCGGTTGCGGCAAGTCGGTCTTGGTCGGCGATGCCGCCTGCCACGTCGCGGCCGGCCTGGACTGGCACGGCCGCCGGACGCAACGCGGCGCGGTCCTCTACGTGGCCGCCGAGCGCGGCGGCCTGGTCAAGCGCCGCATGGCGGCATGGCGAAAGCACCACGGCCTTGGCGATCTTCCGCTCGCGGTCGCAACCGGCTTCTTCGACCTCTGCATGGCCGATACCGATACGGAGAAGCTGACCCGGACATGCCGGACATTGGCGGACATTTGTGGCTGTCCGGTTGTCTGGATCATCGTCGACACCGTCGCCCAGGTGCTTGCCGGCGGAGACGAGAATTCCGGTCGCGACATGGGCGCGCTGGTCTCTCATCTCGCCAAGCTGCAGCAGGCCACAGGCGCACATGTCAGCGTCATCCACCACGTCCCACACGCGGAACAGCAGCGAATGCGGGGCCATGGCGCCCTTCTCGGTGCGGCAGACACCGCCATCCGCGTCGAGCACGACCCGGACAAGCCCTGCCGCATTGCCAAGGTCGAGAAGGCGAACGACGGCCCCGATGACGCAGCCGTCGCCTTCACGCTCGGCAGCGTGACACTGACGACCGACCCCGAGAGCGGGAAGGACACCACTGCCCCCATCGTTCTGCCTGCCGAAGTGGCGAACAGTGGGCGAACAAGCCGGCATGTTCGGATGTCTGACAGCGTCGCCCTCGCCTGGCGGTTGCTTCAAGACCTCGCCGCGGAAGGTGGGAGGTCGCATCCCGGCCTCTCCGGTATCCCCTACAACGTCCATCCGATCTTGATCGAAGAATGGCGAACCCTCTGTTATCGCTCACATATCAGCGGCAGCGAGGAGACGGACGCACAGCGCATGGCCTTCCGAAGGGCAATGGAGAAGCTGAAGGCGCAGCGCTTCATCGGCTCCCTTGACGAATGGGTGTGGATCGCATGACCGAACAGCGCCGAACATCCTTTGAACAACAGGACTTGTTTACGGCCGGGCGAACCGAGACGGGCCGAACAAGCCGAACATCGAATAGGGGGTGTCCCCCTTTAGGGGGACCCCCTGGATGTTCGGTTGTTCGCCCGGATGCCCCGAACAGGTTCGACGTGTTGGAACTGGCGAGGCGGGTGGCGCGGCTGACGGTCAGCCACCGCGACCCCGAGAGCTTCTACGTCGAGAGGTCGGAAATCGCGGCCGAACTGCGCAAAATCAGCGGGTCCTTCCCTGAGAAAACTATGCGGGCGGCAAAGGCGCGGGAGTTCACTAGATGACCCCCTTTAAGGACCTAAATTCGGGAGTTGAGGAAGCGAGCGATATGCGGCAACCGCATAGCTTGTTCGGCCTTCTGCCTCCGGGACCGCCGGACGAGACCGCCTCGAAGAAGGGCTTCGCCGAGTTGATCGGCGTGTCGCCCGGCCGGGTCTCGCAGCTCATCGCTTCCGGCCTCCCGGTGCTCCCGAACGGCCGGATCAACATCCGCGCCGGCAAGGACTGGGTCCGGGCGAACATCGACCGCAACCGCCGTCGTTCGCTTCTCGACGAAGATCCGGGCATGCCGCGCTCAGCCCGCCATGATCGCGAGGTGGCGGACGCCGAGCTCGCTCGCCTGAAGGCCGACCGTCTCGCCGGCCGGCTCATCGACCGCGAGGCGACCGTCCGATGGGCCGAGGGCCGCGCCCGGGCCGAGCGGGACGCGTGGATCGGCTGGGTCAACCGCACCGCGCCGGAGATCGCCGCCGCCGGCCAGGACCTCGCGGCTGTCACCGCCGCCCTCGACAAGGCCGTCCGCGAGCACCTGGCGAGCCTCGCCGAGACCCGCATCGGAGACCTCGCCCATGACTGACGCCACCGACCTCCTGGACGCCGCCTGGCGCCGAGGCCTCGCCCCCGAGCCGCAGATCACCGTGTCCGAATGGGCCGACCGTCACCGCCTCCTGCCGCAGACCAATGCCGAGCCCGGCCGCTGGCGAACCGACCGCGTCCCCTACCTCCGCCAGATCATGGACGACCTCTCGACCGCCTCGCCCGTCGAGCGGGTGGTCCTGATGAAGGGCGCCCAGACGGGCGGCACCGAAGCCGGCCTCAACGCCATCGGCTACTGGATCGCCCATGCGCCCGGCATGATCCTCGCCGTCTGGCCGTCAATCGACATGGTCCGCCGCAACAGCCGCACCCGAATCGAGCCGCTGATCGACGGAACGCCGATCCTCCGGGAAAAGATCGCCCCGGCCAGGGCGAAGGACCCCGGCAACACCGTCTCGCTGAAGGAGTTCCCAGGCGGCGCCCTGGTCATGACCGGCGCCAATTCGGCCACGGGCCTCCGCTCGCTCCCGGCCCGTTACCTGGTGCTGGACGAGGTCGACGCCTTCCCGGCCGATGCCGGCGGCGAAGGCGACCCCGTTGCCCTCGCTGTGCAGCGCACCGTGACGTTCCGCGGCCGCCGGAAAATCTTCATGATCTCGACCCCGACCGAGGCCGGAATCTCCCGGATCGAGAAGGCCTATGCCGAGAGCGACCGCCGCCGCTACCACGTCCCCTGCCCCCATTGCGGGACGTTCCAGCCCCTCACCTGGTCCGGCGTCAAATGGCCGGAGGGCGAGCCCGCCGCGGCCTATTACGCCTGCTGCGAGTGCGGCGGGATTGTCGAGGAACAGGACAAGCCGGCCCTTCTCGCGGCCGGCGAGTGGCGCGCATCGGCCGAGGGCGACGGCCGCACCGCCGGCTATCACCTTTCGGCCCTCTACTCGCCCTTCGAGACGTGGGCGGAGATCGCGACGGACTTCCTCGCCGCCCGCCGGGACCCGGTCCGGTTGAAAGCCTGGACGAACCTAAAGCTCGGCGACCCCTACGAGGACCGGGACAGCGAGGCTGTCGACCCGACCGGGATCATGGCCCGCCTCGAGGAGTGGGGCGATCAGCTCCCGGCGGACGTCGCGGTCGTCACGGCCGGCGTCGACGTGCAGGGCGACCGGCTCGAATTGGAGATCGCCGGATGGGGCGGCGGCGAGGAGAGCTGGTCGATCGAATACACGGTCCTGTTCGGCGACCCGGCGAAGCCCGAGGTCTGGGAAGCCCTGGACGCCGAGCTGACCCGAACCTTCGATCATCCCCAGGTCGGCCGCATGCCGATCCGCGCGGTCGCGATCGACACTGGCGGCCATCACACCCAGACGGTCTATCGCTACGCCAGGGACCGCGCGGGGCGCCGTGTGTGGCCCATCAAGGGCATGGGTGGTGCGGGTGTCCCCGTCTGGCCGAAACGGCCGCCACGGGGCGCCGCAGCCGGCAAGATCGGCCGGCCCTATGTCGTGGGGGTGGACGCGGCCAAGGAGATCGTCACCGCCCGCCTGCGGCTCGCCGAGCCCGGCCCCGGCTTCTGCCATTTCCCGGTCGGCCGCGACCTCGACTATTTCCGCCAGCTTGCATCGGAGCGGATCGTCCGCACCTGGCGCCGCGGCGTCGCCATCCGCGAGTGGCGCAAGGACCCGGGCGTCCGGAACGAAGCGCTCGACTGCCGGGTCTACGCCTATGCCGCGCTGCAGGGTCTGGTGGCAGTTGGCTTCCGGATGCAGGTGGAGGCGGAGAAGATTCGCGCCATCCCGCCGCGTGAACCGGAAGAACCGGCGGCGCCGGCCAAGCCGCGCGTCATCCGCTCGGCCTGGATGGATGGGTGATCACCGTAAGCTGGCGAGCTGTTGAACCATGGTCTCGAAAGTCGTGGTGAGGAATAAGAACAGCCCCATCGAAACCAATAGACTGATGATCGTATTGACGACACGCCGCCACTTCGCCGTCTCGGAGAATACTAAAACCCGCAAGAAGAAAGCCGCATTGAAAAAGAACCAAAGTAGAAGAATGTACAGAACCCCACCTATCGCAAGCGCAAGGTAATTCCCCGTTTTCAAATACACATAATAAATGGCTGCGACCGCAATAATCCAGCTAACAACCTTAAATATATGGTCTAATATCTTGAAAATTACCTCAAGACGATCCCCTGAAAGGAGCCCTGACGATCGCTCGAAGTACTTCGCAACTCTCTCGTTGACCTCCCAGCTCATTTCGCCTCCCGCTGGTCAGGGCTTTATGGGTTTGCGGATCCCGGTCGATCGCGTAGCAACGACGCCCAACGCCCGCGGGGCCTGAGACCTCCGGACGGCAGGAACGCCCAGGTGGCCCCGCTCTCGCAGCCATTCGGTAAGAATCTTTTCAACCAAGGACGACACCGAGCGCATGTCTGCCCTCGCCGCCGCTTCGGCTGCCGCCTTGACCTCGGGAGGAAGGCGCACAGAGACAGGCAGTGATTTCGGGTTGCTGGAAGGTGGCCGGCCCATTTTGCACATTAAATGTAGTTGACGAATGTTGTGACTACAAATAATGTCATAACTGCATCGGGCCGGCAAGGTGTTTGCACCACCTCACCAGCCCTGACCTCGACCATGGAGCTTACCCATGCCCAAGGCTGTTTCAGCCCATAGCACGCGTCGTCGCGTGCTGGCGACCGCTGCCGCGCTCGCTATCGCCGCGCCTCCCCAGGTCGCAGTCGCCTGTTCCTTCCGATTCGATCCGGCCCTCTCTCTCCTGGCGGCCTACCGCCAAGGGACGGCGGCCTACAATCGCGCCCCTGAACCTGCAACCGGAGAAGCGTGCGTCGCCCTGATCGAGGAGACATTCGGCCCGGCCTGGCGGCAGATGAACGAGGACTTTCCGACCCCGACGACAGCGGAAGGCGCTGCCGCCGCGCTTCGGCTTCTCGTGGACGAGGCACAAGATTTCGGACTTGAAGCTCTGGAAATCCAGATCGCATCCGCGGTCCTGCGCTGGATCGAGGGAGGCGCCGCATGAGCCACGCTCTCGCCACTGCCGCCGTCCCGTTTCAGGCACAGACCCTTCGCGCCCAGATCGAAGACGCCATCGAAGCGTTGATCGCCCAGCTCGACGCCCTCGACGGCGATCCGGACATGGAACCAGACGATTTTGTCGAGGATGACGACCCGGATAGCGCGGTCGACGACAGCCCCTGCGACGACGATCCCGACCGCGAGCCGGACTTCGGGGCCTTCGAAGGCCGCGACAATCAGGAATCATGGTCGGACAGCGTAAGGCATCCGACGAATTTGGCCGCAAGCCTCTGATTGGGCGTGCAAAAGCGCCGCGCAAAGTTATGTTTGACAAACATAACAGGCCTTGGCATTATTCTGTTTAACAAACGGAACTGATATGCTGCGGCACCTGAAACTCGACAGCACGGTCGAACACCTTGCCACCCGAACATACTCGGCAGGCGAGGTCATTCACGCCTGTGACATCACCGGGGACATGCTGACGAACTACATTTCGAAGTCTGGGATCGAGCTGTGCTCTCCCGCGCCTGGCCGTGGCCGCAGCCGCCAGTTCTGCTTGATCGACGTGTATCTGATCGCGCTCCTGTCGCGGCTCGGTGCGATCACGCGGAACGTCAAGTGGACGGCCCAAGCCCTGAACTGGCTTACGTCGCCCTGCCGGTCCCTCCTTGCAACCGACATTCAGGCCGCCGAGCCGCTGTTCTGGACGAGGGCCTTTCCTGAGAGCGCGGGAACCTACATCGCGCTGGCTGACCAGCTCGACATCGAAATGAACGGGCCGCTTCGGATCATCACCGCCGAGAAGGCCGCCGCACTCGTTCAGGCGTCCTTCGGATCGTATCTCAACCTGACGATTACCTTGGGGCAGGTCGATAAGCGTCTGACCGATTTCATCAATGGAGGCGGTCGGTGATCAGCATCCCTCGGTTCCTTCGCAACCTGATGCCCCGCGGCCGCTCCTACGACGGTGCCGCCGGCGGTCGCCGCGGTCGTGGTGTCGGCGAAATGCCGGTGCCGCGGAGCAGCATGACCGCCGGACGCGACCGCCTCGCCTCCCGCGCCCGCTACCTCGCCGGCAACAATGCCCTTGCGGCCTCCGCCGTCGCGGCATGGGCATCCGCCCTGGTCGGGACCGGCATCAAGCCGCAGAGCGCGCATCCGGACGAGAAGGTCCGCGAGGCCCTGAACCTTCTCTGGGAGGTGTGGGGCAGCAAAGCGGACGCGGACGGCCACCTCGACATCTACGGCCTTCAGCACCTCGCCATCCGCCAGGTCGTCATGAGCGGCGACGTCTTCGCCGTGAAGATCATCACGGATGACCGCCACCCACTCCGCATCAGGCTCATGGAAGCCGAGCAGGTCGACCCGGCCCTGCATCGCGAGCTTGGTGGCGGCGCCCGCATCGTCTCTGGTGTCGAGTTCGACGCCGAAGGCCGCAGGGTGGCCTATCACACGTTCCGCGACCGGCCAGGCGCCCCGCTGGTCACAGCCTTCGACATGATCCGAATTCCCGCCGAGGACATGGTTCACATGTTCCGGCCGCTGATCCCCGGCCAGCCCCGCGGCATTTCGTGGTTCACCCCTGTTCTGATGCGCCTCGCGGACCTCGATCAGGCGCATGATGCCCAGCTCATGAAGCAGAAGATCGCCGCGATGCTCGCCGGCTTCGTCGTCGACCCCAACGGCGATGCCAGCGGTTTCGAGGGCGATCGCAAGGGCGCCGGCGTCCTCGAAGGTGGCCTTGAGCCGGGAACCATGAAGTTCCTCGACCCCGGCCAGGATGTTCGATTCAGCGAGCCGGCAACGGTCGGCGCCGATGGGATCGACTTCCTGAAACTCACCGCCCGCGAGATCGCCGCAGGCCTCGAATTGCCGGAATATGTCCTGACGGGAGACCTCTCGGGCGCCAACTATTCAAGCCTCCGGGCCGGCCTGGTCGAGTTCCGCCGCCGGGTCGAGTTCCTGCAACACACCGTCATCGTCCAGCAGTTTTGCCAGCCGATCTGGGAACGCTTCGTCGAGACTGCGGTGCTCGCCGGGCATGTCCCGGCAACCGGCTATGACGACGATCCTGAGGCCTTCGCGGCCGTGAAGTGGATCACCCCCCGATTCGATTGGGTGGACCCCGAAAAGGACATCAAGGCGGAGACCGCCGCCATCGGCACCGGACTGATGAGCCCCCGCGAGGCCGCCGCTTCCCGCGGCTACGACCTCGAAACGCTCTACCGCGAGATATCCGAGGACCGTGCCCTCGCCGCCCGCTACGGCCTCACCTTCACCACCGAAACCGCGAGGACCACGCCTTGACCATCCTCAGCGTCATTACCCGCCGCGCCCCGACTTCGCCGACGACCTGGAACCCGGAAACCCGCACCTTCGAGGTCGTGTTCTCGACCGGCTCGGGCGTCGAGCGGCGGGACGCCCGCGGCGCTTATGTCGAGCGCCTCGATATCAATCAGGATTGGCCTGAGCAGGTCCCCCTGCTCGACGGCCATAGGCGAGAGAGCCTGGACAATGTCCTCGGGTCAGTTGTTCAACTTAGAACGGTTGGTGTGGAAGCCCGCGCGACCGTCCGGCTCTCTCGCCACTCTCCCCTTGCTGACCGCCTCGCGGCCGAACTGTCAGACGGCGCCAACTTCGGCGTGAGCGTCGGATACACGGTTGAGGCCTGGACCGAGGGCAACGATCCCGACACCGGCCGCCGCATGAAGACGGCAACCCGATGGACCCCCGTTGAGGTCTCCATCGTCCCCATTCCCGCCGACCGCTCTGCCTCAATCAGAGGAAGCACGATGCCCACCACGACCGACCCGGCCGCCGCGCAGGACACCCCTGCCGCCGACCAGACCCGCGCGGCCACCATGACCGTGTCGGGCACCTTCGAGGGCCGTATGGCACCCGCCGAAGAAGCGAATGATCCCCCGGCGGATGAAGCTCCGCCGGCCACCGAAGGCGACCAGCGCGCCGCCCGCCTTGCCGCGTTGCGGACGCGCTCGGCGCCGCTGCGCACCGTGCGATCCACCACCTCTGTGGTGACTGATCACAACGATCCCGAGGTTCGGGTCCGGGCGATGGGCGAAGCCCTCTACACCCGCGTCAACCCCCGGCATCAGCCTTCCGAGCACGCCAGGGGTTTCATCGGACTGACGATCCCCGAGATCGCCCGGGACCTCCTGCGGACCCGGTCGATCTCCACGACCGGCCTTTCGACGGCCGGCGTCATCGAACGCGCGCTGCACTCGACCTCCGATTTCCCGATCATTCTCGGGGACACGGTCGGCCGCACGCTTCGCGAGGCCTATGGCGCCGCGCCCTCCGGCGTCCGCCAGCTCGGCCGGGCGACGACCGCGCGGGACTTCCGGGCCAAGCACCGGATCATGCTCTCGGCCGCGCCGACCCTCGAGAAGGTCAACGAGGCCGGCGAGTTCAAGTCCGGCTCGATGGGCGAGAGCAAGGAGAGCTACAAGATCGACACCTTCGGCCGGATCATTGGGATCACCCGACAGGCCCTGGTGAACGACGATCTCGGCGCCTTCACCGACCTGTCTCGCCGCATGGGCCAGGCCGCCGCCGCCTTCGAGGCTGACTTCCTGGTCAACCTCATTCGCGAGGGCAGCGGAGCCGGTCCCCTGATGGCGGACGCCAAGCGGCTGTTCCACACCGACCACGGGAACCTGGCCGCCAGCGGCGGTGCGATCGGCGAGACGACACTCTCGGCGGCCCGCCTCGCCATGCGTCGCCAGACTGGCCTGAAGGGGGAGCTGATCTCGGTCACGCCCCGCTATCTGGTCGTCAGCCCGGAGAACGAGACCACCGCCGAGAAGATCGTCTCGACGATCCAGGCAGCGACGGTGGACGACGTGAACGTCTTCACCAAGCTGGTCGTCGTCGTCGAGCCGCGCTTCACCGGCAACGCCTGGTACCTGGTCGCCGACCCTTCGGAGATCGACGGCCTGGAATACGCCTATCTCGAAGGCGAGCCCGGCCCCCAGATCACCACCCAGGCCGGCTTCGATGTCGATGGGGTCCGCATCCGCGTCCGACTCGACTTCGGCGCCGGCTTCGTCGAGCACCGCGGCTGGTACCGCAACCCGGGCGCCTGATCATGACGACGCTGGCCACTCTCGAAACCCGCCTCACGAAGCTCCGGGACATCCGGGCATCCGGCGTCCTCTCGGCCGAGGTCGACGGTCAGAAGACCGTCTTCCGGTCGGACGCCGAGCTGGCAGCGGCTATCGCCGATGTCGAGCGGCAGATCGCGGTCGCCGGGAGTGGCCGCGTCACCACCCTCCGCTTCACGACCTCCAAGGGATACTGATCATGAAGAACTTCGTTCAGGCCGGTGACATGATCACCGCCACCGCCCCTGCCGGCGGCATCCTCTCCGGCGCTGGCCTCCTCGCCGGCTCCCTGTTCGGCGTCGCCGCCACCTCCCAAGCCGAAGGCGGCGCGGTCGAGATCGCCACGAATGGCGTCTTCGACCTGCCGAAGGCATCAGCCGATACTTTCGCGTTCGGGGCCAAGGCCTATTGGGACGCGACGGCCAAGAACTGCACCTCCGCCGACGAAGGCAATTCCCTCATCGGCGTCGCGGTCGAGGCCGCCGGCAACGGTGCCACAACGCTCCGTGTTCGCCTGAACGGCGCCGCGATCTAGGCATGCCAGTGGGGCGGCAGCCTCCGCGAGGGCGCCGCGGCCCGTCCAACAACGGAAAGCACTCCTCCCCGCCGCCCCATGGCATGGACCCAGGGGGTCAAGGAGAGCAAGGCCGCAACTTTTTCGCTGGTGACAGGATGCAGAAGACACGCCGCATCGATCTTCTCCCCGCTTCGCTCCCGCCCATCGCCGTGCGGCGCGAACACGCGGCGGCCGTGATCGATGTCTCGCCCAAAAAGTTCGACGAACTGGTCAAGGACGGCCGGATGCCGCCCGCCCGCAAGATCGACGGCCGCCGGGTGTGGATCATCGACGAGATTCGCGCCCGCGCGCTCGACCTTCCCACCGCAGACGATCCCGCCGACGCGAACCCCTTCGACGATCTCTGAGCCATGGCGAAGCGCAATCCCCCACACCTCAGCAGCGACATGGACCGCCACGGCAACCGCCGCTGGTACGTCCGCCGTCCCGGCCGCCGCAAGGTCCGGCTTCGCCATGAGTACGGGACCGATGCGTTCTGGCAGGCCTATCGCGACGCGCTGGCCGGCAAGCTATCACCACGCCCCGAAGAGCCCCAACGCCTTCCGAAGCCCCAGCGCGGATCGCTTCGCTGGCTGATTGCGAGCTATCTGGAGAGCGGCGAGTTCAAGACGCTGAACCCGAGCACGCGCCGCGTCCGACGCCGCATTCTGGAACGCCTGGCGCAGATGAAGGATGGCGCCGGCCGCGAGATTGGCGGCCACCCCTACACCAAGCTCGAAACCCGCCATGTGCGGAAAATCCGCGACCGGAACGCCGACCGCCCCGAGGCCGCGAACGGCTTCGTCAAGGCCGTCCGCCAGCTCTATGCATGGGCTATCGACGCCGACCTCTCGCAGGCCAATCCGGGCCGCGACGTGAAGTATCTCGCCGGCTCACCCGAGGGCATCCGGCCCTGGACGCCAGAGGATGTCGCCAAGTTCGTCGAGACCCATCCGCGCGGCAGTAAGGCCTATCTCGCGCTTGAACTGATGCTCACCCTGACGGTCCGTCGCTCGGACGTAATGCGTCTCGGGCCGAAGCACGTCAGGGACGGCGCAATCCATTTCACCGAAGCGAAGAACGCTGGCCGCAAGCCGAAGCATCACGTGATTCCCGTCCCGCCTCACCTGGTCGAGACGATCGCCGCGACACCCCACGACGACGCGGCATTCTTGACGACCGACTTCGGTAAGCCTTTCGCCAGCGCGGCGGCCTTCGGCAACAAGATGCGCGATTGGTGCGATGCCGCCGGCCTGCCCCAGTGCTCGTCTCATGGCCTCCGCAAGCTCGGCGCGGCTGTTCTGGCGGAGAGCGGCGCGAGCAATCGCGAGATCATGGCGATCACAGGTCACGAGACCTCAAAGGAGGTCGATCGCTACACCAAGAGCGCGCGGAAACGAGTGCTCGCGGCGAGCGCGATCAGCAAGCAGATTGTCCCACTGCCGAGCGATGCTGTTCAAGGTGAGACAAAACAGGGGTCTAAACCCTTGAAATATCTCAAAGATGCAGGGTGCTTGGTGCCCGGGGACGGAGTCGAACCGCCGACACTGCGATTTTCAGTCGCATGCTCTACCAGCTGAGCTACCCGGGCGACCGCTAGGCATGACCATCCGATGACGATCACGCTGCAGTGCGCGGCGGCTTATAGATGCTCGCTCCGGCACTGTCCACCCTCAAGCTGCCGAATGATCCACAGGCGCGGCAGCGCGACGCGGCACGGCGGCGGGGCGCCCGCGCCGGCGCCTCGCCCACCCACGGCAGCGTGGTCGCGGACGAGCCCCGCAACAGCGTGTTCTCACCCCCAAGAAAAAGCCCCGATGGCGGGGCCATCGGGGCAGGTGGAGGTCATGCGGGATGCACGGCGGACAAGATGATCAGCGCAGGACGACGACGCGGGTGCCGACGCGGACGCGGTTGTAGAGGTCGATGACATCGTCGTTCAGCATGCGGATGCAGCCGGAGGACACGGCCTGGCCGATCGTGTGCGGCTCATTGGAGCCGTGGATGCGGTAGAGCGAGGAGCCGAGATAGAGGGCCCGGGCGCCGAGGGGATTGTCCGGGCCGCCGGCCATGTAGCGCGGCAGATCGGGACGGCGCTGGAGCATCTGCACCGGGGGACGCCAGTCCGGCCATTCCTGCTTGCGGGTGATCGTCTGCGCGCCGCCCCACTCGAAGCCGGGGCGGCCGACGCCGATGCCGTAGCGCACCGCCTGGCCGCCGCCGAGCACGTAGTAGAGACGCCGCTCCACTGTGTTCACCACCACGGTGCCGGGCGCATGGGCGCCGCTATAGGCGACGATCTCGCGCGGGATGGCAGGCGCCTGCGCAGACGGGGTGGAATGCGGCCGCGAGATCAGCGGCTGGCGGGTGTCAGGGTCCAGCATCACAGTCTGGAAGAACGGATTGGCGGAGGCCGGGACGAGGGCCGCCATGGACAGGGCGGCGGCGAGGACGAAGCGGCGGTTCATGGCGGGATCTCCGGGGGCGGCTGACTGGTCGGGACGGACGTTCAGCGGGTCTGGTCGAGGGCGACGGTGCGGATCTGGCGCAGGTGCTGGCCGGAAGCCGAGCTCTGGCAGTCGCGCGGAATGTGCGGCCAGGCATGACGGGCGCAGTCGGCACGATCACTCGGGACGGCGGCAGCCTGGCGCGGGGCGCCGTCGAGGCGGTTGCGGAAGGCATCGAAGGCCCGGTGGGCGTGATCGATGTCGGCGCTCGAATAGCTGACCGAGAGCGACGGCGTGGAGACGGCAGCGCGGCCATCGGGTGCCATGACCAGAGCCAGGGCGAGACCGAAGCCCGCCACCGTGCCAAGAGCCAGAAACTTCGACATCCGGTTCATCGCTGCATCCCCCGTTTCAGGCCCGTCGCGGGCCGGTCTCCCCTCTGTGTCGCGGTGTCCAACGAAAAGGTTCAGTCGTTGGTTCCCTCGTCTCATCGGGTTGAAGGCACAGTAGGGGGAGGGATTTTCCTGGCAGTGTCTCGGGAGGGGGTGCCTCGTTTCAATCGCGCCCGGACTGTTTCAAGCCTTGCCCGGCCGTGTCGGCGGTGCCCTTGAATCATTTCACCGCAGCACGGTTTGTTTCCACGCAGCGGTTTACGGCGTCAGCGGCCGTCGCCGTCCGGCATGAACATGTAGCCGGCCCCGCGCACGGTCTTGATGAAGGTCGGGGCATCTGGATCGGGCTCGATCTTGCGGCGGATGCGGGTGATCCTGACGTCGATGGCCCGGTCGAAGGCGTCCGGATCGCGAGCGCCGGCGAGATCGAGCAGCCGGTCGCGCGACAGCACGCGGCGCGGGTTCTCCGCGAAGGCCTTGAGCAGGCTGAACTCGGAAGCCGTCAGCGCATGTTCAGCCCCGCTCTCGTCACGCAGGAGATGGGCGCCGAGGTCGAGCGTCTTGGTGCCGAAGCGGATGGTCTCGCGCTGGCCGCCAGGGCCGGCGGGTCGGCCGGCCGGCACGCTGCGGCGCAGGACCGACCGGATGCGGGCCAGCAGCTCGCGCAATTCGCAGGGCTTGGCGAGATAGTCGTCGGCGCCGAGATCGAGGCCGGTGATGCGGTCGTCGGGGCTGGCCGTCGCCGTCAGCATGATGACGGGAAGCGGCAGGCGCTGCTTCAGGTCGCGGACGACGGAGAGCCCGTCCTCCTCCGGCATGTTGAGATCGAGCACGACGAGGGCCGGCCGCTCGACCTCGAGCGCGCGGCGCAGAGCCGCCGCCCCGTCGCAGAGGGTGACGCGGAAGCCGTGCATGGTCAGGTAGTCGCCGACCATCTCGCGTGCGGCAGCCTCGTCGTCGACCACCATGATGAGCTGGCCGGTGCTCATGACGCGCCGCGCTGCAGGGTCGGCGGCAGGGTGATGGCGAAGGTGGTGCCCTTGCCCGCTCCGTTGCCGCTCGCGGTGATGCGGCCGCCGTGGAGCTCGACGATGCGCCGGCAGATGAAGAGGCCGAGCCCGGTCGAGCTCTCGCCGCCCGTGGGCTTGGCCGACAGCCGCTGGAAGCGCCCGAACAGGCGCTGTTCGTCCTCCGGCGTCAGCCCGGGGCCGGTATCGCTGACGGTGATGCGGTGACCGGCCTCGCTCGATGTCAGCGAGACGATGATCCGACCGCCGGGCGGCGAATATTTGATCGCGTTGGAGACGAGGTTGTCGATCGCCTCGCGCAGCCTGTCCGGGTCGGCGCGGCCAGGCAGCGTGTCGGGGCCGCTATAGACCAGCATCTGCCCCTTGCGCTCGGCCATCGGGGCGTTGGCGTCAATGACGACGCCGACGATGGCGGCGGTGTCGATGTCGGCCGGGCGCAGCACGATGTCCTCGGCGTCCAGCATGGCGTCGTTGATCAGTTCGTCCACCATCGACGTCATCCGCGCGACGGACGAGCGGATCTGCTCGATCTGGCCGCGGGCGCGCTCGATGTTGGGCGGCTGGAGATTGAGAAGCTCGTTCATCATCTCGGAACGGCCGAGGATGACGCCGAGCGGGTTCTTGAGGTCGTGGGCGACCGTGCCGAGCACCTCGGCCTTGTGATCGTTGGTGCGCTTCAGGCGCTGCCATTGCGCCGTGAGGCGGTCGTTGGCCACGGTCAGCTGGCGGGTGCGTTCGGCGACGCGCTGCTCCAGCGTCTCGTTGGCGGCCTGCAACTGCTCGTAGAGGAAGACATTGTCGAAAGCGGTGGACAGGCGGCCGCTGAAGACCGCGACAAGGGTCTGGTCGGTCTCCGACAGCGGACGGTCGGCGGTCAGGGCCACGACGATCTCGCGGCCGCTCGAGGTCTTCAGGTAGAGCGCCGTCTCATGGCCGTCGAAGGCGTGGCGCCGCCGCTCGAAGGCGCGGCGCACCAGGCGGTCCATGGCCGGGTCGATGGCGCCGCCCTCCGCCGCCACAGAGGCATGGACACCCGATCCGGCGAGGACGGAGAAGCCGTCGCCGCGGTTGTCGCGCAGCACGAGGATGCCCTCGCAGGCCGGCTGGACCAGGCCAGCGATCTGCGTCAGCACGCCGGCCGCCAGCTTCCGCATCGATTTCAGGTCGAACAGTTCGGAGGCGGCCTCGACGATCAGCTCGAGGCCGCGGCGCGTCTCGACGAGGCGCATGAGCTGCTGGTGGCTGCGGATGGCGGCGGTGAGCGAGGTGAACAGCTTGTCGCCGGTCAGCTCGGTCTTCGCCTTGTAGTCATTGATGTCGTAGTCGACGATCACCTGCCGCTCCGGCGCCTGGCCGGGCTGGCCGGTGCGCAGGATGATGCGGACGGTGTCGTTCTTCAGCTCCTTGCGGATGTACTCGACGAGATCGAGGCCGGCGTCGTCGCTCTCCATCACCACGTCGAGCAGCACCACGGCCATGTCGGGGTGGGCTGCGAGCAGCGTGCGCCCCTCGGCGGCCGAGAAGGCCGAATAGAGGTCGAGGCGCTGGCCGGCGAGCTCATAGTCCGACAGGGCGTATTTCGTGCCCGAGTGGACGGCCGCGTCATCGTCGATGATGGCCACCTTCCATCGCGCGCCGTCGATCCGGGCGGCGACCGGTTCGTCGTCGAGAATCGGGACCAGGTCGTCGTCGACCCTCTCCCCCTGCATCTCGTTCATCGGTTCGGCCATCACGCTGCTTCCTGCCGCTCGCCGGGATCCCGCGGGGCGGTCAGCGGCAGGACGATGCGAAAGGTGGTGCCGACGCCGGGCGTCGACGACAGCCAGATACGCCCGCCGAGCCGGCGTGTCACGATGTTGAAGACGATGTTCAGCCCGAGCCCCGTTCCACCCTCCCCGCGCTTCGTCGTGAAGAAGGGATCATAGGCCTGGCGCTGCACGTCGGAACTCATGCCGATGCCGTCGTCGCGGAAGGTCATCAGCACCTGGTCGCCCTCCTGCACCGCCTCGATGCCGAAGGTGCCGCTGCGGCCGTCGGGGAAGGCATGGGTCAGGGCGTTGATGAAGAGGTTGGTCACCACCTGGCCGTAGGGGCCGGGATAGCTGTCGAGCACGATGCCGGGCGGAACCGTGACCTCCAGCTTGACGGGCGCGCGGCGCAGCGTCGGCCGGAGGCTGGCGACGATCTGGTCGGTCGCCTCGGCGAGGTCGAAGCTGCGCCGGTCGGCATGGCTGCGGTCGACGGCGACCTGTTTGAAGGCCTGGATCATCTCGCCGGCACGCTGCAGGTTGAGCGAGAGCTGGCTCGCCGCCTCGCGGCTGCCCTGGACGAATTCGGCAAGACGGGAACGCCTGAGCTCGCCCCTTTCGACATCGCCGGCGAACTCGTCGATGCGGCGCGACAGCGTCGAGGCGACCGTCAGCGAGATGCCGATGGGGTTGTTGACCTCGTGGGCGACGCCGGCAACGAGGCCGCCGAGGGCCGCGAGCTTCTCGGCCTCCACCAGGCTCTGCTGTGTCTCGCGCAGGTGGTCGAGCGCCGTCTCGGCCCTGTCCTTCGCCGCCACCAGATCATGCTCGGCCCGCTGTTTCTCGATGGCGTTCTGGCGGAACACCTCGACCGCCCGTGCCATGCGGCCGATGTCGTCGGTCGCCGTCAGGCCTGAGGGCGGACGTTCGAGATCGCCTGCGACGATGGCGTTCATGCTGCCGGCGAGGTCGTCCAGCGGCACGCGGATGGAGCGGGCGATCAGCGTCCAGATAACGGCGACGATGGCGAGGAAGATGCCGGCGATGCCGACCGCCTGGACGAAGACGATCCTGAGCGTCTGGTCGAGCCGCTGCTGGGCCGCGTCCTCCTTGGCGCGGACCCGCTCGGCCACCTCCTGGATGACGGTCGCCATGACGGCCTGGTTGCCGTCGATCTCCACCTGCAGCAGACGGTTCTGCATGCCGAGAACCTGGATCATGCGGCCGAAGCCTGCCCTGAGCGCCGTCGTGCGGTCGGAGAGGGCCTGGAGGGCGGCGCGCTGAAACTCGGTCTGCGCGAGATCGACCATGACGGGCGCCGTCGCCTGGATGACCTCGATGGAGCGCGAGGCCTCGCGCTGCGCCTGCACCGACTGGGTCAGGTAATAGTCGTTGATCGCGACGAGAAAGATGGAGAAGGCCTCGCGCGACTTGCCGAGCGAGGGCGCCACCAGCGCGGAGCGGTCGGCCATGGACGTCTCGACCACGGCATAAAGTTGGGACAGTTCGCTCGCCGGCTTGCGGATCTCGTTCTCGTAGATGGAGGAGATGGTCTCGCGCACGCTGCGCAACTCGTCGAAGCCGAGCATGAAGCGCTCGGTGACGCTGGTGACCGAGCGGGCCGGGTTCTGCAGCGCCAGGTCGATCTCCTGCTCGATGGCGAGCTTGGCGAGGAGCGCCTTGCGGCGCTGCTCGATCTCGCTCAGCACGGCCTCGTTGGGGAGGGCGAAATAGCGATGAATCAGCGTCTGGAGCCGTCCGGCATCGTTCTCGATTGAAGCGAGCAGGCGGTCGATGCGGCGGGCTTCCTGCAGGTCGCCCCAGGCGGAGCGGATGGCGCGCGCCCCCGAGCCGATGAGCAGCATCAGGAGGGTGATGAAGGCGAGGTTGAGGATGACGACGGTGGCGATACGCCAGCGCACCGGGATGCGGCGGAACTGCTCGGACGCCCAGTCGAGCCGGCCCCGGATGGTCCGGATGGCCGGACGCACCACGACCCTGCGTGCGGTCACCACATCCATCAGCGGGCCTGTCGGATGCGCTCGACGAGAGCGGCGAGATCGGGCGCGGAGGCGAAGCGCTCGAAGATCGGCCGCACCGCCGCCTCGAAGGGCTGGCGATCCTCCAGCGTTACGACGGTGACACCGGCCGCCTCTGCGTCGCGCCGCGAGGTCTGCTCAAGCTTCAGCCATTGCTCGCGCATCGCCATGGCGGATTCACGCGCGGCCTGCCGGAAGATCGCCCTGTCCTCGGGGGACAGGTCGTCCCAGCACTTCTTCGAGACCACGAGAACCTCCGGGCTCATCGTGTGCTCCGTCAGCGTGATGTGCTGCGCCGCCTTGAAATGGTCGGTGGTGACGAAGGAGGGCCAGTTGTTCTCGGCGCCGTGAATGAGCCCGGTGACCAGCCCGACATTCACCTGGCCATAGGGCAGAGCCACGGGGTCGGCCCCCAGCGCCCGCATCATCTCGACCATCATGTCCGACTGCTGGACGCGGATGCGCAGCCCCTTGAGGTCCTCGATCCGGCGGATGGGCCGGACCGAGTTGTAGATGGACCGCGCGCCGGAATCATAAAAGGCAAGGCCGACGAGGCCGTAACGCTCGAAGCTGGCGAGGATGTCCTCGCCCACCGGCCCGTCGAGCACCGCATGCAGATGCGTGACCGAACTGAACAGGAACGGCAGGGCGAGGATGTTCGCCTCCGGAATGAAGCTCGCCAGCGGCGCGACATTGGTGCGGTTGATGTCGATGGCGCCGATGCGCGTCTGCTCGATGGTCTCCTTCTCCTCGCCGAGCTGGCGGGAGTGGAAGATGCGGAGACGGTGACGCCCGCCGGACCGTTCCGTAATGAGCCGGCCCATGAACTCCAGCGCCTTGACGGTCGGATAGTCGGCGGGCTGCGTGTCGGCGACGCGGAACTCGCGCGCCACGGCGGGACCGGCAGGCCCGGCGGGTACGAGAGCAAGCGCCAGGACGCAGGCCATCGCACCGCTCCGCCAGGATGACAGGGACCCGTTCATTGCCTGACCTTCGCAACAGCGTGCCGACCCGGCACCCATCATGGACGAACCATGCCACAGGTCGCGCGTCCTTTGCCATGGCCGCGGCCGGTGCGCGTCTGAACAGCCGACAATTGTTTCATTCGCGTGTCGCGCGGTCGACAGACCCCCAAGAGGCGCAGCGCGGCGATGACATCAGCCCGAAACGCCGCCAGCCGATGGTCCGGCACCATCGAGGGCGCTGCCGGCAACGGCAAGCGCCCCAACCGCCGTCAGCAAATGCTGGAGACTTCCGCATGACCTTCCGCCGTGTCGCCGCCACCCTCGCGCTGACCGTCGGCCTTCACGCCCTCGCCGCGGGAGCGGCGCGGGCCCAGGAGGACATCGGCATCCCCGAATGCGACCGCTTCATCACCAGCTACGAGGCCTGCGTCACCACCAAGGTGCCCGCCACGCATCGCGTGACCTTCGCGCAGCAGGTGGCCCAACTCCGCATCACCTGGCGCTCGCTGGCCCAGGACCCGCAGACCCGCCAGCAGCTCGAAACCATCTGCCGCACGCAGGGCGAGCAGATGCGGCGCGGCCTTGAGCCGTTCGGCTGCGCCTTCTAGCGCACGCAGGCCGCCAGAATGCGGCGGCGGATGTCGGCGATGCCGTCGAGCTGGTAGGTGCCCTCGAAGCGCCAGCGCCGCGATCCCTCCAGCCGGACCGACAGGGTTCCGGTGGCCGGCAATTGCTGCAGGAACTCCCTGACATTGCCCGGATAGAGCGCCTGGTGGCGGTCGCGCGTGCCCTCCCAGATGTCGCCCGGCGCAAGCCGGTCGTTGATCCGCACGGTGGCGAAGACGTTGGTCGTGTTCATGACCGGGATCTCGCGGCCGACCCCCAGCACCGCACGGCCCTCGCGGCAGGCGACCTGAAGGATGATGCCCTCCTCGCCCCAGGGCTCGACCGGCCGCTGCTCGGCGATAATCTCGCGGCCGGCCGGCGTCGACGTGGCCTTGACCTCCCAGCGCCCGACGACGGCGGCGCCATCGGCCTCAGGCGTGGCGAGCGAGGCCGCCAGACCGTCGAAACAGGCCAGGCGCTCGGCGACGCCCGTCTCCCCGGCGCAGCGCCGCAGCGCATCCGCCAGCGCCACTTCGCTCGCCGGGGCGGCAAGCGGAGCGGCGATCAGCAGCAGGAGGGTGAGACTGAGGACTGGTGAGGCACGGTTCATCACGGGAAAATGGGGCGTCGGCGCCCCCGCGGCAACCCGCCAGGAGGTCGCAGAGCCGCCGGCCCGGCAAAAAATCGCTGCATTGCGCCGCCCGGAGCAGATCAGGCCTGCGCGACGAGCCTCCCGCCGCGGCCGCAGCACCCCATATTCATGACCGGACCGCCAGACGAGGACAGGCCATGGGCGAGACATTCCGCGACGACGAGGCGGCCGGGCGATTCGTGCTCGACGTCGCCGGCCGGCAGGCCTTCGCGATCTACCGCCGGGAGGGCGATACCCTCGTCATCGACCATGTGGAGGCCGAGCCGGCCCTGCGCGGCACCGGCGCGGCCGGCCGCCTGATGGAGAAGGTCGTGTCCATCGCCGAGGCCGAAACGCGGCGCATCGTGCCACGCTGCGGCTATGCGGCGAGCTGGCTCAGGCGGCACGCCGGCTGATCGGCCGGTTCAGCCCGCCATCTTGCCGGGGTTCATGATGCCCTGCGGGTCCACGGCGCGCTTCAGCGAGGCCATCAGCGCCATGGCGGCGTCGCCGTGCTCGGCGGCGAGATATTTCATCTTGCCCTGCCCGACGCCGTGCTCGCCGGTGCAGGTGCCCTCCATCGCCAGCGCCCGCTCGACGATGCGGCCCATGAAGGCCTTGCACCGCTCGACGCTGTCCGGGTCGCTCTCGTCCATCAGCGGCAGGACGTGGAAATTGCCGTCGCCGACATGGCCGACGATGGGAGCGATGAGCCCGTGCTCCTCGATGTCCTTCTTCGTTGCCTCGATGCACTCGGCGAGGCGCGAGATCGGCACGCAGACGTCGGAGGACTGGCCCTTCCAGCCGGGCCGGAGCGCCAGCGCCGCCCAGTAGGCGTCGTGGCGGGCCTGCCAGAGGCGCGAGCGGTCCTCGGCCTTGGCCGCCCACTGGAAATCGCCGGCGCCGTAGTCGTCGGCAATCGCCCGGAAGCGCTCGACCTGCTCGGCGACGCCCGCATCGGTGCCGTGGAACTCCAGCAGCAGCAGCGGTTTCTCCGGCAGGCCGAGCTTCGAATAGGCATTGACGGCGCCGACCTGCACCTCGTCGAGGAGTTCGATGCGCGCCATGGGAATGCCGCTCTGGATGGCGGCGATGGTGGCGTCGGCGGCGTCCTTCACCGTCGGGAAGGAGCAGGTGGCGGCCGAGATCGCCTCCGGGATGCCGTGCAGCTTCAGGGTGATGCGGGTGATGATGCCGAGGGTTCCCTCGGACCCGACGAAGAGGCGGGTGAGGTCGTAGCCGGCCGAGGTCTTGCGGGCGCGGCGGGCTGTCTCGATGATCTCGCCGTTCGGCAGCACCACCTGCAGCGCCAGGACGTTGTCCTTCATCGTTCCGTAGCGCACCGCATTGGTGCCGGAGGCGCGGGTCGCCGCCATGCCGCCGATCGAGGCGTCCGCGCCGGGATCGATGGGGAAGAACAGCCCCATGTCGCGCAGATACTCGTTGAGCTGCTTGCGGGTGACGCCCGGCTCCACCACCACGTCGAGGTCCTCCGCATGGACGGCGACGATGGACTTCATCAGCGAGGTGTCGACCGAGATGCCGCCGAACGGGGCGTTGACGTGGCCTTCCAGGGAGGAGCCGGTGCCGAAGGGAATGACCGGCACGTCATGGGCCGCGGCGATTTTCATCACCTGAACGCAGTCGTCGGCGCTCTCGGCGAAGACGACGACGTCCGGCGGCTGGTTCTCGATCCAGGTGAGGGTGTGGGCGTGCTGCTGCCGCACGGCCTGCGAGGTCACCGCGCGGTTGCCGAAGCGCGCCTGCAATTCGCCGATGACGGCATCGAGCGTTGCGCGGTCGGGGCGGGTGCGGGTGGCGGGCATGGCAGATCCTGGCATCGCTGTCCGGCGGCGGCGCACCGGAGATGGGACGCGGAGATTAGGCCCGCCGACGCGGAAGGCAATCCGTCCACAGGCGCGATCGGCCGCAGCGCAGCCCCCTCCCCCGCCCGACCCGATTGCCGGCCCCTGAGCCATTCGCTAATCGGAGATCATGACCACGTTCGACCTCTGCCCCGACACGGGCCTTGCGATCACCCCGCCGATGGCCGTCCGGCCGGAGATGATCGACTACAACGGCCATGTGAACGTCGCCTTCTACGTCAAGCTGTTCGACGAGGGGCTGGACGTGCTGTTCGAGAAGATCGGCCTGTCGGAGACCTACATCCGCACGCGCAACATGAGCTTCTTCGCGCTGGAGGCCCATGTGCGCTACCTGCGCGAGGTGCATCTCGGCGATGAGGTGCAGATGCGCCTGCGGGTCCTCGACCTCGACCCCAAGCGCATCCACTACTGGATGGAGCTGGTGCACGCGAAGGAGCGCTGGCTGTCGGCCACCATGGAATCGATCTCGATCCACATGGACATGGCGACGCGCAGGCCGGCGCCGTTCCCCGACGACATCATGGCGCGGCTGGAGGCCTGGTACGCCACGACCGCCGACCGGCCGCGACCGGAGGGCGTCGGTCAGGTCATCGGCATCCGGCGCAAGGCGGGCTGAGGCGGGCGCCTCAGCGGGCGAAGGGCAGGGTGTAGGAGCCGCCGAGAGTCGTCAGGATGCCGGCGCGGCGCAGTTCGTCGGCCGAGACCACGGTGGCGGCCTCGCGCGCCATGCGCTGGGCGCGGCGACGGGTGATTTCGTTGAACAGACGGGCGATGGAAGCGAAGAACATGGCGCCCTCCCTCAGGGCATGGGTGCGGATGGTCGAAGCGACGCCGACGGCCGACCCTGCCTGAGGCAGGACCGGCCCTGTCGGAGGACTTCAGGGATGACGACCCGTCAGATGGTCGACATCATGGAGCGGGTGCGACGAACCATCTGGTCGCGCGTCATGCCGTGACGAGCGAGTTCCTCGTCCGACAGATGGGCCAGATAGCCGTTCACATAGGTGGCGGCGCGCAGTTCCTGGGCCTCGATGATGGCATCGTAGATGGAACGCCAGAAGCCGGGCTTGCCCGAAGCCTGTTCGGCCGGGGCGGCGGATGCGATCTTGTCGAGCGCAATGGTAGCCATGGTGGTCTCTCCTCTGAAAGAGTGGACGACCTCGAGGCTTCCTCCCTTTCGACTTCCCTATTTTGTTGCGTCGCAGCAAAATGAGTAGATTGTGCAATGCACAATCTGCCCTGCATTTTCTGCATGCCTTGTCGAAACTGTCCGTTAACGGGCTGGATTCGCAACGTTATTTCACAAAATCGAACCACTCGTCCTCGGTCATTACCGTGACCCCGAACTCCCGCGCCTTGTCGAGCTTGGAGCCCGCTCCGGGACCGGCCACGACGTAGTCGGTCTTCTTCGAAACGGAGCCCGCGACCTTCGCCCCGAGGCGCTCGGCCATGGCCTTGGCCTCGTCGCGCGTCATCTTCTCAAGCGCGCCGGTGAAGACCACGGTCTTGCCGGCGACGGGCGTATCGGACTTCGGCTTCTCGGCCTCCTGCACGGTCAGTTCGGCCACGAGGCGCTCGACCATGGCGCGGTTGCGTGGCTCGGCGAAATAGGCCGCCAAGGCGTCGATTACGGCGTCGCCGATCTGGTCGAGCGAATCGAGTTCGGCGCGGGTCTCCGCGTCGCCCTCGGCGAGGCGCACCGCGGCGTCGTGGAAGGCCTGCCAGGTGCCATAGGCGCGGGCGAGGACGCGGGCCGTCGTCTCGCCGACATGGCGGATGCCGAGCGCGGCGATGAGGCGGTCCAGCGGCACGGTGCGGCTCGCCTCGATGGCATCGAACAGGTTCTTCGCCGAGAGGGCGCCGAAGCCCTCCTTGTCCTTCAGCTTCTTCAGGTTCGCCGCATCGCGCCGGGCGAGGGTGAAGATGTCGGCCGGCTCGCGGATCGGCAGATCCGGGTCCTCAAAGAAGAAGGGCAGCCGCTCGGCCCCCAGCCCCTCGATGTCGAGGACGCGGCGCGAGACGACGTGGCGCAGCCGCTCCACCGCCTGTGCCGGACAGGCGAAGCCGCCGGTGCAGCGCCTGACAGCCTCGCCCTCCTCCCGCAGCGCCGGGCTGCCGCAGGCCGGGCAGGTCGCCGGGAAGCCATAGGGCTTCGCATCCGCCGGGCGCTTGTCGATGACGACGTCGAGCACCTGCGGGATGACGTCGCCGGCGCGCTGGACGACGACGGTGTCGCCGACGCGGATGTCGTGCTCGCGGAAGCGGGTGCCGTCGGTGCCGATGCCCCTGATGTAGTCCTCGTTGTGCAGCGTGGCGTTGGAGACGACGACGCCCCCGACGGTCACCGGTCGCAGCTTGGCGACGGGGGTCAGCGCGCCGGTACGCCCCACCTGGGTGTCGATGGCGTCGAGGAGGGTGGTCGCCTTCTCCGCCGCGAACTTGTGGGCGATGGCCCAGCGCGGCGAGCGCGAGACGAAGCCGAGGCGGGCCTGCAGGTCGAGGCTGTCGACCTTGTAGACGACACCGTCGATGTCATAACCGAGCGTGGCGCGCCTCTCGCCGATCATCCGGTAATGGGCGAGGAGGTCCTCGGCGCTGTCGCAGACGACGGTGAGCGGGTTGGTGGGGAAGCCGAGGTCGCGGAACCAGTCGACCATGCCAGACTGGGTGTCGCGCGGCCGGGCGGGGGCGATCTCGCCCCAGGAATAGGCGAAGAAGCGCAGGGGCCTCTGGCGGGTGATCTCCGGGTCGAGCTGGCGCAGCGAGCCGGCGGCAGCGTTGCGCGGATTGGCGAAGGGCGGCAGCCCCCTCTCCTCCTGCCGGGCGTTGATGCGGCGGAAGTCCTCGTGGCTGAGATAGACCTCGCCACGCACCTCCAGCACGTCGGGCGCGCCGGTGATGCGGTGCGGGATCTCGCCGATGGTGCGGATGTTGGCGGTGACGTCCTCGCCGACGGCGCCGTCACCGCGTGTCGCGGCCACCGCGAGCCGGCCGTCCACATAGCGCAGCGAGCAGGAGAGGCCATCGATCTTCGGCTCGGCGGTCATGGCCACCGGCGCATCCGCGGGAAGGCCGAGGAAGCGGCGCACGCGGCCGACAAAGTCGATGACCTCCTCGTCGGCGAAAGCGTTCGACAGCGACAGCATGGGCACGGCATGGGTGACCTTGCCGAATTTCGAGGCCGGCGCCGCGCCGACCTTCTCCGACAGGCTGTCGGTGGTCCTCAGCGCAGGGAAGGCCGCCTCCAGCGCCTCGTAGCGACGGCGCAGCGCGTCGTAGTCGGCATCGGTGAGGGTCGGCGCGTCGTCCTGGTAATATTGCCGGTCGGCCTCGGAAATGGCCTCGGCGAGGCGCTCGTGTTCGAGCCGGGCCGCATCGGCGGTCAGGGCCTCGACGGGCGTGTTGTGGGCGGGGGCTTTCGACATTCACTCACTCGGCCGGATCGGAACGCAGGCGGGCGCGGGGTCCCTCATGCCCGACGCGGGGCCGGGCATCCAGACCCGCATGCGGCCATGCGCCGGAACGAACGATAATGGCGTGGATCGCGGCGGCAAGAGCCGCTGCTGACAGGCCGCGGCCGCAGCCGCCTACTCGACCACGCCGAGAATCATGCCGCGGGACGCCGCCTCGCGGATGACCGCCTCCGTCGAGGGCCACCACATGGAGACGATCCCCGTCATGCCGTGGCGGCGCAGCGCAACCGGAGACGCGGTCCATTCCTCGGCGAGAGACCTGACGCCCGAGCGCGGGTCGCGCCGGTAGGGCGGGTCATAGGTGATAGAGCCGTCGACGCCGATCTCGCGGAAGAAAGCGCGGGTCAGCGCGAGCAGTTCGCGCTCCTCGCCATCGCCGAACAGGCCGCCGAAGGCGCCGGGCGCGATGCCGCCGTGAAAGACCACAAGGCCGTTCGGCGCCACGACCTTGGTGCGCGCGGCAGGGAAGAGGAAGTTGGCGCAGGAGGAGATGCAGTGGCTTTTCACCACGAGGAGAAGGCCGCGGGCGCGGACGGCGCGGGCGAGGCGCACCGCCGCCGTCACCTCGCCGCCGTCGGAGGTGACGACCATGGCGCTGAGGCTGCGATCGGCAAGCAGCGCCTCCGCGCGCGCGCCGCTGTCGCGGTCGATGTCGCCGCTGAAGCAGAGGGTGGCGCCGGAGATGCGGATGCCGGGTCCGGAGGGGGCCTCGCAGGCACTGAGAGCCTCCGTGGCGGCAGCCGGCTGGGCGTGCGCGGGGATGGCGGACAAGACGGCGAGAAGCGTGGTGGAGACCGCCGCGGCACGCGTCGCCCTGTGCCAGAGGCCGACGTGATGGGCGGCGAACAGGCGCCGGCAGAACGGGGATGCGGTGCTGATCATGTGCCTGACACCACCCACCAATGCAGGCATTCCGATGACCGAGGCGCCCCTCACCCGACCGTCAGGAGCTTCTCGGCGGCGGCGCGGGCCTCGTCAGTGATGGTCTCGCCGGCCAGCATGCGGGCGAGTTCCTCGCGCCGAAGATCGAAGCCGAGCGGTTTCACGCGCGTGGCGGCGCTCTGGCCGGTCGTCTCCTTGGCGATGAGGTAGTGGCGCGTCGCCTTCGCCGCGACCTGCGGCGCGTGGGTGACCGAGAGCACCTGCACCTTCGCACCGAGCCGTGCCAGGCGCTGGCCGATGGCGTCCGCCACGGCGCCGCCGACACCTGTGTCGATTTCGTCGAAGACGAGGGTCGGCGCCGAGCCCTGGTCGGCCAGCACCACCTTCAGGGCCAGCATGAAGCGCGACAGCTCGCCGCCCGAGGCGACCTTCATCATCGGGCCGGGCCGTGTCCCCGGATTGGTCTGAACCCAGAACTCGGCGCGGTCGATGCCTTCCGCGCCCGAACCGTCGGTGGCCAGTTCCGTCATGAAGCGGGCCCGGTCGAGCTTGAGCGGCCCGAGTTCGGCATTGACGGCGGCATCAAGCCTCGCCGCCGCCGCCTTGCGCTTCGCCGACAGGTTCGCCGCGGCCTTGCCATAGGCGGCCTCGGCCGCGGCCGCGGCCTTCTCCAGCGCCACCAGCCGGTCCTCACCCGCATCGAGCGCCGAGACGTCCGCGAGATAGCGCGCGGCGAGATCGGCGAGACCCTCCACCGGCACGGCATATTTGCGCGAGGCGGCGCGCAGCGCGAAAAGCCGTTCCTCGATGCGCTCCAGCTCGCGCGGATCGAACTCGGAGGCGCGCTGGGCGGTCTCCACCGCAGCGCGGGCGTCCTCGATGCGGTCGAGCGCCTCGCCGAAGGCCTTGACGATGGGCTCGACGAGGGCGGGCGCCTGCGCGGCGCGGCGCTCAAGCCTGCGCCACGCCGCGGCAAGCGAGGGGACGGCGGAGCCAGGTCCTGCCAGCACGTCCATGGCGTCAGCGAGGTCGGAGGCGATCTTTTCCGAGGTCATCATCGCCTGACGACGCGCCGCGAGATCGGTTTCCTCGCCGGCTTCGGGACGGAGCTTCGTCAACTCCTCGACGGCGTGGCGCAGGAAGTCCCCGTCGGCGCGGGCCTTGGCGAGGCGGGCCTGCGCCTCCTCGACCGCCTTGCGCGCATCGCGCCAGCCCTTCCAGGCGGCGTGCACCGCCTCCACATCCGCGCCGAGGCCGCCATAGGCGTCGACGACGGCGCGATGGGTGTCCGGCTCGATCAGCGCCCGGTCGGCATGCTGGCCGTGAATCTCGACGAGCGCGCCGCCGATGGCGCGCAGCACCTGCACGCTCACCGCCTGGTCGTTGACGAAGGCGCGGGTGCGGCCGTCGGCCAGCTGCACGCGCCTGAGAATCATGTCGCCCTCGGTGTCGAGGTCGGCCTCGGCGGCGATACGGCGGGACGGATGGGCAAGCGGCACGTCGAAGACCGCCGTCACCTGTCCCTGGTCCTGGCCGTGGCGGACCAGAGCCGCGTCGCCGCGAGCGCCGAGCGCCAGCGAGGTGGCGTCGAGGAGAATGGACTTGCCGGCGCCGGTCTCACCCGTCAGCACGGACAGACCCTCGGCGAAGGTCAGATCGAGCCGGTCGATCAGGACGATGTCGCGGATCGAAAGCTGGACGAGCATGGACGGTTCGCGTTTTCCCGACAGCGAGGTGGCAGGGACGCCGGGGGATTCGGCAGCGCCCACGCCTGCAACGGCTTATCGCGAACGGACGAGGAACGGAAGGGTCAGCCGGTGACGCGCCGGAAGGCGCGGCTGATCCAGGATCCGGTATCCTCGCGCGGCGTCAGGCCCTGGCCCTGGACCAGCGCGTAGCTATCCTTGTACCACTGGCTGTCCGGGAAGTTGTGGCCGAGGACGGCGGCCGCCGTCTGCGCCTCGTTGACGATGCCGAGCGCCATGTAGCACTCGACGAGACGGGCGAGCGCCTCCTCGACGTGACGGGTCGTCTGGAACTGCGAGATCACGGTCCGGTAGCGGTTGATGGCGCCGGCGAACTGGCGGCGGTCGAGATAGTACTTGGCGACGGTCATCTCGCGGCCGGCGAGTTGGTCGCGGGCGACCTCGATCTTGCGGCGGGCGGCAATGGCATATTCCGACTGCGGCCACTTGCGGGTGACCTCCTCGAGGACGACGAGGGCGCGCTCGGTGCGGGTCTGGTCGCGCTGCACGTCGGGGATCTGGTCGTACTGGGCCGCGCCCATCAGGTACTGGGCATAGGCCGCATCGTTCGAGCCGGGATGCAGTTGGAGATAGCGGCGCGCCTGGTTGATCGTCTCTTCGTAGTCCTGCGACTCGTAATAGGAATAGGCGGCCATGACGAGCGCCCGCTTGGCCCATTCCGTATAGGGATGGGTGCGGTCGATCTCCATGAACTTCAGGGCCGCGCGGCGCCAGTCACGGCGGTTCTGCAGCGCGATGCCCTCGTTGTAGAGCTTCTCGGCCGGCTCGTCGGGAAGGTTGGCGGAATCGGTGTTGCCGCCGAACAGATTGCCGAACGAGGGTGCGTTGGCGCAGGCCCCGAGCGGCAGGGCGGCGGCGACCATCGCCGCCAGCAGCACGGTGCGACGCGGCGGACGACTCGAGAGGGCCTGATCCGAAGGCTGCCCATCCACGGGATGCTTCTGCACGGTCACGAACCTTCCCACTCGACGTTATGACTCTGAACCCCGGGGCCTTAAGCCTTCGGGGACCGGAACGGCTCATAACCGAATTTGCACGGTGGGGCTATCGCCCCGGCGCCACGTTCTGAAGCGGAGTTGAGGCCCAATTGGGGCAAGGGCTCAGTTGGCGTCCGGCCCGTAGGCGGGGACCGCGACGCCGAGATCGGCATGGCCACGCTCGCGGCGATGCGCCTGCTCGACGATCGTATAGGCGGAGGGATCGGAGAAAAGGGCGTCGAGCAGCTTCACGTTCATGCGATGGCCACCGCGATAGGAACGGAAGCGGCCGATGAGTGGTGCGCCGGCGAGGGAGAGGTCACCGACGGCGTCGAGCAGTTTGTGACGCACGAACTCGTCGCGGAAGCGGAGGCCTTCCGGATTGAGGATGCGGTCGTCGCCGACCACGATCGTGTTCTCGAGCGAGGCGCCGAGCGCCTTGTTGACGGCCCACAGCTTCGTCACGTCCTGCATGAAGCCGAAGGTGCGGGCGCGGGCGACGTCGCGGCGGAAGGCGCCGGCATCGAGATCCATGCCATAGACCTGTCGGCCGATCAGGGCATTGTCGAAGTCGATCTCCACCTCGAGGCGCAAGCCGCGATCATGGGGATGGAGTTCGACCACGCCGCGCTCGGTCTCGATCACCACGGGTTTCAGGACCTTCACGACCTTGCGGTTGCAGTCGAGGGCCTCAAGGCCGACCTGATCGATGGCGGCGACGAAAGGAGCGGCCGAACCGTCGAGGATCGGCATTTCGGGACCGTCCACCTCGACGAGGCAGTTATCCACACCGAGACCGGACAGGGCGGCCATCAGGTGCTCGACGGTGGCGACGCCGCCACGCTCGGGACGGCCGAGGACGGTGGACAGGTCGGCGGAGGACACGTTGCGAAAGACGGCCGGAATTTCGGCCTCGTCCTGGTCGGAGCGCAGGAAGGAGATGCCGGAGCCGGCCTCGGCAGGATGGAGCGTCACCGATACGGACGCCCCGGTGTGGACACCGATACCGTCGAGCTGGACCGCGTCGCGAATCGTCGTCTGCCTGGCAGTCTTCATTTCCGACCGTCTCTGTCGCCCGCCGTCGAAGCCGCCAGGACTTCGTGGGATCGGACGACCCCCATTTCATGACCCCACGAGCCGGCGCCGGATTTCAGTGGTTCGATCCGGAAATGCTGCAGTGAAGCGAATCACCACGCATCGACATCCATGCTCGTCGGGCCGGGACCATAGACAGGGCTCGCGAGAGGGCCAAGTCACGGTTTATGTCCGAGTGTTACCAAAATTCGGACGCATTCTGGCAAACGCGTTAAGAGGATAAAAACGTCGGCTTAACAAAAACTTACCCGGGTGGTTCACACCCGGGTAAATTGAACCGCTGCAAGATTTCGTAACAATCTGGCCGGAGGGTTCCGGTGGCCTCAATTCGCCTGGCGGCGGAGGAAGGCCGGGATGTCCAGATGGTCCTCGTCGGCACGCTGCTGTTGCGCTGCGGGACGACCGTGGATGTCGAGACCGGCCGGCTCGCGACGCATCTGCGGCGCCGGAGCGGCGGGCATGCGCGGCGCCTGGGCGACCGGACGGGCCGGCTGCAGCGGCGGGGCGGCACGCGGCGCGGGGGCCGGCGCGTCGGACATCTCCGGCTTGCGGGTGAAGCCGATGGACTGGAGCTTCTCCATCAGCGAGGTGCGCTTCTTCTCGACCGGGTTCTCGGCCGGACGATGGGCGGCCGGCTCGACGCGGAGCTGATCGCGCACCATGCGCGGCAGCTCGTCGGTCGTCGGCATGCGCACCGGACGCATCGGCTTCTCGGCCGCCGGCGGGATGAAGTCGCGGGCGGGAGCGGGTTCGTCGCGCGGCGGCAGCAGCGGCTGGTCGAGTTCGACCGGCGCCTCGCGGAACAGGGCCGGCCGTGCGGCCACCGGCTGCAGGACGACTTCGCTCTCGGTGACGACCGGGGCGGGCGCCTCGGCGGCCGGCAGCTCATAGACCTGCGGCTCGGCCTCGACCGGAGCCTCGGCGACAGGGGCCGGCGCGGCGACCGGCGCTGCCGACGGCTGCAGCTGCGCCATGCGCTGGGCGCTCTGGCGCAGCTTCGCCGTCATCTCGGCGATGGTCTGGGTGTTGGCGGCCTGCGCCGACAGGTCGATGCCGGTGGCGACCACGGAGACGCGGATCGTGCCGTCGAGGGCGTTGTCGAAGGTGGCGCCGAGGATGATGTTGGCTTCCGGATCGACCTCCTCGCGGATGCGGGTTGCAGCCTCGTCCACCTCGAACAGGGTGAGGTCGTTGCCGCCGGTGATCGAGATGAGGAGGCCCTTGGCGCCCTTCATCGAGGTCTCGTCGAGCAGCGGATTGGCGATCGCGGCCTCCGCGGCGGTGATGGCGCGGCGCTCGCCGGTGGCCTCGCCCGTTCCCATCATCGCCTTGCCCATGTCGCGCATGACGGCGCGGACGTCGGCGAAGTCGAGGTTGATCAGGCCTTCCTTGACCATCAGGTCGGTGATGCAGGCGACGCCCGAATAGAGCACCTGGTCCGCCATGGCGAAGGCGTCGGTGAAGGTGGTCTTCTCGTTGGCGACCCTGAACAGGTTCTGGTTCGGGATGACGATGAGCGTGTCCACCGACTTCTGCAGCTCGATGATGCCGGCGTCGGCCGTCTTCATGCGGCGCACGCCCTCGAAGTGGAAGGGCTTGGTGACGACGCCGACGGTGAGGATGCCGAGCTCGCGGGCGATGCGGGCGATGACCGGGGCAGCGCCCGTGCCGGTGCCGCCGCCCATGCCGGCGGTGATGAAGGCCATGTGCGAACCGGCGAGCTGGTCGCGGATCTCGTCGATGACCTCCTCGGCCGCCGCCGCGCCCACTTCCGGATGCGAGCCGGCGCCGAGACCGGAGGTCACGGCGAGGCCCATCTGGATGATGCGCTCGGCCTTGGCCGAGGACAGCGCCTGGGCGTCGGTGTTGGCGACGACGAAGTCACAGCCCTGAAGGCCGCCCTCGATCATGTTGTTGACGGCGTTGCCGCCCGCGCCGCCGACTCCGAACACGGTGATCCGGGGCTTCAACTCCCGGATGTCGGGCATCTTCAGGTTGATGGTCATCATGAGCCTCGTTCGAATCACTCACGCGACTGCCACGTCGCTTATCTTACTCGGGTTGCGTTGCCGATGGCGGCCGGCGCTGCATCTCTCCGTCAGGGCCGAAGGGGCGGCCCGGACGCATGCTCTCAGAAACTGTCCCTGATCCACCGGCCGACCCGGGAGAAGTAGCCGTCCGTTCCGGTAGCGGCGAGAAAGCGCCGCTGCGGCTCGAAATGCTCTGCTCCCGCAATCTGCGGATAGACCGAAAGGCCGACGGCAGCGGCGAAGGGCGGACCCTTGGCGCTGTCGGGAAGTGAGGTGACGCCGACCGGCCGGGCGACCCGGACCTGACGGCCGAAGACCTGGGCGGCGAGATCGGCAAGGCCGGGCAGTTGCGCGCCGCCGCCGGTCAGCACCAGCCGGCGGCCGACCTCGGCCGCCGAGCCGGCGGCGACCAGGCGGTCGCGGACCATCTCGAGGATCTCGTCGACGCGCGGCCGGATGATCCGGATGATCTGGGCGCGCGAGACGGAATTGGGCAGGTCGCGGTCATCCTCGGAGATCGAGGGCACGTTGACGATGTCGCGCTCGTCCGACTTGGCGGCGAAGCAGGCGCCGTTCAGCACCTTGATGCGCTCGGCGTCGGAAAGGCGCGTCGACAGGCCGCGGGCCAGATCCATGGTGACGTGGTGCGAGCCGACGGCCACGGCGTCGGCGTGGACGAAGTGCCCGCCGGCGAAGACCGAGAGCGTCGTGGTGCCGGCGCCCATGTCGAGGCAGACGGTGCCGAGTTCGGCCTCGTCGTCGGTGAGCACGGCGAGGCCCGAGGCGAAGGGGGCGGCGACGAGGGCCTCGATGGTCAGATGGCAGCGCTCGATGCAGAGCATGAGATTGCGGGCGGTCGCGGCGTCGCAGGTGACGACATGCATGTCGACGCCGAGCGATGAGCCGAGCATCCCGCGCGGGTCCCTGATGCCGCGCGTGTCGTCGAGGCGGAAGCCGATCGGCATGGAGTGCAGCACGGCCCTGCCCTGGCGCACCGAATGGTCGGAGGCGGCCTGCAGCACGCGGTGCAGGTCGTGCTCCTCGACGCGCGGCGAGGCGCAGGTGACGCGGGCCTCGTACTGCTCCGAGCCGAGGCGGCCAGCCGAGACCGTGACGATGACGCGGTCGACCTGGACCTCGGCCATGCGCTCGGCGGCGTCCACCGCCTGGCGGATCGCGGCCTCGGCCTTGGCCATGTCGGCGATGGCGCCGGCCTTCATGCCGCGGGCGCGGGTATGGCCGATGCCGAGGATCTCGGCCTTGTGGGTGCGGTTCGGCAGGATGTCCGAGCCCTCGCGGGGGCGCAGCCGGACGATCATGCAGACGATCTTCGACGTGCCGATGTCGAGCACGCACATGATCGCCGACCGCTTCGGCGACAGCGGACGCATCTTCGGGGTCAGGCCGTGACGGAAGGGGGCCGTCATGTGCGCTGTCCCTGCAGGGCGCGGCGACGGGCGCGCTCGCGATCCCGCTCGCGCAGGGCCGCCTCGTGGGCCTTCATGGCGTCGTCGGACAGGCGCACCGTGACGCGGTCCGGCACGCGCATGTCGATCATCGTGACGTCGCGGCTGAGCAGGCGGCGCTCGCCGTCGAGGCGGGCGAGATCGACCATGGCGCGGTCGAGATCGGCGTCCGGCAGGCGTACATCGATGCCGTTCTTCAGCACCAGCGTCCAGCGCCGCTCGGCGACGAGTACGGCCGCGCGCACCGATTTCGACACCTCGGGATGGTCGCTCAGCAGGCCGACGATCTCGCGGGCGCGCTCCTCGGCGCCCTTGCCGACGATCAGCGGCAGGTGCTGGAAGCGCGCATCGATGTGGTCGACGATGACCTTTCCGTCGGCGGCGATGACCTGGATGCGGCCGTCGCGCTGCCACAGGGCGAAGGGCTCGCGCTCGACGACCGAGATCATGATCTGGTCGGGATAGAGCTTCTGCACGGTGGCGTCGGCGATCCAGGAATTGGCCTTCAGGCGCTCGCGGGCCTGATCGGCGTCGAAGAACAGCACCGAGGATTCGGGATGGATGCCGGCGACCTCAAGAACCTGGGCGTGGCTCATCTGGTGGTTTCCGGTCAGGCGGACGCCCCCGACCTGAAGACCGGCCGCATTGGCCCCGTAGTCGCCGACGGCGATCAGCGCGCCGTTGATCGCCGGCCAGTGGTCGCCGCGATGGGCGCCGTAGAGGCCGGTGGCGGCGAAGAGGACGAGGGTCGCGGCCATGCCGGCGCGGCGCGGCAGGCGCAGGTTGGCGATCCGGGTGGACAGGCGGCGCAGCCGCAACCGCGCCGCGCTCGGCCGGGAATAGATCTCGGACGCGGTTTCCCGGCGCGACGGGGCGGCGGAGGACCGCAGCCTGTCGCTGGCCTGGGCGAGCGCATCCGCCCCGGCTCCGGCGAGCCTGGCGGTCAGCGATCGAGAGAAGCGTCCAACACCATCCATTCGACCAGCTCGGCGAACGTAATACCTTCGTGAGCGGCCATGTCGGGGACGAGCGAAGTCCCGGTCATCCCGGGCTGCGTGTTGACTTCCAGGCAGACGAGCGCCCCGGTTCCCCCGGGCGTATCGTCGTAGCGGAAGTCCGCACGGCTGACCCCTTTACAGCCGAGCGCCTGATGCGCTGCGAGGGACAGTCTTTGGACCTCAGAGTAAATATTTGGTTTAAGCGGCGCCGGAATCAGATGCTGCGACCCCCCCGGCGCATATTTCGCCTCGTAGTCGTAGAAGGTTCCGGCAAAGGTGATCTCGATGACGCCGAGGGCGCGGTCGCCCATTACCGCGCAGGTCAGTTCACGCCCGGCGATGAAGGGCTCGACGAGCACCGATTCGCCCAGCGCCCACTCGGTCGAATGCAGCTCCTGCGGCGGATGCTCGTGCTCCTTCGTGACGATGAAGACGCCGAGCGAGGAGCCGTCGGTATTGGGCTTGATGACATAGGGCCGCGGCAGCAGATGCTCGCGCGCCGCCTCGCGCCGCGGCACGATCATCCCCCCCGGCACCGGCACGCCGGCCGCCGCCATGATCGTCTTGGCCATGGCCTTGTCCATGGCGACCGCCGAGGCCATCACGCCGGAATGGGTGTAGGGAATCTGCATCACCTCGAGGATGCCGGCGAGCGTCCCGTCCTCCCCTGGCCGGCCGTGGGTGACATTGAGCGCCACGTCCGGCTTCAGCTCAGCGAGCCTCAGCGCGATGTCGCGGCCGACGTCGATGCGCGTCACCCGGTAGCCACGGCCCTCCAGCGCATCGGCGCAGGCCGTGCCCGATGCCAGCGACACCTCGCGTTCGGCGGACCAGCCCCCATAGAGGACGGCGACGTGGGGTTTGGTCATGGCAAAACCTTCAGGATGGGTCAGAGATTCCTGGCGCCGTCGTCATCAGCGTCAGCGGTTGGATCCGCGAAGGCGGCGTTCGTGTCCTCATCCGCCGGGCGTACGAGATCGTCGAGACCGATGCAAAGCACGCGGGCGATGCGGGCCATGGTCTCCAGCGTGCCCTCGCGGCTGCCCGTCTCGATCTGGCTGAGGTAGGAGGGACTGATGAGCGCCGCCTCGGCGAGGTCCTTGACGGAGAGGCCACGGTGGTCGCGCCAGACCCGCACCGGGTGCTCTTCGCCCAAAAGGCGCCGGGCGATATCCGCGGGAACCATCTCATCCTCGCCGGATGCGAGCCGGCGCTTCGCCTCGTCATAGGCAGCGATGTCGGCTAGGTCCTCGGCGGCCTCGACGAGACGCTCGTACTCGTCCTGCGGCAGGAGAACGAGGTTCTCGCCGCCCGGGGTGGTGATGCGCTTGGCGAGGGTCATGACGCTCTCCTCAGGGCTCGTAGACACTGCCGCGCGGGCCGATGGCGAGAATGTCCAGAACGTCGCCTTCGTCGTCGAAGATGACCCGCCAGTCGCCGACACGCAGCCGGAAGCCCGGACGCCCCTGCAGTCGTTTCACCTGTGGCGCCAACTGCTCGGGGAAGGCGGCCAGCTGGTCGATCTTTTCCATGATCCGTCTCGCCTCGTTGGCCGGCATTCGACGGAGCACGCGAAGCGCGCCCTTTCGATATGCCACTTTTCTCGTCATGACTCCATTGCTTTCTGCAACGGAACCCCCACCCGCTTGATTTCCCACTGCAGCTCGACGCTGCTCGTCTCCTTCACCCGCCGCCGCACCTCCTCGCCCAGCGCCTCGATGTCGGCGGCGGTGGCGGTGCCGGTGTTGATGAGGAAATTGCAGTGCATCTCCGACACCTGCGCGCCGCCGAGCCGGAGGCCGCGACAGCCGGCGGCATCGATCAGCTTCCAGGCGGAGTGTCCCGGCGGGTTCTTGAAGGTGGAGCCGCCGGTCTTCTCGCGGATCGGCTGTACCGTCTCGCGGTGGTGCTGCACGGCCTCCATCCGCTCGCGGATGACGGCCGGGTCGGTGGGCGTGCCCCTGAACAGGGCGCGGGTGAAGATCACCGGGCGGCTGACGTCGGACCTGCGGTAGGTGAAATTCATCTGCGCGTTGGTGAAGGTCAAAATCTCACCCTCCCGGGACACGGCGCGCGCCTCGACCAGCACGTCCTTCGTCTCGCCGCCATTGGCGCCAGCGTTCATGATGAGCGCGCCGCCGATGGTGCCGGGAATGCCGTAGTAGAACTCAAGGCCGCCGAGACCAGCGGCCGCCGCCGCCTCGGCGACGCGCTTGTCGGGGGCCACGGCGCCGGCGGTGATCCGGGTGTCCTCCACCGTCACCTCGCCAAAGCCGCGCGGCTTCAGGCGCACGACGACGCCGGCCACGCCGCCGTCGCGGACGATCAGGTTGGAGCCGACGCCGACCGGCATGACCTGGATGTCAGGCGGGAGCTTCGACAGGACATTAGCGAGGTCGGCCTCGTCCTCGGGCGTGAAAAGCACCTGCGCCGTCCCGCCGACACGGAACCAGGTGAGCGGCGCCATCGGCTCGTTGGCGGAAAGGCGGCCGCGCAGGTCGGGGGCGAGGCTGCGGATGAGCGGCGTGATGTCGTCAAACATGGGCCGCCTCCCTGGGTGGGGTGTGGACGAGCAAGCCGGCAGCCACCCGCCTCACTCCCGCGCCAGCTTGTCCAGCTCGCCCGGCAGGGCATAGGCCCATTGCGTGATGTTGCCGGCGCCGAGGCAGATGACGTAGTCGCCGGGCTTCGCCAGCCCCGCCACGATGCCAGCCAGCTGGTGCGGGCCTTCGAGGGCGATGACCGACTTGTGGCCGCGCATCTTCAGTCCGGTGACGAGGTCGTCGCGCGAGGCTCCGGGGATCGGCTGCTCGCCGGCGGCATAGACATCGGCGACGATCACCGTGTCGGCGTCGTTGAAGCAGGTGCAGAACTCGTTGAACAGCGAGGCGAGCCGCGTGTAGCGGTGCGGCTGGACGATGGCGATCACCTGCTTGTCGGTCGAGGCGCGCGCTGCCTTGAGCACGGCGGCGATCTCGACGGGGTGGTGGCCGTAGTCGTCGAAGATGGTGGCGCCGTTCCATTCGCCGGTCTTGGTGAAGCGCCGCTTGACGCCGCCGAAGCCGGCCAGCGCCTTGCGAATCTGCGGGCCGGCCATGCCGAGCTCGCGCGCCACCGCGATGGCGGCGGTGGCGTTCAGCGCATTGTGGCGGCCGGGCATCGGCAGGACGAGATCGTCGATCTCCTCGAGCAGCGCCCCGGCGCGGTCGCGGAACTGCACCTTGAACCGGCACTGGCCGCCGGTGAGGTCGACATCCATCAGGCGCACGTCGGCCTGCGGGTTCTCGCCATAGGTGATGACGCGACGGTCGGCGATGGAGCCGACCATGTCCTGCACCACCGGATGGTCGATGCACATCACACCGAAGCCGTAGAAGGGCAGGTTCTCGATGAAGGAGCGGAAGGCCGTCTTCACCGCGTCGAAATTGCCGTAGTGGTCGAGGTGCTCGGGGTCGATGTTGGTGACGATGGCGACGTCGGCCGGCAGCTTCAGGAAGGAGCCGTCGCTCTCGTCGGCCTCCACCACCATCCAGTTGCCGGCGCCGAGGCGGGCATTGGTGCCGAGCGCGTTGATGATGCCGCCGTTGACGATGGTCGGGTCGAAGCCGCCGGCGTCGAGCAGCGTCGAGACCATCGAGGTCGTCGTCGTCTTGCCATGGGTGCCGGCGATGGCGACGCAGGACTTCAGCCGCATCAGTTCGGCCAGCATCTCGGCGCGGCGGACGACGGGAATGCGCCGCTCGCGGGCGGCGACGAGCTCGGGATTGTCGCGCTTGATGGCGGTGGAGACCACCACCACCTCCGCCGCACCGAGGTTCTCCGCGGCATGGCCGATGGAAATGGTCGCGCCGCGATCCTTCAGCCGCTTGATCGTGTAGCCCTCGGCCGCATCCGACCCCTGCACCTTGTAGCCGAGGTTGAGCAGCACCTCGGCGATGCCGGACATGCCGATGCCGCCGATGCCGATGAAATGGATGGGTCCGATGTCGCGGGGCAGTTTCATGGGTGTTCTTCTAGCGGATTCGGCGGGACGCGGTCAGAAGCGTGAGAATTGGGGCTGCATGAAGGTCGTGGGGCGCCGTCAGGACAGCCCCGCCGTCTTCATTACGAGATCGGCCAGGCGGTCGGCGGCATCCGCGCGCCCCTGTGCCCGGGCGGCGGCGGCTGCCGCGGCGAGCGGGGCCGGATCAACGAGAAGGCGGGTCAGCTCGCCGGCGAGCCAGTCCGGCGTGAAGTCGGCCTGCTTCACGACCGTCGACGCGCCCGCGGCGGCCAGCGTCGCGGCGTTCATCAGTTGGTCCTGGTCGAGCGCATGCGGCAGCGGCACGAGGATGGAGGGCCGGCCGATGACGGAGAGCTCGGCCACGGTGGAGGCCCCGGAGCGGGCGATGACGAGGTGGGCGCCGGCGAGGCGCGCCGGCAGGTCGACGAAGAAGGGCGCGACCTCGGCGGCGACGCCGAGACGGGCATAGGTGGCCTCGACGGCCGCCTGGTCCTCGGCCCGCGCCTGCTGGACGAGGTGCAGGCGCGCGCGCAGGGCGGCGTCCACCTGTTCGAGGGCGGGCGGGACGATCTCGCTCATCACGCGCGCCCCCTGGCTGCCGCCGAAGACGCAGAGGCGGAACGGGCCGCCCGCCACGGGCGCGTCGTAGGGCGTCGCCGCGGCCTCGATGACCATGGGCCGCACGGGATTGCCGGTGAAGCTCGCCTTCTTCGCCAGCACGGGGTCGCCGTCGCGAACGCCGGGGAAGGAGGTTGCGATGGCGGTGACGCGGGCGGAGAGCTGACGGTTGGCGCGGCCCATCACGGCGTTCTGGTCGTGGATGACGGTGGGCACGCCGAGCTGGGTGGCCGCGAACATCGGCGGCAGCGTCGGGTAGCCGCCGAAGCCGATGACGGCGGCGGGCTTCAGCACGCGGATGATCTTGCGGGCATGCAGGTAGCCGCGCCCCAGCGTGAAGGCCGTCTTCGCCAGCGCCAGCGGGTTCCGCGCGCCGATGGTGGCCGATTCGACGATGTGGGTGGCGCGGGCCGGAAAGGCGCGGCCGTACTTCTCCGCCCGCTCGTCGGTGACGAGATCGACGAGGCAGCCGCGGGCGGCCAGCGCCACCGACAGGGCTTCGGCCGGGAACAGGTGGCCGCCGGTGCCGCCGGCGCAGACGAGGATCAGCGGCTGGCCCATGTCAGACCCGGCTCGCCTGATAGTGGCTGAGTTCGGCCATGGTCTCGGCCCGCGGACGCCGCCGGGTCAGCGCGATGAGCATGCCCATGCCGAAGGCGAGCGCGATGAGCGAGGAGCCGCCATAGGAGACGAAGGGCAGGGTCATGCCCTTGGGCGGAATGAGGTGCAGGTTGACCATCAGGTTGATGCAGCTCTGCAGGCCGAACAACATGGCGAGGCCCGCCACCGCGAAGCGGCAGAACGGGTCCTCGTCCTTGTGTGCGTGGTTCAGCGAGCGCAGCACCACGAAGGCGAAGAGGGCGATGATGACGAGGCAGAGGATGGCGCCGAACTCCTCGGCCGCCACGGCGAAGATGAAGTCGGTGTGGCTGTCCGGGATGATGCGCTTCACCGTGCCCTCGCCCGGGCCCTTGCCGAACCAGCCGCCCTGCTGGAAGGCGTCTATGGCGACATCCACCTGGAAGGTGTCTGAGGTTCCGGGCTCGAGGAACTTGTCGATGCGCCGGCGCACGTGCGGGAAGGTGAAATAGGCGCCGGCGATGCCGGCCGCGCCGACGCCGGCCAGGCCGAAGACCCAGAGCCAGCGCATCCCGGCCATGAAGAACAGCGCCGCCCAGACGGCGGTGACGAGCGAGGTCTGCCCGACGTCGGGCTGCAGGATCAGCGGCGTCACGGTGGCGCCGAGCAGCAGCATGGCAAGGAGGTTGGCCGGCATTTCCGGGCGCTTGGCGCTTTCCGCGAAGAGCCAGGCGGCGAGCACTACGAAGGCGGGCTTGAGGAATTCCGAGGGCTGCAGGCCGATCCCGGCGAAGTTCAGCCAGCGCCGCGCGCCCTTGATCTCCGCGCCGATGAACAGCGTCGCCACGACCAGAACCAGCGAGCCGATGAAGGCGACGAAGGCGAGGCGGCGGATCCAGTAGGGCGACAGGAAGGAGGTGGCGATGAGGACGATGGTCGCCGGGATCAGGAAGAACACCTGCCGGTTGACGAAGTGGAAGGTGTCGAGACCGATGCGGTGCGCGACCGCAGGCGACGCCGCGAGCGACAGCACGATGCCGGCGAGCATCAGCCCAAACAGGGCGGAGAGCAGCAGCCGGTCGACGGTCCACCACCATTCGCCGAAGGCCGTGCGTTCAGCCCTGGAGATCATGCGCCGTCCCCGTCACACGTGAATGCGCCCGCCGATGCGGGCTTTCAGGAAATCTAAAGGGCGCCGCTCAACGTTTCGTTAACCGCGTGGGGGTGGCTGTGCCTTTGCCCGTGACTGGAACCGCTGACAACAATGGCCGCGCCGGCCCGCGGTGCGCGGTGCGCGGTGCGCGGGATGATGCAGGCCGCACCAGTCCCTCACACCCTCTCGACACCCGGCATGGCCAGCACGAGGTCGCGGAAGGCCTTGCCGCGCACCTCGAAGTTCGGGAACTGATCATAGCTGGCGCAGGCGGGCGAGAGCAGGACCACGGGATCAGCCGCGCCGTCCGCCGCCGCATCAGCGGCCGCCATGGCGACCGCCTTGTCGAGGGTGCCGGCGACCACATGAGGATGGCTGCCGAGGGTCACGGCGAAATCCCCGGCCGACTTGCCGACCAGATAGGTCTTGCGGATGCGCGGGAAGAAACGGGCGAGAGGGGCGATGCCACCCTCCTTCGCCGTCCCGCCGGCGATCCAGTAGATGTCGGAAAAGGCGGCGAGCGCCTTCTCGGCAGAATCGGCGTTGGTGGCCTTGGAATCATTGACGAAGAGAACGCTGCCGATGCGCCCCACCTGCTCCATGCGGTGGGCGAGGCCCGGGAAGGTCAGCATGGCGCGGACGATCTCGGCATGGGTGAGGCCGAGGGCCTCGCAGGCGGCATAGGCGGCCATGGCGTTCTGGGCGTTGTGGGTGCCGCGCAGGGCGCCGGCCGAGCCGATGGAGAAGCGCGCGACGACAGCGCCGGCCTTCGTGCGGACGACGTCGGCGCCTTCGAGGCACAGGCCGTCGGCGACCGGATTGCGGATCGAGATGCGCACCACCTGATGTCCCGCCCGCTCGGCGCGGTCGGCCATGGACTGGCTGTGGCGGTCGTCGATGCCGAGGATGGCGGTGCCGCCCGGCTGCACGCCGGCGATGAGGCGCTCCTTGACCCCGGCATAGAGGTCGAGCGTGCCATGCCGGTCGAGATGGTCGGGCGTGATGTTCAGGCAGATGCCGACCAGCGGGTCGATGGACGGCGTCAGGTCGATCTGGAAGGACGAGCACTCGACGACGTGGCAGCGCCCGACCGCGGGGGCCGCGAGCGACAGGATCGCCGTGCCGATATTGCCGCCCATCTGCGGATCGCGGCCGGCGGCGGCAAGGATGTGGGTGATCAGCGCCGTCGTCGTCGACTTGCCGTTTGTGCCGGTGATGGCGACGAAAGGCGAGCGTGGCACGGTCGCCCGCCGCTCGCGGCAGAAGAGCTCGATGTCGCCGAGCACCTCGACGCCGTTGGCGCGGGCGAGGCCGACGCTCCAGTGCGGCGCGGGATGGGTCAACGGCACGCCGGGCGCGAGCACCAGCGCGGCGACGCCCGACCAGTCGATCTGGCGCAGGTCCGCCGTCTCGTGGCCGGCAGCGGCCGCCTTGTCGACGGAGGCGGGATTGTCGTCCCAGGCGATGACGCGGGCGCCGCCAGCCCTCAGCGCCTCGCAGGTGGCAAGGCCCGAACCGCCGAGGCCGAAGACGGCGACGGAGGCGCCGCGGAAGGTGGTGACCGGGGTCATCTCAGCGCAGCTTCAGCGTTGACAGGCCCGCGAGCGCCAGCACGAAGGCGATGATCCAGAAGCGGACGACCACCTGCGGCTCCGACCAGCCCTTCTTCTCGAAATGGTGGTGGATCGGCGCCATGCGGAAGACGCGCTTGCCGGTCAGCTTGAAGGAGACGACCTGGACGATGACCGAGACCGCCTCCAGCACGAAGAGGCCGCCGACCACCAGCAGCACGATCTCGTGCTTCACCGCCACCGCAATGGTGCCGATCAGGCCGCCGAGCGCCAGCGAACCGGTGTCGCCCATGAAGATGTGGGCCGGCGGCGCGTTGAACCACAGGAAGCCGAGGCCGGCGCCGATCAGCGCGCCGATGATGACGATGATCTCGCCCGTGCCCGGCACGTGGGTGATCTGCAGGTAGTTGGCGAAGAAGGCGTTGCCCGACAGGTAGGCGATCACGCCGAAGGTGCCGGCGGCGATCATCACCGGCACGATGGCGAGGCCGTCGAGCCCGTCGGTGAGGTTCACCGCATTGCCGGAGCCGACGATGACGAAGGCGCCGAACAGGATCATCAGGTAGCCGATGTTGATCGACAGGTCCTTGATGAAGGGAAAGAAGATCGAGGTGTTGAGCGGCTCGCGGGTGACCATCATCACCGCGGTGACGGCGAGACCGGCGATGAGGAATTCCAGCGCAAGGCGGGCCTTGCTGGAGAAACCGGCGTGGGTCTGCTTCGTCACTTTGAGGTAGTCGTCGTAGAAGCCGATGGCGCCGAAGCCGAGCAGCACGAACAGCAGAATCCAGACATAGGGGCTGCGCAGGTTCGCCCAGAGCAGCGTCGCCACCAGGAGGCCGGAGAGGATCATCAGGCCGCCCATGGTGGGCGTGCCCTTCTTGGCCATGTGCGATTCGGGGCCGTCGGCGCGGATCGGCTGGCCCTTGCCCTGTTTCAGGCGCAGGAGCTGGATCAGGCCCGGACCGAACAGGAAGACGAAGATCAGCGCCGTGAAGATCGCGCCGCCGGTGCGGAACGTGATGTAGCGGAAGACGTTGAGCGGCGAGAAGACACCGGAAAATTCGGCAAGGAAGGCGAACATCGTTGTTGTCGTCTTTCGGTCCCTGGCAGCCCCGGCGGACCGAATCACCGTCGCCGCGCGCTTTCTTGTCTGTCTCGATATGCCTGCGGCGGCGGCGGGCGCAAAGTCCGCACGTCGGATGAGCGGAACGCCGGCCTCAGGCGACGCCCTGCTGGTCCTCGGCGGGAACCGCCGGGAAACTCGCCTTCAGCGTCTCCACGAGAGGCGCCATGCTGCTGCCGCGCGAGCCCTTGACCATGGCGACGTCGCCCGCCTTCAGCGCGCGGATCACCATCGGCTCAAGCTCGGCCGCGGTGGCGGCATAGGCGCCGCGGCGATGCGGTGGCAAGGCCTTCCAGAGATTGTCCATCAGCGGCCCCGAGCAGAAAACGAGGTCGATGCCGGCCTTGTCGACCGGTTCGGCAACGGCGGCATGCAGCGCCGGCCCCTCGGCGCCGAGTTCCAGCATGTCGCCAAGCACGGCGATGCGGCGGCCCTCGGGCCCCTTCGGCGTCGATCCGAGCACCGCCAGCGCCGCCCGCAGCGACACCGGATTGGCGTTGTAGCTCTCGTCGAGCAGGGTGAACGATCCCGACGGCAACCGCCGCTGCGAGCGCTCGCCGCGGCCGGCCACGGCCTTCGTTTCGCCGAGAGCCAGCGCCGCGACCGCAAGGTCGGCCCCGGCGAGCTTGGCTGCCGCCAGCACGGCCAGCGAGTTGATGGCGAGATGTCGGCCCGGCGAGCCGATCTTGTAGGTCACGTCGATGCCCATGATCCGCGCCGAGACGGTGGAGCAATCGGGCGCCAGAACGACGCGCAGCAGGCGGACGTCCGCCTCCTCGTGCTCGCCGAAGGAGATGATGGTCTCGATCCCCGCGGCGCGGGCGGCGCGCGCGAGGCGCTCGTAGAAGCGGTTGTCGCGGGGCAGCACGGCAGCGCCGCCATGCTCGACGCCGACGAAGATTTCCGCCTTGGCATCGGCGACGGCCTCGATGGAACCGAGGTTCTCGATATGGACGGCCTCGACATTGGTGATGATGGCGATGTCCGGCCTCACCATGCGGCTCAGCGGGGTGATCTCGCCGGCATGGTTCATGCCGATCTCGAAGACGCCGAACTGGCTCGATGCCGGCATGCGGGTGAGCGTCAGCGGCACGCCGATATGGTTGTTGAAGCTCTTCGGCGGCGCGTGCGTGCGGCCCTCGCGCGCCAGCACCTGGGCGAGCGTCTCCTTGGTCGAGGTCTTGCCGATGGAGCCGGTGACGGCGAGGATCTTCGCGGCGGTCCGGGCGCGGGCGACGGCGCCTGCCTTTTCCAGCGCCTTCAGCGGGTCGGCGACGACGATGTAGGCGCCGGCGGGCGCGGCCTGGGCCCAGTCCTGCGAGACGACCGCCACAGCGGCGCCCTTGTCGAGGGCGGCCTGGACGAAGGCGTGGCCGTCATGGGCATGGCCCTTGATGGCGACGTAGGCCTCGCCGGGCTGCAGCGTGCGGGAGTCGATGGAAATATCCGTGACGGTCGGTGCCGGCGTGCCGACGAGGCTGCCGCCCATGGCGCGCGCCAGTGCTTCGGTGGTCCAGAGAGGCGGCTGGCTCATGCGGCAGTCCCTTTCGAGGCAGGTTCGGACGGAAGGGTCGAGAAGGCGCGGATCGCCGCCATGGCGACCTCGTGATCGGAGAAGGGCAGCGTCGTTGCGCCGACGATCTGGCCGGTCTCGTGGCCCTTGCCGGCGATCACCAGCAGATCGCCCGCCTCAAGATCCCGCACGGCGGCGCGGATCGCCTCGGCCCGGTCGCCGATCTCTTCGGCGCCAGGAGCGGCCGCCATGATCTGCGCCCTGATGGCGGTCGGGTCCTCGGAGCGCGGATTGTCGTCGGTGACGATGACCCGGTCGGCCTTCTCCACCGCGATGCGGCCCATCATCGGCCGCTTGCCGGGGTCGCGGTCGCCGCCGCAACCGACGACGACGACAAGCCTTCCGGAAGCGAAGGGCCGGGCAGCGTCGAGCACGGTCTCGAGCGCACCGGGCTTGTGGGCGTAGTCGACGACGACGGGCGCGCCGTCCTTGGCGCCGACGAACTCGAGACGGCCCTTCGCGCCCTCGAGCGTCTCGAGCGCGGCAAAGGCGCGCTCCGGCGCCACCCCGCAGCCGATGGCGAGGCCCGCCGCGACGAGCGCGTTATCGACCTGAAAGCGGCCGAGCAGCGGAATGCGGATGTCGTGCGTGCGACCGAAGGCGGCGAGGCTGACACGCTGGGCCGCGCCGTCGATGGCTTCCGACAGGATGGCGATGGTCTCAGCCCCCGGTGCGATGTCCCGGCCGATGACGATCAGGCGCTGCCCCCGCGCTTTCGCCGCGGCGATGAAGGGCTCCCCCTCCTCGCCCGCCATGACGACGGCCGTCCCGTCGGCGGGCAGCAGATCGGTGAAGAGGCGCAGCTTGGCGGCGCGATAGGCCTCGACCGTGTGGTGATAGTCCAGATGGTCGCGCGACAGGTTGGTGAAGCCGGCCGCCCGGATGCGCACGCCGTCGAGCCGGTGTTGATCGAGCCCGTGGGACGAAGCCTCGAACGCGACGTGGGTGACGCCCTCGCCGGCCAGCGTATCGAGGGTCTGGTGAAGGGTCACGGGATCGGGCGTCGTCAGGCCGCCATAGACCTCGCCGGAGGGCCGGACCACGCCGACCGTGCCGATGGAGGCGGCCTGATGACCCTCGCGCGCGAAGATCTGCCGCACGAAGGCGGCGACCGATGTCTTGCCGGAGGTTCCGGTGACGGCGGCGATGGTGCCGGGCTGGCGGGGATGGAAACGGCTCGCTGCGAGCGCGAGAGATCGCCGCGCGTTGGCGACGATCACGACAGGCACGCCCGCGACATCCGGCGGGGCAGCCGGGCTGTCGGTGACGATGGCGGCGGCACCGGCCTTCGCCGCGGCCCCCGCATAGGCCATGCCGTCGGTCTTCTCGCCCTTCATCGCGAAGAAGACGGTGCCCGGCCCGACCGCGCGACTGTCGGCGGTCAGGCCGGTGACGGCGACGCTGCCAAGGAGGGGCGGCGTCTCGTCGGCGAGGAGAGCTGACAGGTGCATGGCGGCTTTCGCGGGTTTCGGATGGGCGACATCAGCGGCAGGCACTGTGGCGGTCGTGGGGCAGCCGCAGGACCGTCAGCGGCCGGGCATGCGATAGCCGGTCTGGATCGCCTGCATCGCCGGCGGCATGTCGAAGCGCGGCTGCAGGCCCAGAAGCGGCGCGGAGCGGGCGATGACGCGGCTGGCGGTGGGGGCGGCGTTGAAGCCGGCGGTGGCGAGGCCGTGGGTCTCCGGGATGCCGCGCGGCTCGTCCAGCATCACCAAGAGGAGGTAGCGCGGCTGGTCGGCCGGAAAGATGGCCATGAAGGAGTTGAGCTGCTTGTCCTTCGAATAGCGCCCGCCGATGACCTTCTCCGAGGTGCCGGTCTTGCCGCCGACATAGAAGCCGTCGACCTCGGCCCGGCGGCCGGAGCCGCGTTCGGAGTTGAGGCGCATCAGAAAGCGCATGGCGGCGGAGGTCTCCGGGCGGATGACCTGCCGGGTGACGGCCTGGGCCTCCTCCGGCGTGCGGCGCAGAAAGGTTGGCTGGATCAGGCGGCCGCCGTTGATCAGCGCCGCCGTGCCCATGACCGCCTGCAGCGGTGCGACCGACAGGCCGTGGCCGAAGGAGACGGTCGCCGCCGTGATGTCGGGCCAGCGCCGCGGAACGAGCGGCGCGGTCGACGGGCCGATCTCGGTGACGACCCTGTCGAACTGGCCGAGCCGGCGCAGGAAGCCGCGCTGGTGCTCGGCCCCGAGGGTCAGCGCCATGCGGCTGGTGCCGATGTTGGAGGAATAGGTGAAGACCTCGGGCAGGGTCAGCACGCGCCGCTGGGCGTGGAAGTCCTTCACCTGATGGCGGCCGACGGCCATGGGAAAGCGGGCGTCGAGCGTCGAGTTGATGGTGAAGCGGCCCGAATCCAGCGCCATGGCGGTGGTCAGCGACTTCATCACCGAACCCATCTCGTAGACGCCCGTGGTGATGCGGTTGGCGCGGTCGAAGCCGGCGGCGGTCGCGGGCCGGTTGGGGTCGTAGTCGGGGATCGAGGCGAGCGCGAGGACCTCGCCGGTGTTGACGTCAATGATGACGCCGGCCGCCGCCTTGGCGCGGAATTTCTGGTGCGCCTGGACGAGTTCGTCGCGCAGGACATGCTGCACGCGCAGGTCAATCGAGAGCCGCACGGCCGCCTGGTTGCGGTCGGTCACGAGGCCGGCACGGTGCAGTTCGGCAAGGCCCTGATTGTCGATGTAGCGCTCGATGCCGCCGAGGCCCTGGTTGTCGACATTGACCATGCCGAGAACGTGGGAGAGCGTCGACCCGTTCGGATAGGAACGCTTGGCCTCGCGCAAGAAGCCGACGCCGGGAATGCCGAGGCGGTGGATCTGGTCGCGCTGGACCGGCGTGATCTCGCGGCGCAGCCAGACGAAGCCCTTGCCGGAGCGCAGGCGCTCGCGCACCTCGCGGGCGTCGAGATCCGGCAGCACGGCGGTGAGCAGTTCGGTCGCCTCGTCGACGTCGAAGCTGGCCGCCAGCTTCTTCGGCTCGGCATAGAGCGAGATCGTCCTGACGTCGGTCGCCAGCACCTCGCCGTTGCGGTCGAGGATGTCCGGACGGGCGGCGGATACGGCCTCGGCGCTGCGCACGCCGGACTGGGCCGACCGGTCGTAGCGCACCACGTAGAGGACGAGGCTGACGGCGATAATCGAATAGAGGACGCCGAAGCCGAGCATAGCGAGGCGCACGCGGGAGCGCGCCTTGCGCAGGCGCGCCTCCTGCGGACCGGCGAGGATCCAGGCCATGAAATGGCGCGCGCGCATGAAGATGGAGGGGCGGGCGGACATCAGCGGCCTCCCGTGGGGCGACGCGGCGGCAACGGGGCGCCGGGCACCGAACCGGTCGTTGCGGGGTCGCCGCCGCCCGTATCCATGGCTTCCAGCATCGATCCGATGGGATCGGGGTCGACGAAGGGCTTGTCCGGCAGGTTTGCGAGATCGTGGAGCTGGTTGATGGCGAGCGGCCTCAGACGCAGGTGCTTCTCGGCCAGCGCCTGCAGACGGTCGGGGCTGTTGAGCTGCGCCCACTGAGCCTTGAGCTCGGCAATGGATTCGCGCTCGCGGGCGATCTCGAGGCGCAGCTTCGCCGCCTGCTCGGCGTGACGCGTCGCCTCGTACTTGACCTTGTAGACGATGGCCGCCGCGACGATCAGCGCAGCCACGACGACGAGGTTGAGGATGCGCATCATGGGCGGGTCCTCGCAGGCGCATCCGTCCGCTCGGCGGCGCGCAGCTTGGCCGAACGGGCGCGCGGATTGGCGGCGCTTTCGGCACCGGACGCCGCCACCGCCTTGCGATGGACGAGGATGAATGTCGGGTCGGGAGCCCGGCTCGCCGGCGCATGGCGCGAGCCGCCGGCGGTCTTGCCGGAGCGGTCGGCCATGAACTGCTTGACGATGCGGTCCTCCAGCGAATGGAAGGTGACGACGACGAGGCGTCCGCCGGGCCTGAGAATGCGTTCGGCGGCATCGAGCGCGGTCTCGAGTTCGCCGAGCTCGTCGTTCACGGCGATGCGCAGCGCCTGGAAGGTGCGGGTCGCCGGATGGATGTCGCCGGGCTTGGAGCGCACGACGCGGGCGACGATGTCGGCGAGGCGCCGGGTGGTGACGATCGGCTCGACCGCCCGCTCGCGCACGATGGCCTTGGCGATCGGGCGCGACAGGCGCTCCTCGCCATAGGTGTAGATGAGGTTGGCGAGCGCCGTCTCCTCAAGCCACGCCACGAGGTCGGCGGCGCTCTGGCCCTCGCGCGCCATGCGCATGTCGAGTGGGCCGTCGAAGCGGAAGGAGAAGCCGCGCTCGGCCTCGTCGAGTTGCATGGAGGAAACGCCGATGTCGAGGACGACGCCGTCGACGGCCTCGTGCCCGAGGCTGCGGGCGACCGCGTCGAGATTGGCGAAGCGGTCGTGGGCGAGCATCAGACGGCCCTCGGAGGCGGCGACCAGCGCCTCTCCCCCGGCGATGGCGGTGGGGTCGCGGTCGATGCCGATGACGTGCGTGGCAGCGGCATCGAGAATGGCGCGGGTATAGCCGCCGGCGCCGAAGGTGCCGTCGATGATGACCTGTCCGTCGCGGGGCGAGAGGGCGGTCATGACCTCGGCCAGCAGCACGGGAACGTGCCGGGCCGCCTCGCCCGCGCCTCCCCTGCCAACCGGTTCCGTCATGCCAAGTCTCCCGCGTGCCGCTCCGACGAGGCGAGGCCGGCGGGCAAACGCGCAGTTGCCTGACGCACGGCGCGCGCGGTCGGCGCGCGTCGGAGACGTCGGGGTGGGCTGCTCGCTGCGGACCGGCATGGCATCACGGGCGTCGGTGACGATCACGCTCCGCCGGGCCTGTCCGCGGGCCTCGCGTCGTCAACGCCTCATTAACGCGGGCGGCCGTTAAGAAACGGTTTCCGTCAAGGATTTGGTGACCATGCCGGCGCGTCACCTGCGATGGTCAGGCAGCCGGCTTCGGCTGCACGCCGTCGAATGTCGAGCGGATGGCGCGGGCGAGGGCGACATAGGCCCAGCCCTGGAAGATCAGCTCGATGGCGAGGAAGGTGCCAAGCACCCATGTCGCGGCCTGCGGCAACTGCACGAAGATGTAGAGGCCGAGGACCAGCGACAGCACGCCGGAGGCGAGAACCCAGACCCAGACGGAGAGCGGGCGCATCTGGAAGGCCATGACGATTCGCAGCATCCCGACCGCCACCAGCATGGCCGCGGCGAGAAGGGTGAGCGCGATGACCGCCTGCAGCGGGTTGTAGAAGATCAGCGCCCCGGTGAGGGCGTAGAGCACGCCGACGGCGAGCATGGCGACCCGGCTCTTCCAGCCCTCGCGGCGGAAGGCGTCGACCAGCAGCACGCCGCCGCCGATCAGCATCATGGCGCCGAAGGACAGGGCGTTGACCACGGAAAACAGGCTGGCGGCGACGATCCCGAACAGGCCGAGCGCGATGAGGGCGATCCCCGCGCCCATCAGCCAGCCCCAGTTGCGCCGCAGCGGCACGAGGTGGGAGCCGAGGGACTGGCCGTGGCGGCCGGGGTCGGCGGGCGTCTGAGAGGTGTCGCTCATGGTGGGGACCTCCGGTGGAGCAGGGCAACAATGCGCCGCGCAGACGCGAGTTCCAAGGTCTGTCGCAGGAGATGTCGCATGGCAGATCCACGCTACCTGCGCGGCAGGACCGGGAAATCGAAGACGCGCTCCGGAAACGGCTCGCGGATGAGCTGGAAGTGCCACCACTCGCGGGAATAGCCTCGGAAGCCGTGGCGCTGCATGACCTGCGCGAGGAGCGCACGGTTGGCGACCGCCTCCCGGCCGACGCGCGGGTCTCGGACATGGGAGCGGGTGTCAAAGCAGTCATAGGCGGTGCCAAGGTCGACCGCGCCGTCGTCGATGCGCGTGCCGTAGGGGGCGGTGCAGGCGCCCTGCCCGCCGGTGGCGCGGCCCGAGAGTCGCGCAAGGCCGAGATCGACGGTGGAGCCGCGCGAATGGGTGGAGCGCGGCGCGAGATAGCCAAGGCGGGGAAGGTCGCGCTTGTCGAGCGCGGGATAATAGATGGCGCGCATGCGCTGGTCGGAGGTGTCGCGCGTCCAGGCCATGAAGTCGGCGACGGCGCGCTGCGGCCGGTAGCAGTCCCAGACGAGAAGGGTCAGGCCGCGGCGGGCGACATCCGCCTGCACACGCGCCAGCGCCTCGGCGGCAGGTCGCGTCAGGATGCATTCGGCGGCCAGATAGCCTGCCACCGGACGGCCGAGGAAGTTGCGCGATCCGGCATAGCGAATGTCCTGGCGGATGGTCGGGGCGACATCGGCGAGGTGGACGAAGCCGTCCGGCAGGCCGGTCTGCGCACGCGCCGGCAGCGCCAGGAAGGCCAGCAGGGCGAGGCTGAGGATGCGCATGGCGGTCACTCCGGTGCACGGACTGAAGCACCGCGCGGCGGCGGCGTCGAGGCGGCTCAATCCTCCGGCGCTTCCGTGGCGAGCGAGCGGCCGACATCGCCGACGATCAGGCGCAGCGCCTTGATCGCGCCGTTGACGTCCTCGACCCCGCGCAGGTGGTGGAAGGCGGTCGCCTCCCGCGCCGTGATCCCGGCCGCGCCATGGCCGATCTCGATGTCCCCCGCCCCGCCCGGCCGCGTCTCCGGCTCCGCATAGCCGATGGCGTCGGGCGCGATCTCGATGCTGTTGGCCGGATGGGCGAGATCGATGGTGAGCAGTCGCTGGTCGGTGACGACATGGAAGACGCGCCGCGCATCGCGGCTCTCGCGTACAGCGCGGAAGTAGAACAGCACGCCGATGCCGAGGAAGATGCTGCCGAAGCCGACATAGTACCAGGCGACGGCCAGTCCGGAGGCGATGGCCACGGTCAGGGCCCCGGCCTGCCAGAGCCCGGTGATGCCCAGCCAGACATAGGCCAGATTGAAACTGACGCCGCTGTGCGAGGGAGACCGTGACGGGTCGGGAAGACCGATCCAGCGCACCCTCTCGCCCGGCCGCAGAACGGCGGCGAGGGCGGCTCGCCTGTCCTCCTGCAGATCGGCTGGCGACATCGCCACCTAGCGCGCTGCCAGCAGGTCGCGCAGCGTCCTGAGCGTGGACGCGTCGGCGACGCCGTCCACGCGCTGCTGACGCCAGTGGCGCTGGAAGGCGGTGACGACGGCTACGGTCGCCGCGTCATACACGCCGGTGACCTGAAGCCCGTAGCCGACCATCGCCAGCAGCGCCTGCAGCGCCTGGATCGGCGGGCCCTCCTCGCCGGGCCGATAGACCGGCCCGTCCTGGATCGGTGCCGGCGGCACCCACAGGCCGATGCCCTCGGCGGCCAGCCTCACCCAGGGAAAGAGCTCGCCGGGGTCCTGCTTGCGGCCAGGTGCCGTATCCGAATGGGCCAGAACCGCCGCCCATGGGATGGCGTTACGGGCGAGGATGTCGCGCGCGAGATTCACCACCGCGTCGATCTGGGCGTCGGGGAAGGCGCGATAACCGAATTCATGGCCCGGATTGACGATCTCGATGCCAATGGAGCGCGAGTTCACGTCCTCGCGCCCCTGCCAGGACCCCGCCCCGGCATGCCAGGCGCGGCGGCTCTCGGCGACGCACTGGACGATCTCGCCGTCCTCGAAGACGACATAGTGGGTGGAGACGCGGGGAGGGTTGGGGTCGCAGAGCCGGCGGAGGGCCGCCATGCCGTCCTGCATGCCCGTGTAGTGCATCAGAAGGATGTCGACGGGCGCGCGCCGCTCATCGTGGTTGGGCGAGGCCGACAGGCCATGGACCCAGGGCGAATCCGGCCGATCGAGAGGACCGTCGCCGTGGTCATGATCGTGGTTGTGGCAATGGCCGCTCACGCGAACCCCCTCGCCTTGCGCAGGACGTCGTAGGCCTCGTTGATCGCGGCGATCTTGCCCGTGGCGATGGCGACGAACTCGGCCGGCACGCCGCGGCCGATCAGCCGGTCCGGATGATACTGGCGCACCAGCCGGCGCCAGGCCTCCTTGATCTCGCCGTCCGGCGCGTCGGGTGCAATGCCGAGGATGCGGTAGGGATCGCGCGGCCCCGAGACGACGTGGCGCGCCTCGATGCGTGCGAAGGTCTCTTCCGGCAGGCCGAAGATGGCGGCTACCTCTGCGAGATAGGCGAGTTCGGCGGCATGGACCGCGCCGTCGGCGGTGGCGATTCCGAACAGGCCGTCGACGAGATCCTCCAGCGTGTCGGGCTCGTCCTTGAGCAGATTGCGAAGCTGGCGGGCATAGGCCTCGAAGCCGGCGGTGCTCTGCTTGGCGAGGTCGAAGAGCCGGGAGACATGGCCTTCCTCCTCGGGCGGGATGGCGACGAGACGGCGGAAGGCCGCGACCTCGTCGCGCGTCACGACGCCGTCGGCCTTGGCCATCTTGGCGGCGAGCGCGATCAGGCCGACAGTGAAGGCGACCGACTGCAGCGGCGGCGTGTCGTCAGGGGCGAGCAGGCCGTCATCGACGATGAAATGACCGGCGAGCGCGCCCAGCAGCGCGCCGATCGGCCCGCCGAGCATGAAGCCTGCGGCGGCGCCCGCCAGTTTTCCCCAGATCGTCATGGAGGGTGTGTAGGACTTTCGCGCCGTTTCGGCAAAGTGCGTGCTGCAATGCGGTGCTTGCGCCAGAACGCCGCAGCAGGCAAAGCACCTTCGTCCTCTGACCCAAGGGAATCACGGCATGTCCGGTCACGGCCACATGGACCCGTCCAACAAGAAGATCGCCCTGCTCATCGCCGTGATGGCGCTGTGCCTGGCGCTGGCCGAGACGGCCGCCAAGAGCTCGCAGACCGATGCCCTCAACGCCAATGTGGAAGCCTCGAACCTCTGGGCCTTCTTCCAGGCCAAGACGATCCGCATGACGGCCGTCACCACGGCGGCCGAGGATATGGCCGTCACCCGCGACGCCGTGACGGACGAGGCCGCCAAGGCCGCCATGAGCCGGCAGATCGAGACCTGGCGCGGCCGCGCGGCCCGCTGGGACAACGAGCCGGAGACCAATGAGGGCCGGCGCCAGCTCTCGGTGCGCGCCCAGACGGCGGAGAAGAAGCGCGACGTCTCCTACAAGCGCTACCACGACTTCGAGATTTCCTCGGCGGCCTTCCAGATCGCCATCGTGCTGGCCTCCGCCGCCGTCGTGACGGGGGCCATGGCGCTGGCCTGGCTCGCAGGCGGCCTCGGCCTCGTCGGCATTGCCTTCTCGGCGATCGGGCTCCTGAAGCCCGGCCTCATCCATTTCTTCTGAGGACCTCGATCATGAAGATCGCTGACATCCCCTTCAACACAGTGGACTGGAGCACGGTGGAGCCGACCCGCCATGCCGGCGACGTCGGCGAGGCGACATGGCGGACCCGCCAGTTCGGACCGGAGGACAATCGCATCCGCGTGCGGCTGGTCGAGTATCCGGCCGGCTATGTCTCCGATCACTGGTGCTCGAAGGGCCATGTCCTGCTCTGCCTCGAGGGCGAACTGGAGACGACGCTCGCCGACGGGCGCGTCTTCGTGCTGTCTCCGGGCATGAGCTATCAGGTGGCCGACGGCGCCGAGGCGCACCGCTCGCGCGCGCCGAAGGGCGCGAGGCTTTTCATCGTCGACTGACCTCGAAGGTCCTGTCCGATCGCGTTTCCTTCGCGCGAACCGGCATCCACTTCGCCTGAAAATGCCCTAGCCGAGCCGGTCGCCCTGCACGAAGGCGTAGAGCGCGTGGTCCATCCACGTGCCGTTGATGCAGAGATATTGCCGGGCGATGCCCTCGCGGGTGAAGCCGACGCGCTCCAGCAGGCCGACGGAAGCGGCGTTGTGCGGCACGCAGGCCGCCTCGACGCGCCTCAGGCCGAGGGCCCCGAAAGCGTAGGGGATGATCATCCTCACCGCCGCGCTCATGTAGCCCTTTCCGGCGAAACCCTGCCCCATCCAGTAGCCGAGGGAGACCGTCTGGGCGACACCGCGGCGCACGTTGGTCAGCGTCATGCCGCCGACGAGAGCGCCGTCCTCGTTGCGGTGGAGGAAGAAGGCGTAGCCCTGGTCGTCGCGCCAGTCCTGCCGGTAGCGGGCGATGCGGCGGCGGAAGGCTGGGCGGGTCAGGTCGTCCGGCGGCCAGGCCGGCTCCCAGGGAACGAGGAAGCGGCGGCTCGCCTCGCGCAGCCGGGCCCATGAGTCGAAGTCGCCCATGTCCGGCAGGCGCAGCGTCACGCGAGGACCGACGACGGGGGGCGGCGCGCTGAAGGCGAGCCCCACGGCCCGCAGCAGCGAGAGGGGGTTCGAAGCGGGCGACCGTGGAAGCTGGACCTTCGGCGTGGCGTTCATGTCGAGCGGAATTGTTCCGCCAGCTTCCTCACCTTGTCCAGTCCGCGCTTCGGCCCGATGGCTGCAAAGGTCATCGGCGAGGAGCGCACCAGCCTTGCGCCGGCGGCGCGTGCGTCCTCGACCGTCACCGCGTCGATCCTGGCGACGATCTCGTCGAGGTCGAGGGTGCGGCCGAAGACGAGGAGCTGGCGTGCCATCTGGTCGGTGCGCGAGGACGAACTCTCCAGCGCGCCGAGCAGCCCGACCTTCATCTGCGCCTTGGCGCGGCCGACCTCCGCCTCGGTGGCGCCGTCGACGGTGGCGTGCAGCACGTCGAGGGTCAGGCTCATCAGGTCGACGGCATCGCCCGGGTCGGTTCCCGCAGAGATGCCGAAGACACCCGTGTCGCTGTAGGACCAGTGGAAGGAGTGGATCTCGTAGCAGAGGCCGCGATCCTCGCGGACATCCTGGAACAGGCGCGAGGACAGGCCGCCGCCGAGCAGGTTGTTGAAGACGCCGACGGCATAGATATCGGGGTCCCGGTAGCTCATGCCCTCGAAGCCGAAGACGAGGTTGGTCTGCTCGAGCGGCCGGGCGATGGTGGTCGCCCCGCCCTGGTAGCGCGCCGGCTCGCAGGTCGGCGGAGCCTCCTGCGGCAGCCTGCCGAAGGCTGCGGTCACCGCATCGACGACGCGGTCGTGGTCGACGGCGCCGGCAGCGGCCACCACCGCGCGCGGCGCGCTGTAGCTGCGGCCCATATAGGCGCGCAGCTTGTCGGGGGTCGCCGATCGCACCGCCTGCGGCGTTCCGAGGATGGAGCGGCCGAGCGGCTGGCCCGGATAGGCGGCGGCGATGAAATGGTCGGTGACGACATCGTCGGGGTCGTCCTCGGCGGCGCCGATCTCCTGGACGATGACGTTCTTCTCCTTCACCAGTTCCTCCGGATAGAACTGCGGATCGGTGAGGATGTCGGAGAGGATGTCGATGGCGACGGGCAGGTCCTCGCCGAGCACCTTGGCGTAGTAGGAGGTGTTCTCCGAGGCCGTTGCGGCATTGAGATCGCCGCCCACCGCCTCGATCTCCTCGGCAAGGCCGCGCGGCGTCCGCTTCGTGGTCCCCTTGAAGGCCATGTGCTCGAGCAGGTGGCTGATGCCGTGCTCGTCCGGCCGCTCGTCACGGCCGCCGACCCCGAAGGTCACCTGGATCGAGGCGGTCTTGAGATGGGGCATGGCGTCCGTCACGACCGTCAGGCCGGAGGGAAGCGTCGTCGTTCGGGTGGTGCTCATGCGTGCCGGGGTCACTGCCGCCGGGATCATCCCGCGGTCCTTGGGAAGCGAACATAGTGTTGCCGGGTCAGAACCGGAAGCCGCCGGACAGCATGATGCGTCGCGAGACGACCCAGTTCTCCGAGCGCAGCGAGGCGGTGCCGACGGTGGAGGGCACGCCGCCGGTGGTTCCGCCGGTGACGGTGACGAGCGCCTGGCCGGCGAGCGTCCGCATCAGGTTCTGCGACGGCGAGAAGACCGCCTCCACCTCGCCGTCGAGACGGACAAACATTCGCCCGAAGGGCACTTCAAGGCCCGCGCCGAGAATGGCCGAGGGCAGCCAGCGCGAGGTGCGGCTCGCCACCGTGCCGCCGGAGGTGCAGGTGACCGCCGGGGGAGCCCCGCCGACGGTGCAGGAGCGCGAGCCCGTGGCGTCGAAGTCAACCTGTTCGGACAGCCGCGCCATGCCGAGCCCGGCCCGGACGAAGGGCATGAAGCCGGAAAAGGCGTAGCCGTAGCGGGCAGTGAGCGCGAGGCCGCCATCGAGGCTGGCGCGATAGGTGCCCGAAGCGGTGTTGGTATAGGCGGCGATGCCGGGAATCGCGACGAGGGTCGAGCCGCCGAGCCGGCCCGCCCCCTGTTCCCGGCCGATGCGCCCGCGCAGCTCGATGCCGGAGATCAGGCCCTCGGGCCCGCCGAAGTTCCAGCCGGCGATGCCGTGGGCGGTAAGGCCGGATAGTCCCGCCGAGGTGCTGCAGCCGCTGCTACCGCCGAGCGAAACCGGACCGAGATAGGGCACATTGGCGCCCGGGCAGGCGAAGCCGTCGACAATGGTGAAGTCGCGCCGTGCCGGCAGGCCGTAGCCGAAGCCGCCGGCGACATAGAAGCCGCCGACGCCGCGGTTGGCGGCAGCGACCTGGTCAAAGTCGGGAATGGCCGAATGCCGCACGTCCCGCTGGGCAGCAGCGGGCATCGCCATGCCGGTGAGACCGACGATCAAGACGCAAAGCCGCACGACGTGGCGAACCACGACCATCCCCCATCATCCGCGCGACCCGGATCATGTTTAACACCAGGTGGAGGGAATGGGCGCAAAAACCGCCGATTGGGGTGGATGGTCCGTTAACGCGGAGGGCGGCGAACGGCGCCGGGTCGTTCCGTCAACTGCCGAGGCTCCCATGTCTCCCCGGCGGGGAGAGGTGAAGGGCGGCGGCCGGAGAGGCGATAATGGCGCAGGCCGTCAGGGCGAGTCCTGCACAACGGCAAGTGCGTCCTTCGAGGCTCGCTCCGCTCGCACCTCAGGATGAGTAGGGTGGTGACTTGCAAGGTCCCTTGCACGCCGCGCCTGCCAGGCACCAGCGGTCCTCATCCTGAGGTGCGAGTTCCCGGCGATGCGCAAGCATCGTCCGGCGGCGAGCCTCGAAGGACGCACTTGCCGTTGTGCAGCGAGACGTGTCGGGGACGACCTGCGCCGAAGCCGCCTCCTGATGCTCCCTCAGCGCGGATCGACCGGCTTCACCGTCCTGAGATCAAGGATGTCCTCCATGATCTTCGCCCCCGCCAGCACGCGGTCCTCGCCATGCGGCCGGGCGGCGATCTGCAGGCCGATGGGACGGCCGTCCCTGGTATAGCCGCAGGGCAGCGACAGGGCCGGGCAGGACACCGTCGTCAGCGCATAGGCGATGGAGAGCCACTGCACATAGTCGGGGAAGGTGTAGCCGTCGCATTCGGCGACGAAGCGCTGCTCCACCGGATAGGCGGCGACGATGGTGGCCGGCGTCAGCAAGAGGTCGTAGCGATCGAAGAAGGCGAGCGTGCGCTGGAGCATGGCCTGGCGCTGCGCCTCGGCGCGCGTCATCTCGTCCATGGTGAGCTTCAGGCCCTTCTCGATGTTCCAGACGACCTCGGGCTTCAGCTTTTCGCGGTGGGTCTTGAGCAGCTCGAACTTGGTGGTGGCGAAGGCATAGGCGCGCAGCGTGCCGAAGCACTCGTGGATCTCGGAGAAGTCGGGATGAGCCTCCTCGACGATGACGCCGGCCTCCTTGAAGCGCTTCGCCGCGGCCTCGGTGATGGCGCGCACCTCCGGATCGACCGGCGTGATGCCGAGGTCCGGCGACCAGGCGACGCGCTTCGGCTTCCACGGCCCTTTCAGGATCGAGCGATAGCTCTTCCGCGGGGCGGGGAGAGAACGCGGGTCGCGGTGATCGTCGCCGCTCATCGCGTCGAGCAGCAGGGCGAGGTCGGCGACAGTGCGCGCCATTGGCCCATCGACCCCAAGGGTGGAGTCGATCTTGGTGCCGGGGGTCGATGCGACGCGGCCTGGCGAGGGGCGCATGCCGACGATGCCGCAGAAGCTGGCGGGGTTGCGCAAGCTGCCCCCCATGTCCGAACCATGAGCCAGCCAGGCCATGCCGGTGGCGAGCGCCACGGCCGCGCCGCCGGAGGAGCCGGCCGCCGAGAGCTTCGTGTTGTAGGGGTTCACGGTGGCGCCGAAGACCTCGTTGAAGGTGTTGGCGCCGGCGCCGAACTCCGGCGTGTTGGATTTCGCATAGACGATGCCGCCCTGGGCCTCGAGATGCTCGACGAGAATGTTCGAGGCCTCCGGCACGAAGTCCTTGAAGATGGGGGAGCCTTGCGTCGAGAGGACGCCGGCGACGTCGGTCAGGTCCTTGATCGGCACCGGCATGCCCTGCAGCAGGCCCCTCCCCTCCTTCGGCTTCTTCATCAGGGCGCGGGCATGCTTGCGGGCCCGGTCGAAGCAGAGCGTCGGCAGCGCGTTGACCTTGCCGTCCACCGCCTTGATGCGCTTCTCCAGCGTGTCGAGCAGGTCGAGGGGCGTCACCTCGCCGGCCTTCAGCAGTTTCACGATGTCGGTTGCGCTCTTCTCGATCAGCGACAGATCGGCGGCCATGGATGCGTCCCCTCGGGTCTTGATTGCGGGCGCACCGTGGCACTGCCGGCCCGCCGGCGGCAAGCCGTCGGAGCCGCCGCGCGGCATGCGCGGGGCGAATGGCTCGGACGGTCCTTCGCTCTTGCCGCTATGCTCGCAGCGACCCGTTGGGCTAGACAGCAGCGGCGGACTGCAGTGCAAGATCGATCATGACGACCGACACCCACACTCCCGACCACCTCGCCGACGCCGAACCGCAGGTGCGGGTGCGCCATCTCAACAAGCGCGACCTCAACCGCACCTGGGAGTTCCTCAAGGCGGTGTTCCGCGAGGTGAACCGCTCGACGGTGGAGTACCAGCGGCCGAAATCGAAGAAGCGCTTCCTTGAGGTCTTCGACGAGAAGGGCATCGAGCAGTTGCTCTTCGTCATCCGGGCCGGCGGCAAGGAGCGCATCGTCGGCTATGCCGAATGCGCGCTGACCATCATCGGCACCGACAACTGGATGAACGAGCGCTACTTCCGCGCCCGGGACATGCGGCCGCTCTTCGTCGAGGAACTCGCCGTGGACCCGGAGTTCCAGGGGCGCGGCCTCGGCACCTTCGTGCTGGAGCAGCTGGAGCATCTCGCCCGCCTGCGCGGCTGCACCCACCTCGTGCTGGAAGTCGCCGAGAACAACGACAAGGCCCTGAAGTTCTACCGTGGCCGCTCCTTCACCAAGCTGGACGCCGCCGTCTTCCTCGCCAAGACGGTGCTGATCGATCCGGAAATCCTGCCGCCGCGTCGCCTGAAGCGCCGCGAGCCGAGGCCTCAGAAGGCCAGCAGGGCGACAGTCACCGCACCGACCGAGCCGAAGGACAGACCGCCGGAGGGCTAGAGCCGAACCTGCCTCGCGCCACCCTGCCCGCCGCGCCGCCGCCAGGCGCCGGGCTGCCGTGCAAACCGGCTGTCACACCGTCGCCACAACGCCTGCTTCAATTCTGGCGCCGGGGGGGGTAGCCTGTCGCCGCCCGCCAACAACCGATGAGTGCCGATGCGCCGCGAACTCGATCCCTTCAAGGTCTCGTCCCCGCGGATTTTCCTGTTCCGCATGGTGGTGTTCCTGTCGCTCGTGGGCCTCGTCGTGTTCGTGCTCCAGCGCGAGGTGCAGACGGCCTTCATGGCCAATCCGGGCCTCAACGGCGTCATCGTCGCCGTCGGCCTCGTCGGCGTCCTGCTGTCGTTCCGGCAGGTGATCCGCCTGTTCCGCGAGGTGCGCTGGGTCAATTCCTTCCGCCTCGCAGACCCCGGCATCACCGTCGACAGGCCGCCGGTCCTGCTCGCGCCCATGGCCACCATGCTCGGCGACCGCGCCGGCAGCATGGCGATCTCGACCGTCACCATGCGCTCGCTGCTCGATTCGCTCGCCACCCGTCTCGACGAGGGGCGCGAGCTGTCGCGCTATCTCACCAGCCTCCTCGTCTTTCTTGGCCTGCTCGGCACCTTCTGGGGCCTCATCGAGACCGTGACCTCGGTCGGCAAGGTGATCAACGGCCTGTCCAACCAGGGCGAGCTCGGCACCATCTTCGAGGACATGAAGCGGGGCCTCGCCCAGCCGCTCGGCGGCATGGGCATCGCGTTCTCGTCCTCCCTGTTCGGTCTCGCCGGCTCGCTGGTGCTCGGCTTCCTCGACCTGCAGGCGAGCCAGTCGCAGAACCGCTTCTACACCGAGGTGGAGGACTGGCTCTCCTCCACCGTGCAGGATATGGCGGTGATCGGCCCGGCCTCGACCGAAAGCGGCACCCCGCAGGTGAGCGTCGCCGACCTGCAGCGCGCCTTCGACAAGCTGCGCGAGGCGCTCGGCGAGGGCTCGTCGAACCAGCGCGCCAGCGCCGCCATGGCCAATCTCGCCGAAGGCATCCAGGGCCTCGTCACCCACATGCGCTCCGAGCAGCAGATCGTCCGTGACTGGATGCAGGCCCATGCCAGCGACCAGAAGGAGCTGAAGCGCCTCATCGAACAGGTGCTGCGCGAGCGGGGTCCGGTCTGATGGCCCTGTCGCGGTCACGCCGCGGCGAGCGCGGGATCGACTACTGGCCGGGCTTCGTCGATGCCCTGTCGACCTTCCTGCTCGCCATCATCTTCATGCTGTCGGTGTTCATGCTGGCGCAGTATTTCCTGTCGCGCGACATCGCCGGCAAGGACGACGCCATGCTGCGTCTGCAGCGCCAGATCGCCGAACTCGGCGAACTCCTGCAGCTTGAGCGCGGCCAGCGTCAGACGTTGCAGGAGGGCCTCGCCGCCATCACCGCGACGCTCGGCACCTCCGATTCCGAACGGCGGCGGCTGCAGGGCCTGCTCGATGAGGCGCAGGGCCAGGCGGGCACCGCCGCCGGCCGGGCGACGACGCTGGAGGCCCAACTCGCCCAGCAGCGGCAACAGTCGCAGGCGGCGCTAACGCAGATCGAACTCCTCAACCAGCAGATCGCCGCGCTGCGCCGGCAGTTGGCCTCGCTGGAGGAGGCGCTGGGGGCGAGCGAGGCGCGCGACCGCGATGCCCAATCGCGCATCACCGATCTCGGACGGCGGCTCAACCTCGCCCTCGCCCAGAGGGTGCAGGAGCTCTCCCGCTACCGCTCGGAGTTCTTCGGGCGGCTGCGCGAGATCCTCGCCGAACGCTCCGACATCCGCGTCGTCGGCGACCGCTTCGTCTTCGGCTCCGAGGTGTTCTTCGGGTCGAGCCAGGCGGAGCTTGAGCCGGGCGGGCGGGCCGAACTCGACAAGCTGGCGGCGGCGCTGCTGCAGCTGGAGAAGGACATTCCCACCGACATCGCCTGGGTGCTGCGCGTCGACGGCCATACCGACGCAAGGCCGATGCAGGGAGGTCGCTTCCGGTCCAACTGGGAGCTGTCGGCCTCGCGCGCCATCGCCGTGGTGCAGTACCTGATCTCGAAGGGCATCGCACCGCAAAGGCTGGTGGCGGCCGGCTTCGGCGAGTTCCAGCCCATCGACCAGGGCGAGGGACCCGAGGCCCTGGCGCGAAACCGGCGCATCGAGCTGCGCCTGACAGACCGGTGACGGTGCGGATCGCCGCCTTCGACCGGCGCCACCTGCCGGCGATAGCGGATCTGTGGATCGCCGCCTGGGCGGTGACCTATCCCGGCATCGACTTTACCGCCCGGCACTCATGGTTCTGCGATCGGGTCAGGGCCATGGCGGAGAACGGCACGATCGTGCTCCTCGCCTTCCGGGACGATGATCTCGCGGGTTTCGTGACGGTCGATCCCGCGACCGGCTGGATCGACCAGATGCTGGTCGGTCTCGGCCATCAGGGCACGGGTGTCGCCGCCCTGCTGATGGACGAGGCGAAGCGCCTGCGTCCCGACGGCCTCTCCCTCGACGTCAATGCCGACAATGCGCGCGCCATCGCCTTCTACCGGCGGCAGGGCTTTGCGGCGACCGGCCAGCGCCTGAACGAACAGGGCCGCGCCATCGACCTCATGGCGTGGCGGCCGCAACCGGCTCCAGCGGCGCCGCCCCCGACCTGAACTGCAACTCGGCGAGGCGGGCGTAGAGCCCTCCCGCCGCGGCGAGCTCGGCATGGGTGCCCTGCTCGACGATGCGGCCCCTGTCCATGACCACGATGCGGTCGCAGTCGAGGACGGTCGCCAGCCGATGGGCGATGACCAGCGTCGTGCGCCCCTTCATCAGCGTCGACAGCGCCTCCTGCACCAGCGTCTCGCTCTCTGCGTCGAGGGCGGAGGTCGCCTCGTCGAGCAGCAGGAGCGGCGCATCGCGCAGAATGGCGCGGGCAATGGCGATGCGCTGGCGCTGGCCGCCGGAGAGCGTCACCCCGCGCTCGCCGACGAGGCTGCGATAGCCGTCCGGCATGCGCGCGATGAACTCCTCGGCATGGGCCATGCGGGCGGCGGCGATGACCTCCTCGTCGGTGGCTTCCGGCCGCCCGTAGCGGATGTTGTCGGCGACCGAGGCGGCGAAGATGGCGACGTCCTGCGGCACCAGGGCGATGCGCGCCCTCAGGCCGCGCGGATCGACCTCGTTGACCGGCAGGCCGTCGAAGCGGATGACGCCGCCCTGCGGGTCGTAGAACCGCTGGACGAGGGCAAACAGCGTCGACTTGCCGGAACCTGAGGGACCGACGATGGCGACGCGCTCGCCCGCCTTCACGTCAAAGGTCACGTCGTCGAGCACCCGCGTCTCGGGGCGGCCGGGATAGGCGAAGCGGACGGCGACGAAGGCGACCTCGCCGCGCGCCGGTTCGGGCAGCGCCAGCGGCCGCTCGGGCGCCTTGATGTCGGGCGTGACGGTCAGGACCTCCGCGAGACGCTCGGCGGAGCCGGCCGCCTGACTGACCTCGCTCCAGACCTCCGAGAGCTGCGACAGCGAACTGGCGGCGAAGACCGCATAGAGGACGAACTGCGACAGGCGACCGCCCGAGATGGTGCCGGCCAGCACCTGCTGCGCGCCGGCCCAGAGCACCGCGACGACGCTGGCGAAGACGAGGAAGATGATCACGGCGGTGAGCACGGCGCGCGCCTTGTTGGCGTCGCGCGCGCTCTCATAGGCCTCTTCCGCCGCGGCGGAGAAGCGGCGCGTGACCGTCGGCTCGGCGGTGAAGGACTGCATGGTCCGGACCGCCTGGATGTTCTCGCTGGCGAAGGCCGTCGCGTCGGCGAGGCGATCCTGCGCGGCCCGCGAGCGGCGGCGCACATTGCGGCCGAAGGCCACCAGCGGCAGGACCAGCAGCGGAATGGCGCCGAGGACGTAGAGGGAAAGCTGCGGGCTGGTGACGACCATCATCGCCACGGCGCCGAAGAACATGATGACGTTGCGCAGGGCGATGGAGACGGAGACGCCGAGGGCGGACTTGATCTGGGTGGTGTCGGCGGTCAGGCGTGACACCAGTTCGCCGGTGCGCGCGGCGTCGAAAAACGATGGCGACAGGGTCGCGAGATGGTTGAAGACCGTCGTGCGGATGTCAGCCACGACACGCTCGCCGATGCTGGTGACGAGGTAGAAGCGCGCCGCCGAGGCGACGGCGAGCACGGCCGCGATCACCACGAGCATGCCGAAATACTGGGTGATCATGCCGTCGGCCGCGAAGCCGAAATCGATCATGCGGCGGATGGCGAGCGGCACGGCGAGCGTCGCCAGCGAGGCGACCAGCAGGGCAAGGCCGGCGGCGGCCAGCATGCCGGGCTGGCGCAGCATGTAGGGCAGGAAGGTCAGGAGCGGGCGCAGCCGGGGGCGGCGAGGCTTTGCAAGGGCTGCGGTTTCATCCGCGGGGACTGCGGTCGTGGTCATCGACTCTGGACTCTTCTTCTGCCTGCGGTGCTAACGAACCGACGCCCTGTCTTGAAATGGGGGACGAGTTCCTTTATTAGCGCGGCTTCTCATTACAGGACACGGCCCTTCGCGCCGGCCCACGACGAACGGCGCCTCAGAGGACGACCCATGAAGACCGACATCCATCCCGACTACCACACCATCAAGGTCGTCATGACCGATGGCACCGAGTACACGACGCGCTCGACCTACGGCAAGGAGGGCGACGTCCTCCAGCTCGACATCGACCCGAATGTCCATCCGGCCTGGACCGGCGGCTCCCAGCAGCTGATGGACCGCGGCGGTCGCCTGTCGCGCTTCAACCAGAAGTTCGGCGGCATCGGCGCTCTCAAGACCTGAATTCTGCATCGCATCGCGATCCAGCGGAACCCCGGCCCTCGGCCGGGGTTTTCGTTTTCGGCTGCCGTTCATCGACGGTTGGGCCAAAGGCCTCCGTGCCGCCGCCATGACGCCCTCGTCATGTTGCAGTGCAGAAATGTCATTGCATGCGGTCGGGTCCTCGGGTACTGCGCGGTCAGGGAGACAGCGCAGCACGTATGAGGGCCGAGCCATCGGAGGCCGCTTTTTGGCGGTCGAGCGAGGATCAGCGCATGCACGACGAACTCATCGCGGCGGGTGTCATCCGCAAGCTGCTTCCCTGGGAAACGGACCTGCTGGCGACGCATCTCCTGCGCCTCGACCCGGACGCGCGCCATTGCCGCTTCGCCGCCGGCGTCTCCGATGAGACGATCGCGGCCTATGCCGACCAGGCGCTCGGCTCCGACGCCGTGGTCCATGGCTTCCTCGACGAGGGGATCCTGCGCGGCGCGGCCGAGCTGCGATTCCTCGGAACCGGCTCGGCGGAAGTGGCGGTCACGGTCGAGGAGGCTTGGCGGCTCACCGGCGTCGGCTCGGCGCTGTTCGGCCGCCTGCTGCTGACGGCCCGCAACCGCGGCATTTCCGATCTCGTGATGACCTGCCTGCCGTCAAACCGCGGCATGCAGCGCCTCGCTGCACGGTTCGACGGCAAGATCACCTATGCGTCCGGCGACAGCTTCGCGGCGGTGAAGGCGCGACCGGCGACGCCCATCTCGCTCTGGCGCGAGGTCTGGACGGATTCATCTTCGGCCGCCGCAAGCTTCATGGACCGGCAGATGCGGCTGCTGCGCAAGGGACGGGCGATGGCAACGGGGCGCCGTATTGCGGCGCCCGGGGAGGACTGACTCGGTCAGGACCTCAGTTGGTCAGCGCGCCATGCTGACGGGTGCGCCGGTGGCGGTCGCGCCCGAATAGGCGCCTCCCCCCTGGGGCGAGAGGCGGGCGGCGACACGGCCGCCGGGCTGCAGCAGGACGATCTCCGAGCCGCGCTGCTCCCAGGCGTTGATGCGCGCCAGCGACGGCGCGCGGCAGTTCTGCGGGCTTGCCCTGTAGAATTCGAACAGCGGCGTCGACGTCAGGGTGATGCGGCAGCGATCGCCGGCGTCCGTGACCGTCCACGTGCCGGCCACGGTGGTCGCCGTCGGAGCAGCGCGTTCCTGACGCGGCAGGGCCGAGACGACGGGCGGCGGCGAGGCGGGGGCACCGCCGCGCTGCGGCTCGGGCTGCATGATCTGCGGCTGGGCGCCGGGCGCGCTGGGCGCCAGCGCCGGATCGATCGCCGACGGACCGACATCGGATCGTCCCGACACGGAAGGCGGCGCGATCTCCTGGCTCTCGATACCCTCCGCACCCGGCTGCCCGCCCGGGATGACGTCCTGGTCAGCGGCCGAAGGGCGGCGCTCCGGCTCTGGCGGCGGCATGTCGCCCCGGCCGAAGCCGCGGTCGATCCGCTCCGATCCGCTCGGCGGCATCGAAGCTGTGGAAAAATCGCCGAAACGCGACGACGAGGTGCATCCGGCGAGGGCGACGGAGCAGAGGAGGAGTGCGGCGGGGCGCATACCCATGGAGCGGTTCACCCGAGAAATGGTCCGCGCGGAGCCCGGACTTCGCCACGATGCTGCCGTGCAGCGGCAATTCCATGGCGGGTCTGCGACTTCGCGACGATGTCGGCAATCTGGTTAACCGATCATTGAGCCTTCCGCAGCCGGTTTTTCGGCGGGTGACACGCCGATCGCAGACCAGTCCGTCCTCACGGTTGCCAGCATCACCGCGGCTAGCGCCGCGAAGACGACGACCGAGCCGGTAAGAAGCGCGTAGTCCTCGGACCTCAGCACGACGAAAAGCAGGCCATAGGCCGCGGCGAGTTCGGAGGCGACGATCAATCCCTCGCGCAGGCGGCGGAAGACGAGCCCCACATAGAGGGACACGAGGCCGACGATGGCGGCGGACGCCAGGGCATAGGCCGGCACGAAGCCGACCTGCTCGGAGAGCGACAGCAGCAACAGGTAGAAGACCGCGAGCGCCGCGCCGACCATCAGGTACTGGATCGGGTGGAAGGCGCGCCGGCCGAGGACCTCGATGAGGAAGACGACGACGAAGGCGGCGCCGATGACGAGGATGCCGTATTTCAGCGCCCTCTCGACCAGCTGGTAGAGATCGACGGGCTGGTAGAAGGTGACGCCCGAGCGCGCCGCAATGAGCCGCTGCAACTGCGCCGGCTCGGCGATGAAGGCCTGGGCCACCGGCCGGGCATAGTGCGGCACGGACCAGCGCGCGCGGAAGCCGTCGGGACCGATCTCGCGTTCGCCCGGCAGATAGGCGCCGAAGAAGCTCGGATGCGCCCAGTTGCCGGCCAGCGCGACAGTGGAGGTGCGCCCGACGGGCACCACGCCAAAGGTGCGCGAGCCCTTCAGGGCGAAGCCGGCGGACACGGCGAAGGGCTGCGTGCCGTCGATGCCGACGAGCGGCGCGGAGAGTAGCGCCAGTTGCCCGCCGAGCGGGCCCGCGCCGGGCTCGAGGGCTGCACCGGCGCCGTTGATCCTGACGATCACCTCCCGCTCGAGGCCGCGCGGATCGGCGACGTGGAAGGCGATGACGGCGTCCTCCCAGACGGGAGCGACCGCTGCGCCGTCGATCCGGGTGACGTCCACCGGCGCGAAGCGCGCCTCGAGGCCTGCCTCCCCGCGCCAGACCGGCACGTCGAAGATGCCACGGCGACGGTGCTCCACCGTGAGATCGCCGGTCTGCTGCATGGTCTCGGGCAGCACGGCGAGCGTGCGGCGAACGGTGCGGAGATTGCCCTGCTCCTGGACGCGCGCGATGTAAGGCAGCAGCAGGATCGGGCCGACGATGGCCTGGTCGCCCGCCCAGGACGCCGCGACCTCGCGCATGACCTCGGCGGCACGCTGGGACCGCTCGCCCCTGAGGATCGACAGGGCGATGAGCGGCACGACCATGAGCAGGGTCAGGATGCCGATGACGACGAGCTTCAGGAGGGGGGAACGGACGAGCGAGGCACCCGACGCCATGGGACATCTCCGGTTGACGGAGCGTCAGATCAGCGACGGGCGGCGGCGGCCTCGCGTTCCAATGCCGGAGCCGCGAAGGAGTTTTCGCGGCGGAAGCGTGGCGCGCGGAATGCGCGTCACCTCAGGCCGGAAAGCGCGTCAGACCTGACGCGCCACCATCATCTTCTTGATCTCGGCGATCGCCTTGGCCGGGTTCAGGCCCTTCGGGCATGCCTTCGAGCAGTTCATGATCGTGTGGCAGCGATAGAGCCGGAAGGGGTCCTCGAGATTGTCGAGGCGCTCGCCGGTCGATTCGTCGCGCGAATCGATCAGCCAGCGATAGGCCTGGAGCAGGATCGCCGGCCCGAGATAGCGGTCGCCGTTCCACCAGTAGCTCGGGCAGGAAGTGGAGCAGCAGGCGCAGAGGATGCACTCGTAGAGGCCGTCGAGCTTCTCGCGGTCCTCGCGCGACTGGCGCCATTCCTTCTCGGGCTGGGCGGTCGTCGTCTTCAGCCAGGGCTCGATGGAGGCGTGCTGGGCATAGAAGCGGGTCAGGTCGGGGACGAGGTCCTTGACCACCGGCATGTGCGGCAGCGGATAGACCTTCACCTGGCTGCCCTTCACCTCGTCCATGCCCATGGTGCAAGCGAGGGTGTTGGTGCCGTCGATGTTCATGGCGCAGGAGCCGCAGATGCCCTCGCGGCACGAGCGGCGGAAGGTCAGCGTCGGGTCGACCCTGTTCTTGATCCAGATGAGGCCGTCGAGGACCATCGGGCCGCAATCGTCGCGGTCCACGTAATAGGTATCGATGCGCGGATTGGCGCCGTCGTCAGGGTTCCAGCGATAGATGCGGAACTCGCTGAGCCGGTTGGAGCCGGCCGGCTTCGGCCAGGTCTTTCCCTCGGTGATCTGGGAATTCTTCGGAAGCGTGAACTGAGCCATGTGATGTCTACTTGTCGTGCGGGCCGAGCAAGGCTGGGTCTTCCCTTCAGCCCTGAGCCCCGGCTTGTCAATCGGGTCTTTTGTCGACGGGGCCGGATGAGGATCAGATCAGCCGCGCATCCACCAGATGACGCCAACTCCCAGCACCGCAGCCACCAGGCCGACGATCCTGAGCTGCTGGTCGGGCGTGACGCGCATGGTCTCCAGCGCATCCCGTATACGTGAGGGAAAGGCCGCGAGGATCAGTCCCTCGATGACCAGCACGAGACCTAGGGCGACGACGAAATCTCTCATGGCGCTTTGTTATTGCGGCAGGGCCGCCGCGAGGTATCGCGGCGGCCCTGTCGGGGAGCAAGAGTGTTCAGTTACCCGTCGGCGGCGTGGCGGCCGGAGCGGGTGCTGACGGCGCAGCTGGCGCGCGCGCCCCGCTGCGACGGCCCGACGGATCACCGAAGTAGCGGAAGAAGTCCGAATTGGGCGACAGCACCATGCGGGTGTCCCCCTGCTTCAGGCTCTGCTCGTAGGCCTGCATGGTCCGGTAGAAGGAGAAGAAGTCCGGATCACGGTTGAAGGCCTCCGCGAAGATCTTGTTGCGCTCGGCGTCACCGGCACCGCGCAGCTCTTCCGAACGCCTGTCGGCCTCGGCGAGAATGCCGACGACCTCGCGGTCGGCGCGGGCGCGGATGGTGACGGCCGCCTGCTGACCGGTGGCGCGCAGGTCGGCGGCCTCCTGACGGCGCTCCGTCTGCATGCGGTTGAACACCGCCTCCTGGTTGACCTGCGGCAGGTCGACCCGGGTGAGACGCAGATCGACGATCGCGACGCCGAGCGTCGTCGCCTCGCGATTCACCTCTTCCTGGATGCGGTTCATCAGCCGGTCGCGATCCGTGCGGATCAACTGCGCCATTGTGGCGCCGGCGATGATGTTACGCATCGAGGAATTGACGAAGCTCGCCAGGCGCGTGTTGGCGTTGGGAATGGTCCGCACCGTCTGGAAGAAGCGGAGCGGCTGGGTGATGCGGTAGCGGGCGAAGGCGTCGACGTCGAGGTTCTGCCGGTCGGTGGAGAGCACCGCCTGCACCGGCAGGTCGAGGTCGAGGATGCGCTTGTCCACCGTCACCACGTTCTCGATGAACGGGACCTTGAAATAGAGGCCCGGTTCGCTGATCGGCTCGCGCACGACCTGGCCGAAGCGCAGCACGATGGCGTGCTGCGTCATCTGGACGACGAAGAAGGCATTGGCGAGAGCGAAGAGCGCCAGCGCGGCGACGATGCCGACGACGAGTTTGACGGAAGAGTTCATCGCTGGGTCCTCGCGGCGGCCGGAGAGGCAGGTGCTGGCGCCGGCCCGCGCATGAGCTGGTCGAGCGGCAGGAAGGGCTGCACGGCATTGCCGCCGCCCTGGTCGATGATCACCTTGTCGGTGCCGCCCAGGATGCGTTCCATGGTTTCGAGGAACATGCGCTCGCGCGTCACGTCAGGCGCCAGACGATACTGCTCGAAGACCTGGCTGAAGCGGCTCGCCTGACCGCTGGCCTCGGCCACGACGCGATCGCGATAGGCCTCGGCTTCCTGGAGGATCTGGGAGGCGCGACCGCGAGCTTCCGGAACCATCTGGTTGGCGTAGGTGCGGGCCTCGTTCTGCACGCGCGTCTGGTCCTGCTGCGCCGCGTTCACGTCGAGGAAGGAGGCGCGGACCTGCGCTGGCGGCAGGGCCGACAGCAGCTGGACGACGCGGATGTTCACGCCCGACCCGTAGTCGTCCATGATCCGCTGCATGATCTGGCGGATCTCGTTGGCGATCGCCGCCTGGTCGACGGTCAGGATGTTCTGGATGTTGCGCCGGCCAATGGACTCGCGCAGCGCGCTCTCGGCAACCGCCTTCACGGTGCCTTCCGGGTTCTGGAGCTGGAAGACGAAGTTGGCGACCTGCGCCGCGTTCACGTCCCACTGCACCTCAAGGTCGATGTCGACGATGTTCTCGTCGCCGGTGAGCATCAGGCTTTCCTCGAGGACCTCGCGGTTGGCGCCGCGCGGGCCGCCGCCGGAGCGGTAGCCGACCTCGGAGCGCCGGACGTCCGTGACGGCAACCTTGAACACCGCGCCGAAGGGCGACGGCGGGTTCCAGTTGAGGCCCGGCGCCGCATTGCCGATGTGGCGGCCGAAGACGGTGTTCACGCCGACCTCGTTCTGGCTGACCGTGTAGAAGCCGGTCAGGCCATAGATGATGATGCCGAGCACGGCGATGAGGGCGATGCCCTTGGCGCCGATGTTGCCACCGCCGCCGGGCAGCACGCTCTTCAGCCGCTCCTGGCCCTTGCGGATGAGATCCTCGAGATCAGGAGGCTGGCCACCGCCACCGCCGCCCTGGGGACCCTGACCCCAGGGACCGCGAGGTCCGCCGCCGCCGCCACCGCCACCGCTGCTGCCGCCGCCGCCCCATGGGCCGCCGCCGCTTTGATTGTTCCACGGCATGAACTGTTGTCCTCGCTCAGGTGCACGGCAATGGCCGTACTGGCGCCTCGCGACGCCGAAATGCCTGACCGGATATAGAAGACCACCACGCGGCTTTCAACGCGGCATGCAGAAGACGGACCGGCACGATGGCGATTTGGTGAACCTTCCGCACCGCGGCGAACGGCATCCGGGGGCCATTTCGCCCGGAATGCCGGCCCTGCGGCGTTCAGCCGCTGGCGCGGCGATATTCCACGATGCGGAATGCGTGGTCGTTTTCGGGGCCGGCAGGATGGGTGGCGAGTTCCCTGCCCTGCCACGCGGCGGCGTCGATGGCGGGAAAGAAGGCATCGGCCTCGGGCGAGGCCGCCACGTGGGTGATGACGAGGCGATCAGCCAGCGGCAGCGCCTGCGCGTAGATGTCGGCGCCGCCGAGGACCGCGATCTCGGGGGCGCCCGAACGAAGGGCCTCGGCATGGGCGATGGCGAGGGCCTCATCCAGCGAACCCGTCACCACCGCGCCGGGGAGCGACAGGCCGGGCTGGCGCGAAGCGACGATGTTGAGCCGCTTGGGCAGCGCCCGGCCGCCGAAGCTCTCGAAGGTCCTGCGCCCCATGACCAGCGGCAGGCCGGCAGTCGTGGCGCGGAAATGGGCCATGTCGGCCTTCAGCCGCCAGAGCAGCCGGTTGTCGCGGCCGATGGCGCCGTTGGCGGCGACGGCGGCGATGATGAGGATGGGGGTCACACCGCCACCGGCGCCCTGATGGCCGGGTGCGGGTCATACCCCGTCAGCGTGAAATCCTCGTAGGCGAAGGCGAAGAGGTCGGTCACCGCCGGGTTGAGCTGCATGGTCGGCAGGGCGCGCAGCGGCCGGGTGAGCTGCAGTTCGGCCTGCTCGATGTGGTTCGTGTAGAGGTGGGCATCGCCCAGCGTGTGGACGAAGTCGCCGGGCTTCAGGCCGCTCACCTGCGCCAGCATGAGGGTGAGCAGGGCGTAGGAAGCGATATTGAAGGGCACACCGAGGAAGATGTCGGCGGAGCGCTGGTAGAGCTGGCAGGAGAGCCGGCCCTCCGCCACGTAGAACTGGAACAGGCAGTGGCAGGGCGGCAGCGCCATGTCCTCGACATCGGCCGGATTCCAGGCCGAGACGATGAGACGCCGCGAGTCCGGATTCTTCCGCAGCATGGCGATCAGATGGGCCATCTGGTCAATGGTGCGCCCGTCGGGTGCGGCCCAGGAGCGCCACTGCTTGCCATAGACCGGGCCGAGATTGCCGTCGGCATCGGCCCATTCGTCCCAGATGCTGACGCCGTTGGCCTTGAGATAGGCGATGTTGGTATCGCCCTTCAGGAACCAGAGAAGCTCGTGGACGATCGACTTCAGGTGCAGCTTCTTGGTGGTGACCATCGGAAAGCCCTCCGACAGGTCGAAGCGCATCTGGTGACCGAAGACGGAGAGCGTGCCGGTGCCCGTGCGGTCGTCCTTGCGCGCGCCGTGCCTGAGCACGTGCTCCATCAGGTCGTGGTACTGGCGCATCGCGGCCTCCGGCGGGGCGAATCCGTGAATGGAGCTTATAGCGCGGAACGCGGGTCTCTGGCAGCAGCGCGCATGGCGGCGCGGCGTGCTGCCCACATGAAAGCGGGGATCAGCGCAGGAGGCGCGGCCAGTTCCGGTCGGCGGCGGCGACGAAGCCGGGCACGTCGGTCAGCCAGGTGCGGTGGACGCGGGCGTCGTAGTTGAAGAACAGCCGCCTGTCGACGATGCGCCAGTGGCGAGGATCGCCCGAGGCGCGGTAGCCCTGCGAGGCGGCCCAGGAGCAATGGCCGCCATAGGCCGGGGCGTAGCGGACAGGATCGGCGGCGAAGGCGTCGCGCGCGGCGGCGCTGGCGAAGCGCCAGGTGGCATCCTTCCAGCGGTGGCTGAAGCGGGCATCGCCCGGCACGGGGCGCCCCTCGCGGTGGAACGCGACGACGTCGAAGCCCTCAGCCGCGACGTTCGACAGGGTCCCGGTATAGACCTCCGGACCCGCCACCGCGGAGACGGCGGAGAGCGCGACGCAGGCCGCCGCGAGGAGCGGGCCGAAGGCGCGGCGGGTCAGGCTGGGGTGGATCGGCATGGGCGAACCTTTCATCCGGACGAGGGCGCGTCTTGCCCTCCGACAGCACCTACGGTTCGCGACGCCGGGGCGTTACGGCCCCCGAAATGCAACCGGCGGCGCCCATGGGACGCCGCCGGCAACAGAGAGATGGTCCGGGGACCGCCAGGATCACTCGACGAAGACGGTCTCGCGCTTCTTGGTGATCGACGGCAGGAAGGAGATGATCAGCATCAGCACCGCGATGGCGATCAGGAACGCCGAGATTGGCCGGTTGACGAAGTCGACGAAGACCGACCAGTCGCCGCGCGACATCAGGATGGAGCGGCGCAGGTATTCCTCCATCAGCTTGCCGAGCACGAAGCCGAGCAGCAGCGGCGCGACCTCGAAGCCCATCTTGATGAAGGCGTAGCCGACCAGACCGAAGAAGGCCGTGATCATCACGTCGAACGGGTTGTTGTTCACCGAGTAGATGCCGATGCAGCAGAACATCATGATCGAGGGGAACAGCATGCGGTAAGGCACCTTCAGCAGCTTCACCCACAGGCCGATCATCGGCAGGTTGATGATGAGCAGCATGAGGTTGCCGATCCACATCGAGGCGATCATGCCCCAGAAGAGATCGGGCCGCTTCTCCATGACCTGCGGGCCCGGCACGATGCCGTGGATGGTCATGGCGCCGACCATCAGCGCCATGACGGCGTTCGGCGGAATGCCCAGCGTGAGCAGCGGGATGAAGGAGGTCTGAGCGCCGGCATTGTTGGCGCTTTCCGGACCGGCGACGCCCTCGATCGCGCCCTTGCCGAAGCGAGACGGATCCTTGGCGATCTTCTTCTCCATCGTATAGCTGGCGAAGGGACCGAGGACTGCGCCGTTACCGGGCAGGATGCCGAGCGCCGCGCCTATTCCCGTGCCGCGCAGGATCGGCATGAGCGATCGCTTCATCTCCTCCCAGTTGGGCAGCAGGCTACCGATCTTGCTCTTCAGCACGTCGCGGGTCTCGGGCGATTCGAGGTTCCGAAGGATTTCGGCGAAGCCGAACATGCCCATCGCGATGGTGGTGAAGTCGATGCCGTCGGACAGTTCCGGCCACGAGAAGGTCATGCGGTCGGCGCCGGTCTCCAGGTCCTGGCCCACCGTCGACAGCATCAGGCCGGCCAGCACCATGGCCACCGCCTTGATCACGGAGCCGCGGGCGAGGACGACGGCGAAGATCAGGCCCATGACCATCAGGGAGAAGTACTCCGCCGGGCCGAAGAGCAGGGCGACGCGGGTCAGCGGCGCGGCCAGCGCGGCGATGACGATGGTGGCGACGCAGCCGGCGAAGAAGGAACCGATGGCGGAGATGCCGAGGGCCGCGCCGGCGCGGCCGTTGCGGGCCATCTGGTGGCCGTCGAGCACCGTGACGATCGAGGTCGCCTCGCCGGGGATGTTGACGAGGATGGCGGTGGTGGAGCCGCCGTACTGGGCACCGTAGTAGATGCCCGCCAGCATGATGAGAGCGCCGACGGGATCGAGCCCGAAGGTGATCGGCAGCAGCATGGCGATGGTGGCGATCGGCCCGACGCCCGGCAGCACGCCGATCAGCGTGCCGATCATGCAGCCGAGGAAGCAGAGGCCGAGATTCTTGATGGTCAGCGCGACGCCGAAGCCGAGCGCCAGATTGGCGAACATATCCATGAGACTTGCCCTACCAACCGGCCCAGGGAGCAACCGGAATCGGCAGCCGCAGCGCAACCTTGAACAGAAGGATGCAGAAGGCCGTCATCGCGGCGGAGAAGATGATCGTCTGCGTCCAGTTCCGCTCGTTGGCGGCAAGGCTCGCGACGACGAGGGTCAGCGGACCGGCGACGATGAGGCCCAGCGGCGGGATGAGATCGGTGCGGCCGATGCCGGGGATGTTGAGCGTCGTGCCGCGGATGGTCATGGCGAATAGCAGCACGGCGCCGAGCACGAAGACCGGGCCGCGGATCGACCAGGCCTCGAGCCGCGGTCCGACCACGGTCAGCGCCTGGACGACGATGATGCCCCCGATCGCCATCAGCAGGAAGGACAGGCCGCGCGGGAATGAGCCCGGGCCGAGATTGGCGCCGCGGCCGCCGGTCAGGTTCGACGAGGCCCACAGACAGGCGAGGCCGAAGGCGATGATGAAGAGCCCGGCGAACATGTCCTGCGGACTCTTGACCAGACCACGCGTAGCGTCGGCCACACTCTTATCGTTGTCGTCCTGCATCGTCTCCCCGCTCCAGCACACCGTTGTCGTTGGCCATTCCGGCCCCGGTGCTTTTGCGCGCGGATGACATCATGTCAACCGGGCGAACACAAGCACCGCTGGATGGCAGATGCGGAGAAAATGCGGGCAGTCGCCGTCAGTAGAAACACCTGTCAGGCGGCCGGGGCCTTCTGCGCGCGATAGTGGTTCAGCACGAACAGCCGGATGGAGGACGACAGATTGCCGTGGGTCCGATCGCCGTCGATGCGGCCGACGAGTTCCGACAGCGTCTCGCGGCGCTCGGCCGCGATCTCTTTAAGCGCGTTCCAGAATTCGTCCTCGAGACTGACACTGGTCTTGTGGCCCTCGACCACGATTGACCGCTTGACGACATGGCTCTTCATGAAAATTCACTCCGAGCGCTTGTGACCGTCCAGCCGCTTCAACTCCAGCGCTTCGCGCGCCTCTTCGAGTTTCCGGTCGGCGGCGGGACGGCCGAAGCGCAGACGATTGGCATCGGCGAGACGGTCGTCGTCCCGGCGGACCTTGCGCTTGCGCTCGCGCTTCAAATTGACGACATCACCCATGGCAATATTCCAAATGCATCAGGCGCGGCGGGGTTCCCTGGCGGGAGGCACCCGGCGACTGCGAAATCGGACAATCTTTTCGCGTCGTAATTGCGACCGCGAACTTCTTATCGACCGCCCGTGTCGATGGAAACCTTCCCTCGATACCGCCATCGCCGCGCCACCGCGCCGACGCCAACGTTCCGGCCGACCATCGCCGATGGCAGACATCGTTCGGCGAGCGGCCACACCAACCGACGCGGAGGGCACGTGCCGCCCCGATAGCCGATCGCCCGGCGCCGCTGCGCAGCGCTGACAGCCTATTTCTTGCGGAACTTGTCGAGGCTCACGACCTCGGCCCCCGAGGAGCGCCTATCGGCCCCCTCAGCGGTCGCCTCTGCGCCGCCGGGTGCGGGAGCCGCGGCGCCGTCGATCCTCGCCGGTGCAATCGACGCGGCCGGCGGCGTCTCGGCCGTGCTGCCGGCACCGGGGGGAGAGACCTCCCTGACGCCGAGATCGACCTTCTCGCCTTCGGCCCCCGCGACCTCGAACTGCAGCCCGAACTGGACGGAGGGATCGAAGAAGCCCTTGATGGCCTCGAACGGAACGAACAGCCGCTCGGGGATGCCGCCGAAGGACAGGCCCACCTCGAAGGAATAGTCGGTGACGACGAGGTCCCAGTACTGGTGCTGGAGGACGACCGTCATCTCCAGCGGGTACTTCTCGCGCATGCGGCTGGACAGCCTGACGCCGGGAGCCCGCGTATCGAAGGTGATGTAGAAATGATGCTCGCCGGGCAGCCCGTCACGGGCGGCATCGACGAGGACGCGGCGGACGACGCCGCGCAGGGCTTCCTGGGCCAGGAGATCGTATCGGATATGGTCTGTCGGCATGTGCTGGACGATCGCGCAATGCGACCGGACACCCTCTGTCGCGCGGCCCGGTGAAACACCTCCCGCCCGTCGCGCGATGAACAGGGGAAGTGGAGGCTTCTGTTGCCAGGTGCCTCCGAACCCCGCCTTACAGTGCTACCCGCAAGGACTTGATTTCGGTACTATTACCGCATTACGCGGCAACGGCCACCGGAGCATAGTTGTCGTTGGCAACTATTGAGACGGCCCGATAACGGCGGAACCATGCCGAGCAAAAGTCCACCCTTTACACCCTCGTCGATCCTATTTCGCCCCCATCAGAAAAGCCCCGTCAGGGCCCTTGTGGTGGAGGCGCCGGGTACTGCCCCCGGGTCCGAAAGGTTTATTGCGATGGCCGTTTATCGCCATATCCGGGTTGCCCCGGCACGACGAATATAGGGGAGCCTTCGCTCCGGCGAAAGGCCCTCAGCGACGCATGCCCGGAGCCGGCCCCACTTCGACCGGCGGCGGCAGCGGCGGGAGGATGGACAGGGGCGCGCCGGCAGGCGGCGCGGCGGGCCGGGCGCCGTCGAGAGCCCGGCGGACGACGGAGGGAAGATCGGGCGCGGGCGGCGCCGCAGGCCGGGCCACGGGTCGCGGCGCCGGCACGGGAGTGGCCTCGCGCGGCGTCTCCGGAACGGGCGCCTCAGGCGGCAGGAACAGGTCCATCGACAGTGGTCCCGGCATGGGCGGCGGCGGAATGTCGACCTGGCGCGGCGGTGTCATCGTGTAGCGCGAGAAGGCGCGCTGGCGCACCCGCTCCAGACGGTCGCTCTCGGTCATCCGGATGCGCAGCGTCGCGCGATCGACGAGCCTGAGACCGAGCCAGCCTGACACGTCGTCCGTGTCGATCGTCCGCTTCGCCGCCCCCATCGGACCGTCGAAACGCATGGCGATGACCGGCATGGTTTCCGCCTCGGGGATCGGGTCGGGCGCGATCCGGATGGCGGTGCCGATCGTGCCTTCGCCGAGATCGGCGGTTCCCGACCAGGCCAGGCGCCCACCCGGCACGGCGAATGCCGCCGTTCCCGCCCGCAGGATCAGCCCGGACCATGTGAGGGACGCTTTCGCTGGCGGTCGCGGAATCTCGCGGTCCAGCGCCTGGGCCAGGGCCGCGCCGAAGGCCATGTCGGTCATCGGCCGGCCGGTGTCCTGAGCCAGTTCGGCCTGCCGCGTGACGCGCGCCAGCGCGGCGGGATCGGCGCCGGTGACCGCTCCATCCGACCAGGTGACCCTGCCCGTGCCGTTGAGGCTCGCCATCAGCGCGGCAGGGGACGCGCCCTCGGCCGCGAGATCGGCAGAAACCGCGATGTCTCCGCTCGCTCCGGGCCATGCGAGCGCGGCCGGCACCTTGTCCAAGTGCAGTCCCGCGGACAGGAGCGTGCGCAAGGGCGACCGGTCGAGACGCGCCTCGCCGCTCAGCGTCGAGGCGCCCATCCGCGCCCTGAGGTTCCTTAGTGCAACGCCCTGTCCCTGACGGACCAGCCGTCCCGACAGATCCTCCAGTGCCGGATAGCCGCCGAGCCCGACACGCGCGATGCCGAAGCCGATGTCCATGTCGATACGGTCGAAGACCTTGCCGCCGAGAGCGGCCGAGGCGAATTCCCCCGCCCCGGTCTCGACCAGCCAGGCCGGCCCGGACAGGAAGGCCATGGCCGCCTCGCCCGAAAGCGCGCCGAGCGTCACCTCGCCACGGGCCGCCGCCCCCCGGCCGTTCAGAACGGCGGTGACCGCGGTCGCGCCGAGACGGCCCTCGGCGCGCTCGGTCTTCCAGTCGGCGCCCCTGGCGGATGCCCTGAGGTCGAAGGTCGCGGGCAGCGGTCCGGCGAGTTCGGCCGGCACGCCGAGGAGCGGCATCAGCGCCGCGATGTCGGACGACCGCAGCGACGCGGAGAACTGCGTCTGGTCCTGCCCCCTCTGGCCATCGAAGGTCAGGGTGCTGACCGTCGATTGCGCGGAGCCGCTGAGCCGCCAGGACGCCAGATCGGGCCTCTCCAGCAGCACCGTCAGGCGTGTCCTCGCGACCGGGGTCGGGGCTGGTGCCTCGGTACCGGCGACCAACGCGAAGATCTGGTCGGCACGCGCCGCGTCGACCGAGACGGTCACCCGTCCGGTCAGGCCGGAAGGATGGAATGGATCGCCGGCGCCCGCGGCATCGATCTGCAGGTCCGCCTCGCCGACGCGCCCCTCGATCCGCAGGCCGAGCGCCGAGCGCCCGCTGGCGGCGAAGGTGAGCCCGAGATCGGCACCGGCGAGCGCCGCCGAGCGGTCGCGCAGCCAGCCGGCCAGCGTGCGGGTGCTTTCGCTCCGGTTGAGGAGGGCGACCAGTCCGTCGACATTCGCCGCCCGCAGGCGTCCCGAGAGCCGGCCGATCAGCGGACCGCCGAGACCGTCGAGGCGGCCCGTCAGGTCCAGCCCGAAGCCGGCAAGGTCGCCGACACGCAGCCGCTCGGCGTCGAAGGTGCGCCCGTCGGTGGCGATGGCGAGATCGACGTCCCGGGCGACGAGCCCGGCGAGGCTGGCCTGCCGTGCGCGCAGCTGGATGCGGGTGTCGGTTGCCGGATCGAGGCGCGCGCCGGCGCCGCGGGCGATCCGCGTCAGAAGATCGAGGTCGAGGGAGTCGGCGTCGAGCTGCGCCTGCAGGGCGTGACGCCCGAGGGCCGGAACGTCGAGGGCGAGGCGCCCGGTGGCCTGCCCGGCCGCCGTCCGAGCCCGGATGTCGTCGAGCAGCAGGCGGCCGGCATCGACCGTCATCCGCGTCGTCAGTTGGATCGGATCGTCCAGCGTTCCGGCCGGCGCCTGCTGGCCGTCGAGCCAGGCCATGAGAACGGCGGGACGTGCCGCATTCAGGGACAGCGTTCCGGTGAAGGCCTGTTCGCCGGCGAGGGCGAGTTCGCCGGCCGCCTCGACCGCCGAATCGCCGGGAAGCCGCGCCGATAGGCGCTGCACCACCCAGCGGCCCGCGCCGGACTGCACGTCGCCCCTCAGATCGGTGAGTTGGGCGCCCCCCACCACCATGCCGCCGATCTCGAAGCCGAGTGCAATCGGAAAGCCGCCCGAAGCGAGATGGGGAACGTCGGCGAGCAGCGTGTTCAGCACGTCCCGCGGCAGCCGGGTCGGCCCCTCGACCAGCCGGTCGAGGTCGATCTGGCGGGCATTGAGGATGGCCTCGAGGCCGCCGGCCTGTCCGAACATGTAGCGGAACGAACCCGTCGCGCGCACCAGCCTGTCGCCGGCGCCCGCCTGCGCCTCGGCGCGCTGCACGACCAGCGCCTGGGCGGTCAGCGCGGCGGGACCTGCGACGCGCCATGGCAGGCGCCCCGAGCGCCCGGTCATCACGATGTCGCCATCGAAGCGCGGCCGACCGGAGGCGCCGATGGTTCCCTCCGCCTCGATCCCGGGCCCGTCGGGGCGCTCGGCGACCCGCAGCCTCAGGGCAAGCGCGCCGCTCTCGGTCAGGCTCATCAGGAGGTGGAGGGGAAGAGAGGATTCACCGACCTTGGCCGAGCCTTCGAGGCGGACCGGCCCTTGTATACCTCGCGATTCGCCGCTCAGCATCATGCGCTCGGCCACCAGCGTGGTCGGGCCGGTGGCGTCGACCACCGACAGCCGGGCATTCTCGACGGTGAGGTCGTCCACCAGCACGATCCGGCCGGGAAGCGTCGCCAGCGACAGGGTGATGTCGGCGTCGCGCACATGCAGCGTGTTCAGCGAGGCTTCGCCGCGCAGCAGCGGGGCGACCCTGAGTTCGCCGCGGATGCGGCCGATGCGCGCGCCGCCGCGCTCGGTCCCCACGGTCACGTCGCGCGCATCGATGCGGATCGTCGGCAGAAGCCGGATCGTCAGGTCGCCGCCGATGCGCACCGGCGTGCCGAACAGCCGGGAGGCCTCGGCCTCGATGCGCGGCTTTTGGGCGTTCCAGTCGACCAGCCACGGCCCGACGAGCGCTGCGACGAGGGCGGCGATGAGGGCAATGGCGATGGCGAGCAGCATATTCTGCAAAGGCGCGCTCCGCGGCGACGGCCGCCCCGCGAATGTAGGGGATGGGACGATCCTCCGGAAGCCTGCCGCGACGACGCGGGCTCAGCGGATCGCCGTTCCCTGCTGGCCGAAGCCCCACCCGAACCCGCCCGACGGAGCCGCCGGCTGCAACATCTGCACCGTCTCCGGCCGCGGACGGCAGACGCGCCGCGTCCAGCGCGGATCGTGGCGGGCGAGGTCGAGATGGAAGTGATCGTAGTGGAAGGCGTCGGCGCCCGGACCCAGCACCGTGGTGAAATGGTCGCAGGCGCGCACGAGGATCTCGCGCAGGAACCCGGATTCGGCGGTCTCGCCGCGCCAGTGCTGGCGGATCACGACGGTATGGCCGTTCGAGAGCACGAAAGCGAAGACGTCGAGGGCATTGCCGTAGGAGTGCTCGGACATGCGGCCCGACCGGGCGCCCCGGATGCTGCGGCAGGAATAGGATCCGGCCCGCACCTCGACGACGCTGGCGCCGAACCAGCGCTGCGCCGCCTGCTGCACCACGTTGTCGATCCAGCGGTCGACCGTCGGCACCATCTGGCAGGCGAGCGTCTGCGGGCGGCTGTAGGCGACCTGCCCGCGCGCCTGCGCGGCCACGCGCAGCGGATAATCCATGCCGCAGGTGCCCGGACCGTTGATCGTGCTGGCGCGCTGCACGTAGCGCGACATCTGCACGGCGCCCGAGGACATGCAGCGGCTCTCGAGGTCGATGCGCCACTGCTCGCGCCGCTCGTAGGCGTAGCGTCCGCAGGCGGCGAGCGTCAGCCCGGCCACGACGAAGGCCAACCATCTGAAAGCCCGTCGACCCGGGCGGTGTGTGCCGAACGCAACACTCATCGGCAATATCCGAAAATTCGGGGAATGTCCCTAACGCGGCATTCATCATGGCCGAGCCGGGTGAACAGCCTGCCAAGAAAGGCAGTGAAGAATTGGTTGACGGCCTGTCCCCGATACGGACGCTTCCCCCCCGCCGGAAGATGGCCTAGGTAGGCCGCATGACAGTCCGCTTCGACGACCCCCTGCTGCTCGACGCCCTCGGCACCCTGGCCAGCGCGGCCGGGGCGCGCATCATGGCGCATTATGGCGGCGCCGCGACTTTCAAGACCGACGGTTCCCCGGTAACCGCCGCCGACCATGCGGCCGAAGAGGTCATCTTGGCGGGACTCGCGCGGCTGCTGCCGGGCGTTCCCGTTCTCGCGGAGGAGGCCGCCGCGGCCGGCCATTGGCCTGCCTCCACGGAGCTGCTGATCGCCGTCGATCCGCTGGACGGCACCCGCGAGTTCGTCAGCCAGAACGGGGAGTTCACCGTCAATATCGGCCTGATCGCCCATGGTCGTCCAGTCGCCGGCGTCGTCGGCGCGCCGGCCCTGTCGCGGCTGTGGATCGGCGCCGGGGACCGCGCCGAGGCGATGACGCTGGTGCCCGGCGCGCCGATTGCGCAGGCCTCGGAGCGACGGCGGATCGCCACCCGTCCCCTGCCCACCTCCGGTCCGGTTGCCCTCGTCAGCCGCTCCCATCCCGACGCGGCGAGCGAGGCCTACTACGTCGAGCGCGGCATTGCAGAACGGCGCCCGGTGGGCTCGTCGCTCAAATACACGCTGATCGCCCAGGGCGAGGCCGATGTCAGCGTGCGCTTCGCCTCGATCACCGAATGGGACATCGCGGCGGCCCATGCCGTGCTGGCCGCAGCCGGCGGCTTCATGACCCGGCCGGACGGCGAACCCCTCGTCTATGGGCGCGCCGACCGCAAGTTCCGCACCGATCACTTCATTGCCTGCAGCGGCGCGTTTGCCGCCAGCGGACGGCGTTGAATCCGGCAGGCCAGGCGGTCGCGGTCGCAAATTGTTGATCCTCGTCAACGATCGTGCCGAGCGGCGCGGCGCGCAGAGGCGCGGACCAGCAGCCCTTAAGCTGATTGGATGAGACAACAAATCTCCCCATCTAGAGCGATTCCAATCAACTCATTGGACTCGTTCCAATCTTTCTCCACCATCTTGTTGCGAAATCTGCCGCGACTATGATGCGCCCGATTGGTTTCGCGAAGTCCGCGCATCGACTTGAGAGATGTCCCGTAGGCCGGGACGACTGGTGGAGACCCCTATGACTGCCTCGCCCACCCGCCGCGCCCTCCTTGGTGGCGCCGCCCTTCTCCTCGCCTCCCCGGCGCTCCTGAAGGCCCAGACGCGGACCCTGAACCTCTACTCCTCGCGCCACTACGACACCGACGAGGCTCTCTATTCGGACTTCACCCGGCAGACCGGCATTGCCATCAACCGCGTCGAGGCCGGCGAGGATCCGCTGCTGGCGCGCATGCAGAGCGAGGGCGCCAATTCCCCCGCCGACGTGCTGATCACCGTCGATGCCGGCCGCATCGAGAAGGCGCAGGGCCTCGGGCTGCTGCAGCCCTTCGCCTCCGAGGCACTGGCCAGCCGCATCCCGGCGAACCTGCGCGATCCCGATGGCAACTGGTTCGGCTTCTCGACACGCGCGCGTGTGCTGCTGGTCGCCAAGGACAAGGTTGCCGACGGCGCCATCCGCTCCTACGAGGACCTCGCCGACCCGACATGGAAGGGCAAGGTGCTGATCCGTTCCTCCACCAATGTCTACAACCAGTCGCTGACCGGCGCGATGCTGGCGGCCCTCGGCCCGGAGAAGACGGAAGCCTGGGCGCGCGGAGTCGTCGCCAACATGGCCCGCCCGCCGCGCGGCGGCGACACCGACCAGATCAAGGCGGCTGCCTCCGGAGAAGGCGATATCGCGGTCGCCAACACCTACTATTTCGGTCGCCTGTCGAAGTCGTCCAGGCCGGAGGACAAGGCCGTGGTGGAGAAGCTGCGCGTTGTCTTCCCGAACCAGGGCGACCGCGGCACGCATGTGAACATCTCGGCGGCCGGCATTGCCCGCCACGCCAAGAACGTCGATGCGGCGAAGGCCTTCCTCGAGTATCTGTCGACGCCCTCGGCCCAGCGCTACTTCGCCTTCGGCAACTCGGAGTATCCGGTCGTCGCCGGCGTCGAGCCGCCGCCCCATGTCGCGGCCTGGGGACCGTTCAAGGTCGACCCGCTCAATGCCCGTGTCTTCGCGCGCAACAATGCCGAGGCGCTGAAGATCATGGACCGGGCCGGCTGGAAGTGAGCCTTTGACCGACGCCGTCTTCGTCCATCCGCGCGAGGCACGCCAGCGTCCGATGGCGCTGACCGGGCGCGGTGCGTTCCTGGCCGCCGCGCTCGCCCTCGCCGTGCTCATCGCCGTGCCCATCCTCGCGGTGGCGCTCTCCGTGCTGCAGCCGGCGGGCGGGGCGATCGCGCATCTCGCCGAGACCGTTCTCGCCGAGATCGTGCTGAACACCCTCGGCATGATGGTGATGGTCGGCGCGGGAACGGCGATCATCGGCGTCGGCACCGCCTGGCTGGTGACGATGTGCCGCTTTCCGGGATCGCGGGTGCTGGAATGGGCGCTGCTGCTGCCGCTCGCTGTTCCCGCCTACATCATCGGCTATGCCTATACTGACGCGATGGCCTTTGCCGGGCCGATCCAGAGCGGACTGCGCGGACTGTTCGGCTGGTCGCGCGGCGACTACTGGTTTCCCGAGATTCACAACCTCGCCGGCGTGAGCCTCATGCTCACTCTGGTGCTCTACCCCTATGTGTACCTGCTCGCGCGCGCGGCCTTCCTCGACCAGTCCACCTGCGTCCTGGAAGCGGCGCGGACGCTCGGCGCCAGCCCCTGGTCGGCCTGTGTCCGCGTCGGCCTGCCGATGGCGCGGCCGGCGATTGCCGCAGGCGTCGCGCTGGCGCTGATGGAGGCACTCGCCGACTTCGGCACCGTGCAGTATTTCGGCGTCACGACCTTCACCACGACCATCTACCGGACGTGGTTCGGCCTCGGCGACAGGGTCGCGGCCGGGCAACTCGCGACGGGGCTCCTCGGTTTCGTGCTGCTGCTGGTAGCGGTGGAGTTCATCGCCCGCCGCGGCCGCCGCTTCGGCGTCGGCGGACGGCGGCATCGCAGCATCGCGCCGTTGCAGCTCGGGCCGCGCGCCTCCCTGGGCGCGGTGCTCGCCTGCGGGCTTCCCGTATTGCTCGGCTTCGTCCTGCCGGTGGCGGCTCTCATCCGCCTGCATGGCGTCGATGGCGATCCCCTCTTCAGCGCGCGCTTCCTGTCCTTCGCCCGGAACTCATTCGTGCTGGCCGGCGGCGCGGCGCTGATCGTCGTCACGGCCGCAACGCTCGTGGCCTATGCGGGCCGCCTCGCGCCGGGGCCGCTGACCTCCACGGCGATCCGGATCGCCAGCATCGGCTACGCGGTGCCGGGAACGGTCATCGCCGTCGGCATCCTCACCGCGCTCGGCGCCCTCGACAACACGCTCGACGGCTGGATGAGGGCGCGTTTCGGCTGGGGCACCGGGCTTCTGATGTCGGGAACCGCCGTCGCCCTGCTCTATGCCTATCTCGTGCGCTTCCTGGCGGTCGCCGCGGGTCCGGTGGAATCGGGGCTGCACAAGATTCCGTCCTCGCTCGACGCCGCGGCGCGGACGCTCGGCGCCAGCGTCGGCAATGTCGCGCGGACCATCCACGCCCCGATGCTGCGGCGGTCGCTGCTGACGGCGGCGCTGCTGGTCTTTGTCGACGTGCTGAAGGAGCTGCCGGCGACCATCATCGTCCGGCCCTTCAACTTCGATACGCTGGCCATCCGAGTCTATAATCTGGCCTCCGACGAGCGCCTCGCCCAGGCCTCGACCGGCGCGCTGGTGATCGTCGCCATCGGCATCGTGCCGGTCATCATCCTGACGCGGATGATCGCCCACGACACGCGCCTCGGCTCCCGGTCAGGCGGCTGAGGTTCAGCGCCGGTCGCGGAAGAAGTCGCGCAGGAGGTCGGCGGCGGCCGTCTCGCTCAGGCCCCCATAGACCTCCGGCCGATGATGGCAGGTGGGATCCGAATAGAGCCGCACGCCGTTCTCGACCGCACCGCCCTTGATGTCCGCCGCACCGAAATAGAGACGGCGGATGCGGGCGAAGGAGATGGCCGCCGCGCACATCGGACAGGGCTCGAGCGTGACGTAGAGGTCGCAACCCGGCAGCCGCTCCGAGCCGAGAAGGGCGCAGGCGGCGCGGATGGCGAGAATCTCGGCATGGGCGGTGGGATCGCGATCGTGGAGCGTCCGGTTGCCGGCGCGGGAGAGGATGACGCCGTCGCGGGCGACCACCGCGCCGACAGGAACCTCGCCGCGACCGGCCGCGGCGCGCGCCTCCTCGAGGGCGATCTGCATCGGCGCGGAGGCGGTCGCCGACAGCCGCGAATCAGCCTCTCTCGCCATTTCGTCCCGTTCGTGCTAAACGCCCGCATTCCTGCCGGGGTACCCGGCCGCGCACGCCGGACGGCGCCGCGACAACCCGATCTCACGAGAACCCCATGCCCCGCAAGCGCGACGATGAACGTCCGGCCCCCAGCCGGACGCGGAAAACCGATTCAACAGCTTCGCCGAAGACCGCCGAGACCAAGCCGGCCGCCGCGAAGAAGACCTCCAAGGCCGCAGTGAATGCGCCGGAGACCCTGCCGGCTGTGACGGCCGCAGCCGCCAAGCCGAAGGCCGCGAAGACGACGACCGCCAAGGCCGCAGCGACCAAGGTTGCGACGACCAAGGTCGCGAAGCCCGAGACCGCAACCGCCCCCAGGAAAGCCGCAAAGCCCAAGGCGACGAAGGCCGCAGAGGCCGTGACGGTCGCTGCCGCCAAGCCAACGAAGGCTCCGAAAGCCTCCAAGGCGGAGGCGGTTGCGCCGGCAAGGCCGGTCGAGGCCGCTCCCGAGGCGCCGAAGGCCAAGGCAGCGACCAAGGCGTCCACGACCAGGGCGACGGCCACCAAGACGACGAAGGCCAAGGCGCTCAAGGCTGATGCGGTCCCGACCGAGACGGCCGAACTCGCAGCCGCGCCGGCTCCTGTCGTGGCCGAGGCCGTCGCCGAAAAGCCGGCCAAGGCCGGAAAGGCTGCCCGCAAGGGACGTGCCGCGGCAGAAGAGACCTACGACCCGATCGACGTGCCCGGCGACGTTCCCGCCTTCCTCAAGGATATCGACGAGGATCCGGTGGTGAAGGCCCTCGCCCGCGAGGCCGGCATCGAGAAGAAGAAGCCGTCTGCCGGTCGCTCGCGCGACGAGGAGCGGCCGCGCCGCACCGAGCGCGACGAGCGTCCGAAGCGCACCTTCGCCGAGGACCGCGGACAGCGTGACCGCAACACCGTGCCGCGCGAGCGCGACCGTTCGTTCGAGCCGGTCAATCGCGGCGATGAGCGTATCGCACGCGTCCTCGCACGTGCTGGCCTCTGTTCGCGCCGCGAGGCCGAGGAGTGGATCGAGGCGGGGCGCGTCAGCGTCAACGGCACTGTCCTGACCTCGCCCGCCATGAACGTCACCGAACGCGACGTGGTGCTGGTCGACGGCGAGAGGCTGCCCGAGCGCGAGCGCACGCGCCTCTGGCTCTACCACAAGCCGGCCGGCCTGGTGACCACCAACAGCGACCCGGAAGGCCGTCCGACCATCTTCGACCGCCTCACGGAGGACCTGCCGCGGGTCGTCACCGTCGGCCGCCTCGACATCAACACCGAGGGCCTTCTGCTGCTGACAAACGACGGGGGTCTCGCCCGCGTGCTCGCCCTGCCGGCCACCGGCTGGCTGCGCCGCTACCGCGTGCGCGCTCATGGCAGCGTGGATCAGGCCACGCTCGATCGCCTGCGCCAGGGCATCGAGGTGGATGGCATCGAGTACGGGCCGATCGAGGCCGAACTCGACCGCGTCCAGGGCGCCAACAGCTGGCTCACCCTGTCGCTGCGCGAAGGCAAGAACCGCGAGGTGAAGAACGTCCTGGGCGCCATCGGCCTCGACGTGAACCGCCTCATTCGCGTCTCCTTCGGCCCGTTCCAGCTCGGCGAGCTGCCGGAGGGCGAAGTCGACGAGATCCGGACGCGCGTGCTGCGCGACCAGCTCGGCGAGGAACTCTCTGAACTCGCCGGCGTCGAGTTCGACCGGCCGGTCTTCGAGAAGATCGGCGAGCGCGACGATCGTTCCGCCCGTAAGGCTCGTCCCGAGGGACGTCCCGAGCGCGGCGCCCGTCCGGCCCGCTCCGACGACCGCGGCGAGCGTCCCGCTCGGTCAGGCGGTCGTGACGAGCGCCCGAAGCGTTTCGGCGACCGCGACGAGCGTCCGGGCCGCTTCCCGCGCGATGAGGATCGCGGCAGCCGCTTCGGTCGTGACCGCGACGAGGGCGACAGGGGCCCGGGCAAGACCCCGGAGCACCGCTTCGGCAATCGCCCCCGCGTCTGGCGCGATGGCGAAGCCACCGATTTCGGGCCCCGCAACAAGGCGCGCCCCGCCTACAAGGGCACCCGCGAGGCCGAGAGCGGCGAACGCGACTTCAAGCGCGGAGCCCCGGTCACCGATTCCCGCGGACGTCGCGTCCGGGTCGAGAAGATGGGCGGAGACGCGCCTGCCGCCGAGAGGCAGGAGCGTTTCGAGAACCGGCAGGCACGCGAGGCAGAGGATCGCGGCGACCGCCCGTTCCGCAGCCGCGACGGCGATGCCCCCCGTGGCGACTTCAAGCCGCGTGGCGACCGCCCGTTCCGCAGCCGCGACGGCGATGCTCCCCGCAGCGACTTCAAGCCGCGCGGCGACCGCCCGTTCCGCGACCGGGATGGCGATGCTCCGCGCAGCGACTTCAAGCCGCGCGGCGACCGTCCGTTCCGCAGCCGCGACGGCGATGCTCCGCGCAGCGACTTCAAGCCGCGTGGCGACCGTCCCTTCCGCGACCGGGATGGCGATGCTCCGCGCAGCGATTTCAAGCCGCGCGGCGACCGTCCGTTCCGGGATCGGGATGGTGACGCTCCGCGTGGTGACTTCAAGCCGCGCGGCGACCGTCCGTTCCGGGATCGGGATGGTGACGCTCCGCGTGGTGACTTCAAGCCGCGCGGCGACCGTCCGTTCCGTAGCCGTGATGGCGATGCTCCCCGCAGCGACTTCAAGCCGCGCGGCGACCGCCCGTTCCGCGATCGCGACGGGGACGCGCCGCGCCGGGATTTCAAACCCTGGGGCGACCGTGAGGACCGCGGCGGCGGCCGGGACTTCAAGCCGCGCGGCGAGCGCAGCTTTGGCGACCGGCCGGATGGCGACCGCCCGCGCGGCGGCAAGCCCTTTGGCGGCAAGAGCTTCGGCGACCGGCCGTCCGGCGGGCGCTCGTTCGGCGATCGTCCCACGGCGGGCAAGTCGTTCGGCGATCGTCCCACCGGCGAACGCTCCTTCGGCGGCAAGCCTTCGGGCGGCAAGTCGTTCGGCGATCGCCCGTCCGGCGAACGCTCGTTCGGCGGCAAGCCGTCGGGTGGCAAGAGCTTCGGCGGTGGCCGTGGCGACCGTCCGTTCGGCGATCGTCCGTCGGGGGGCAAGAGCTTCGGCGGCAAGCCGGGGGGCAAGCCCTTCGGCAAGCCGGGCGGCCGTCCCGGCGGGGGCAAGCGGGACCGCTAGCCCTTGCGTATCGTCGGCGGCAAGTTTCGCGGGCGCAGCCTGCTCGGACCGAAGTCGGACGCGATTCGTCCGACCTCGGACCGGCTGCGTGAGAGCCTGTTCAACGTGCTCGCCCACGGCTACGGCGACCCGTGCGACGGCGCACGGGTCATCGACCTTTTCGCCGGAACAGGCGCGCTGGGGTTCGAGGCCCTGTCGCGCGGGGCCGTCTATGCCGCTTTCGTCGATCAGAGCGCCGAGGCGCGCGGACTGATCCGCGGCAACATCGACGCGATGGGCCTTTCAGGCATCACTGGCTTGCTGAAGCGCGACGCGACGAAGCTCGGCGCGCTGGCGCCGTTCGAACCGTTCACGCTGATGTTCTGTGATCCGCCCTATCGCAAGGGACTGGCGGAACGCGCGCTGCAGAGCGCGCGCGAGGGCGGCTGGCTCGCGGATGACGCTCTGATCGTCGTTGAGGAGGCGGCGGACATCACGGTCGCGATCCCCGCCGGCTTCGTGCTGGACGAGCGCCGGGAGGCCGGCGAGACGCAGCTTCTGTTCCTGCGTCGCGCCTGATCCCTCGCAGCTATTTCTTGAGCAGATCGCGAATTTCCGTCAGCAGCACGACGTCCGCCGGCGGCGCGGCTGGCGCGACCGCCTCGGCCGCTGCCTGGCGCTTCATCCTGTTCATGCCCTTGACGACCATGAACATCACCGCCGCGATGATCATGAAGTTGATGGCGATGGTGATGAAGCGGCCATAGGCGATCACGGCGCCCTGTTTCTGGGCGTCGACGAGATTGGTCGCGGTGACCGAACTGCTGAGCGCCAGGAAATAATTGGTGAAATCGAAGCCGCCAATGGCGCCGAGGATCGGCATGAAGAGATCGCCGACGATGGATTCGACGATCCGGCCGAAGGCGGCGCCGATAATGACGCCGACCGCGAGATCGACGACGTTGCCCTTGAGGGCGAATTCCCTGAATTCCTTGAGCATGGGGGCCTCCTTGTCTGTCATGCCGGCAGCGGCACCGCATCACCACGATCCGGGATGCTGATCGGGAAGGCAATGGTATCCCCCAAGCAGATGCGATGCGGCGGTGGACAGGCGCGCCCGCCGCGTGATGAAGTCGTTCCCCGATGAAAGGGTCCCGCGGCTCCGCCATGAACACGCACCCATGAGCATGGGCTTGGTCATCATCCTGACGGCTCTCGCCTATCTCGGCGCGCTGTTCGTCGTCGCCTACTGGGGCGACCGGCGGCGCGTGCAGGAAAAGGCGATCCGGCAGAGCCAGACCTGGATCTATCCCCTGTCGCTGGCGGTCTATTGCACCTCCTGGACCTTCTTCGGGTCGGTCGGCCTCGCCTCGCGCAGCGGTTTCGACTTCCTCGCCATCTATGTCGGCCCGATGCTGCTGTTCATGCTGTTCTGGCCGCTGGTGCGGCGCGTCGTCCGCATCGCCAAGGCGCAGAACATCACCTCGATCGCAGACTTCATCGGCGCCCGCTATGGCAAGAGCCAGGCCGTGGCGGCCATGGTCTGCCTCATCGTCACGGTCGGAACGATCCCCTACGTGGCGCTGCAGCTGAAGGCCGTGTCCTCGTCGCTGATGACGACGATCAGGCCGGACGAGATCGTCAATGTCACGCAGGAGCTTCCCTTCTTCGGCGACCTGGCTCTCGTCGTCGCCATGTCCATGGCCATCTTCGCCATGCTGTTCGGCACCCGCCATGCCGATGCCACCGAGCACCAGGACGGCCTGATCCTGGCGGTCGCGACCGAGTCCATCGTCAAGCTCGTCTGCTTTCTCGCCATCGGTCTCTACGCGACCTACGTCATGTTCAACGGCTTCTCGGACCTGTTCGGCCAGGCGCTGGCGCGGCCCGACATCGTGAAATCCGTGCTCCGCTGGCCGGATTTCTCTACCTTCCTGACGATGAGCGTCCTGTCGTTCTGCTGCGGCATTCTCCTGCCGCGCATGTTCCACGTCGGCGTGGTTGAGAACCATTCCGAAGCCGAGATCCGCCGCGCCGCCTGGCTCTTCCCGCTCTATCTCGTGCTCATCAACCTGTTCGTCATACCCATCGCCGTGGCCGGCCTTCTCGTCTTCCCGCCCGGCTCCATGGACAGCGATATGACGGTGGTGGCGCTGCCGATGTCGCGCGGCAACGAAATCCTGACGCTCGCCGCCTTCATCGGCGGCCTGTCCGCAGCTACCGCCATGGTGATCGTCGCCTCCGTCGCGCTGTCGATCATGATCTCCAACGACGTGGTCATTCCCTCCCTGCTCAATTTCCGCGGACGGCTGCTGGCCGGCGAGGGATCGGCCGAGGACCGCGGCGACCTCGGCCCGACCATCCTGATGATCCGCCGCACCATCATCTTCGCGGTGATGATCGCCGCCTACCTCTACTATCGCGTCGCCGGAGAGGCGCAGCTCGCCTCCATCGGCCTTCTGTCCTTCGCCGCCGTCACGCAACTCGCCCCGGCGTTTTTCGGCGGGTTGTTCTGGCGGCGCGCCAATGCCGGCGGCGCCGTGATCGGCATGGGCGCCGGGCTGGTCGTCTGGGCCTATACGCTGCTCGTGCCGATGCTGACGACGACCGGCGCCCTGCCTGCGTCGATCGTCACCGCCGGCCCCTTCGGTATCGAAGCGCTCCGCCCGCAGAACCTGTTCGGCATCGTCGACCTGTCGCCGCTCGCCCACGGCGTGTTCTGGTCGCTGCTCGCCAACGGCCTGCTATTCGTCGGCGTATCGCTATGGCGCCGCCCCTCCGCCATCGAACTCCTGCAGGCGAAGGTTTTCGTGCCCTCCGCCCAGTCGGACTATGCGCCGAGCTTCCGCCTGTGGCGCAGCGCCGTGACGGTGGAGGAGGTCCGTTCGACCGTCGCACGCTATCTCGGCGCCGAGCGCACCCATGCCGCCTTCGCGAGCCATGCGGTGGAACGGGGCGTGCCGCTGGAGGGTCAGGCGGAGGCCGACATCGACCTCCTGCGCTATTCCGAGCGCCTGCTGGCCTCCGCCATCGGCACGGCCTCCTCGCGCCTCGTCCTGTCGCTGCTCTTGAAGAAGCGCTCCGTCTCGACGACGGACGCGCTGAAGCTGCTCGACGACGCCAACGCCGCCATGCAGTACAACCGCGAGGTGCTGCAGACGGCGCTTGAGCACGCGCGGCAGGGCGTCAGCGTCTTTGATCCCGACGGCAAGCTGATGGTGTGGAACAGGCCGTTTGCGGAGGTTCTCGCCCTGCCTCCGGAAACGCTGCATATCGGCGCAGGTTTCGACAAGATCCTTCGCGCGCTGGCGGCACGCGGCGAGTTCGGCCCCGGCGACGTCGACAAGCTCGTCTCCGAACGCGCCGGGCGTCTGCTTCGCGCAGAAGAGCCGCAGATCGAGCGCCTCGCCATGCTCGGCCTGTTCATCGAGGTGCGCGCGGCGCGGCTGCCGGACGGCGGCATCGTCACCACCTATACCGACGTGACGGCCAGCGTCGCCGCCGCCGAGGAACTGGAGCGAGCCAACGAGACGCTGGAGCGGCGCGTGCGCGAGCGCACGGAGGAACTCACCCGGCTCAACGCCGCTCTCGCCCAGGCCAAGCAGGAGGCCGACGAGGCGAACCTCTCCAAAACCCGATTCCTGGCGGCCGCCAGCCACGACATTCTGCAGCCGCTCAACGCCGCCCGCCTCTACACCACCAGCCTGGTCGAACGGCGCGCCGAGGGCGACGAACGCCGGCTCGTCGACAATGTCGATGCATCCCTCGAGGCGGTCGAGGAGATCCTCGGGGCGCTGCTCGACATCTCGCGGCTCGATGCCGGGGCGATGAAGCCGGAGATCGCGAGCTTCCGCATCGACGAGCTCTTCCGCCAGCTCGCGGTCGAGTTCGCGCCGCTGGCGCAGCAGAAGAGACTGAAACTCACCTTCGTGCCGACGACGCTCGCCATCCACTCTGACCGCCGGCTGATGCGGCGGCTCTTGCAGAACCTCGTCTCCAACGCGATCAAGTACACCAGCACGGGCGGCGTTCTCGTCGGCTGCCGTCGCCGGGGCAAGAAGCTGTCGCTCGAGGTCCACGACACCGGGCCCGGCATTCCGCAGGCCAAGCAGCGGATCATCTTCCAGGAGTTCCAGCGCCTCGAACAGGGCGCCAAGATCGCCCGCGGCCTCGGCCTCGGCCTTTCGATCGTCGAGCGCATCGCGCGGGTGCTCGAACACCGGCTCTCCGTGAAGTCGAAGGTCGGCCGGGGCTCGTCCTTCGCCGTCGTCGTGCCGGTCGCCCCGGCCCTGCCGGCCGCCGCTCCCGGCCCGCAGCCGGCGCCCTTCGCGGCCGCGCCGCTCGACGGGCTCACCGTACTCGCCATCGACAACGAGCCGAAGATCATCGAGGGCATGAAGCTGCTGCTGACCGGCTGGGGCTGCCATACGCTGGTGGCGTCGGGCTGGCACGAGGCGCACGAGGCGCTCAACGAGAGCCAGATGGCGCCCGACGTGGTGATCGTCGACTACCACCTCGACGAGGGCAACGGCTTCGATGTCGTGACGCAGCTCCGGTGGCGCTTCGGTCTCGCCCTGCCCGCCATCCTGATCACCGCCGACCGCAGCCAGGAGGTGCGCGAGCTGGCCCTGGCGAAGAGCGTCCACCTCCTGAACAAGCCGGTGAAGCCGGCGGCGCTGCGCGCCCTTCTCGCCCAGTGGCGGGTGCGCAAGCAGGCCGCGGAATGAGGCTCGGTCAGTCCTGGCAGGCCTCGGCCATGAAGGCGCCGATGCGGTCGAGGCAGAGGTCGCTGTTCGAGCCCGGGAAGCCGATGAAGACGTGGCAACCCGCGGGATAGACCTCCATCTCGGCCCGCGCGCCGGCCGCAGCCCAGCGGGGCGCCATGGACAGCGTGTCGTCGACCAGCGGATCGCGCGACCCGACCGTGAAGAGGGCCGGCGGCATGCCGGCGAGGTCCGCATGGATCGGGGAGATGTCGGGGTGCCGGATGTCGCCGCCATGCACAAGGAAGTGGCGGACGAACATCTCGATGTCGCGGGTGTTGAGCACCAGCTTCTCGGCGCCCCAGCGGCGGACGGAGGGCGTCAGGGCGAGGTCGTAGCAGCCGGCATGCAGGTTGGCGGCCCGGAACGGCATGACGCCATGGCGGTCGCGCAGCCTCAGAAGCGTGACGACGGAGAGATGGGCGCCGGCGCTCTCGCCGCCGATTACCATCCGGTCGGTACCGAAAAGGCCCTTGGCCTCGCGCGCGATCCACAGCGCTGCCGCCTCGCAATCGTCCGGCCCCATCGGATAGGGATGTTCGGGGGCGAGGCGGTAGTCGACCGAGACGCAGGCCATACCGGCGCGGTCGGCGAAGCGCTCCAGCCAGGGGTCCTGCTGGTCGACGCTGCCGAGTACCCAGCCGCCGCCGTGGATATGAAAATAGACGCCCTTCGGATTGTCCGGGGCGATGATTCTGAGGTCGATGGGGCCATGCGGCCCCTCGATGGTCATGGTCGTCGCGCGCGGCGACAGGATCGGCGCGGGAAAGGCGCCGCGACCCTCGCGGCGCATCTGGCGGATGATGGCGGGAGGATGAGCCCAGCTGTCCCAGTCCTCGAGGCGCTTCAGGATGGCGGCGTTGACCGCCAGAGCGTCGGCGGGTGCGTTATTCGGATCGAAGGCGTGGGCAATGGCGCTGAAGTCGGTCATGGATCATCTGCCGCAATGGGGTGGCGATGAAAGCCCGGCCACCGCCGCGCCGCAAGTGCGCCGGCGACATCCATGTCTCCCGCTGCGGCGCGGGCTCGGCTAGGATCGCCTCATGACCGACGATCCCCTGCCGAAGCGCGACCTCGCCTCCCCCTCCCTCGGGCTCGTCCTCGGCGGCGGCGGCGCCAAGGGTCTCGCTCACATCCTCGTCATCGAGGCGCTCGACGAACTCGGCCTCAGGCCGGCGGAAGTCGCCGGAACCTCCATCGGCGCCATCATCGGGGCCTGCTACTGCGCCGGGATGAGCGGGCGCGACATGCGCGCCTATGCGCTCGACGCGCTGCGGATGAAGCCGGAGGTGCTGCGCCGCCTGTTCGCGGCGCGCGTCGGCCGCTTCTCCGACCTCCTCCGCAACGGCCTGTCCAATCCTGTGCTGGTCGATCCGGAGCGGCTGCTTGCGGCCTTTCTGCCGCCGACCCTGCCGAAGACCTTCGCCGACCTCGTCATCCCGCTCACCGTGGTCGCCACCGACTATTATGCCCGCGTCGACGTCGGATTCTCGGATGGCCCGCTCATGCCGGCCGTGGCGGCCTCGATGGCGATCCCCGGCGCGCTGCGGCCGGTCCGGCACGAGGGACGCGTGCTCATCGACGGCGGCACCATCAATCCCGTGCCGGTCGACCGCGTGAAGACGCCGGTGATCCTCGCCGTCGACGTGCTCAGCGGCGCCGGGACGTCGCGCGAGATCAACGACGTTATCCCCGACGCCTGGGAGGCGCTGTTCGGCTCGGTGACCCTGATGATGCAGGTGCTGAGCGCCGCGCGCCTCGCCGACTACCGGCCGACGATCCACCTCCGGCCGCCGGTCGACGATTTCCGCGTCCTCGACTTCTTCCGGGTGAGAGAGATCTTCGCCGCCTGCGAACCGATCAAGGACGAGGTGAAGCGGCGTCTCGACATGGTTCTGGGGTCGAGCCCGGCCGTGCTGCTCGACGCTCCGCGCACCGGCGGCTAGCGCCGCCCGAACAGCCTCTCGACGTCTGCGAGCGACAACGACACCGAGGTCGGGCGGCCGTGATTGCACTGGGCCGAGCCGGGGGTGGCCTCCATCTCGCGGAGCAACGCATTCATCTCGGCGGGGCGCAGCAGGCGACCGGCGCGCACCGAGCCATGGCAGGCCATGGTGGCGGCGACATGCAGCAGCCGCTGTTCCAGAGGATCCGCCGTGTCCCACTCGGCGAGATGGTCGGCGATGTCGCGCACGAGCGCCTCGGCATCGGCCTCGCCGAGCAGGGCCGGCGTCTCGCGCACCACCACCGCGCCCGGCCCGAACCCCTCGATGGCGAGACCGAAGCGGTCCAGATCCGCGGCACGCTCGAGCAGGCGAGCAGCATCGTCGGGGTCGAGCTCCACGACGACCGGCATGAGCAGCGCCTGGCGGGCGATGCCCGCCTCCGCCATCTGTCGCTTCAGCCGCTCATAGACGAGCCGCTCGTGCGCCGCATGCTGGTCGACGATGACGACCCCGTCGCGGGTCTGCGACAGGATGTAGGTGCCGTGGATCTGCGCCCGCGCCGCACCCAGGGGGCGATCGAGGTCGTCGGGATTCCCGCTTTCGGCGGGCATGCGGACGTCCGCTGCGGGCGTGAAATCCATGGCGAACGCCGCCTGACCGGCCTCGGCGAAGCCCGGCGTGGTGGGTCTGGCGAAGGATTGCCGCCAGTCATAGATCCGCCCCGGTCCGGAGCGGACACCGCCCTGGCGGAACGCCTCTACGGTGGCGGCCCCAAGCGTCGTCGCCGTTGTCGGCGAGGCCGCCGCGATGGCCTCGCGGATCGCCGTGACGATCAGGCCCCTGACCAACGCCGAATCGCGGAAGCGCACCTCGGTCTTGGCGGGGTGAACGTTGACGTCGACCTCGTGGGGATCGAGTTCGAGAAACAGCGCCACCGCGGGCTGGCGGTCGCGCGGCATCACGTCGGCATAGGCGCCGCGGACGGCGCCGAGAACGAGACGATCGCGAATCGGCCGGCCGTTGACGAAGAGATACTGGCTGCCAGCAGTCGCCTTGCCGAAGGTCGGCAGGCCGGCGAAGCCGAAGAGCCGCACGGCATGCCGCGACACGTCGAGGGCCATGGCGTTCTGCGCGAAATCGCGGCCCGCGACCTCGCCGATCCGCGCCAGCAGGCCGGACTCGCCGAAGGCCTGCGCGGCGAAGTGGCGCGTGCTCCCGCCCTCCTCCGTCAGCGAGAAGGCGACGGTCGGATGGGCGAGGGCGAGGCGCTTCACCACGTCGGCCACGGCCGCGGCCTCGGCGCGGTCGCTCTTCAGGAATTTCAGCCGCGCCGGCGTCGCCGCGAAGAGGTCCTCGATCTCGACGCGGGTGCCGGAGGCGAGCGCTGCCGGCCGGCACTCGCCTTTGACGCCGGCATCGACGGTGAGCGCCCAGCCATGCGGTTCGGATGCGTGACGGGTGGTGATGGTGAGCCGCGCGACGGACCCGATGGACGGCAGCGCCTCGCCGCGAAAGCCGAGCGTGCGGATGTCGAGCAGGTCCTCGTCGTGCAGCTTGGATGTCGCATGACGCTCGACACAGAGTTCAAGGTCGTCCCGGGTCATGCCGCTGCCGTCGTCGGCGACGCGGATCAGCCGGCGGCCGCCCGCGCCCACGAGGATGTCGATGCGCCCCGCACCGGCGTCGAGCGCGTTCTCGACGAGCTCCTTCACGGCCGCAGCCGGCCGCTCGATCACCTCGCCGGCGGCGATGCGGTTGACGACACCTTCTGGAAGCTGGCGGACGGCCATGGTCCGATCCTATCGCCTCGACGCGCGCGCGTCAGGACCGGTCGCGGATGAGCGCCCGCAAGCCCTGGGAAACGCCCGGCTTGCGGGCCTCGCGCCCGACGGCGCCTGCCGCCAGCGCAGCGGCGCCAAGCGTCTGGGGCGGCGCGGGCTGGCGGGATTCGGCGCGCTGGTCGCCGCGCGCGCGCGGCGCGGCCGCCGCAGCAGGAGCAGCGGGCGTGCCGACCGGATCGCTGGCCGACATGATCTCGGCGCGGACCGGACGCGGCGGCGAGAACAGCGCGCCCTGCGCCAGTTTCACGTCGTAGTCGAGCAGGTCGACGACCACCGATTCCGTCTCGACCCCCTCGACGACGAGATCGATTCCATAGCGGGCAAAGAGCCCCGCGAGATCCGCGACGTGGATGGAGGCTCCGGTGTCGCCCGCGCGGGCGATCATCAGCGGGGCGGGAACCTTGATCAGGCGGATGCCCTTGTCGGCGAGGTCGCGCGGCTCGATGCGCAGGTCGCGCACGCCGTCCATGGCGAAGCGGAAACCCTTGTCGGACAGCATCCGCAACGTCTCGATATCGAGTGCCGTCATGTCCCTGAGGGAGGACTGGCTGAATCCGAGGACGAGCGAGCCGGCAACGGCGCGCGAGGCCTCGAGCGAGGCGACCAGTTCGGAGGAGAAGGCCGCGTCGGCGAGCGCCGAGCCGGAGACGTCGCAGACGAGGCTGACGTCGCGGTTGCGCGCGGTCAGCCTGCGGACGATCTGGATGCAACGGCCGATGACCTCCGCGTCGAGCGCCGGCATCAGCCCGGAATCCTCGGCGAGACCGCAGTAATCCTCGGAGAGCAGGTTTTGCCCGTCCGCCGTCCGCAGCCGGACCGAGGCCTGGTAGGAGCGGACCTTGCGCTGCGGCAGGGTGACTATCGGCTGCAGGAAGAGTTCGTAGCGCTTGGCCGAGATGGCCTCGTCGATGATGGCGATGGCGTCGGCGCGCGACAGGCCGGCAAAGACCTCAGGGATGTCCGCGTCCGACATCCGGGCCTGCGACCGGCTGCGCAGGGCGGCGGCCTGACGCTGGAGCACCTGGACGGGCGCTGGCGGCGGGGCCGCCTCGCGCTGTGGGCTCTGCGCCACCGGCGGCGGAGGTGCGGCAGGCGGCAGCGCGGCGACGGGAGCGGGTTCCGGCGGCTGCGACCGGACGGTCGCCTGGACGATCGCGGCCTCATGGACCTGGAGGGTTTCGGCGAACTGCTTCACCAGGGCGCCGAGTTCGCCGATTTCGGCAGCGATCGGCTCGGTTGCCGAACGCGCCTGGTCGAGCGCGACGGTCTCGAACCGTTCGACCCTCTGGGCGAGCGCCTGGAGATCGCGGCTGACGTCGGCCGCCGTGCGCGTCAGATCGGCGAAGCGGAGGTCGGCCGACGCCTTGTCGGCGGTGAGCTGGGCTCCGAAATGGCCGATGACCATGGCGAGCAACAAGGCAAAGCCGATGGCCGTCGACGCGCCGGCCTCCACCGCGCCGAGCGTGAAGGCGAGGACGGATGCCGAAACGGCGATCGCCACCATGCAGAGCGCGACGAAGAAGGAACCCGACCGGGGCATGATGAGCCGAATGTGATCCACTGACACGTTGCGAATGCGGAACAATGCAACGTGCATCGCTGATTCGTCTCGCTTTGCGACATCATTCGGCGGTCGGCGGGCGCTTGCGCACAGATCGATCGCCCCCGGCGGGCCGGATGGGCCTCGCGCCGGCCGCGTCGTCTCCGCCAATGGTCCTATTGCATTGCAATATGAGGAGCCGGATTGTCTCCGCCCCCGAGGAGGCTGACATGGCGATCCGTTCCCTTCGTTCCCTGGCCTATGAAGACCTGTCCGTCGGCCTGTCGGAACTGGTGATGAAGACGGTCACGGACCAGGATGTCGTCGGCTTCGCCGATATTTCCGGCGACCAGAATCCGATCCACCTGTGCGACCTCTACGCGTCGAAGACGCGGTTCGGCCAGCGCATCGCCCATGGCCTGTACACCGCGAGCCTCATCTCGGCGGTGATCGGCACGCGCCTTCCCGGCCCCGGCGCCGTCTATCTGTCGCAGACGCTGAACTTCAAGGCGCCGGTGCGCATCGGCGACGTCGTGCGGGTCCATGTGGAGGTCGCCGAGTTGATCGACGCACGCCAGCGGGCCCGGCTCGTCTGCGAATGCGCGGTCGACGCTACCGTGGTTCTCGAGGGCGAGGCCTGGGTGCGCGTTCCCTCCCGCGCCGAACTCGAGGCGGCGGCCTGAGCCGCACCGCCGCTTGACGGCCCGTGCGGCGGTCGGCAGGGTCCGCGCCGACATCACCGGCCCCTCCCGAGACCCCGATCTGCCATGCCTCTCATTCTGCCGCCGCCAAGGCCGCCGGTCTCTTATCCGGTCATCGGCCGTTCCGGCGACATCCCCGGCGCCTTGCGCGGCTGCGTGGTCGCCATCGGCAATTTCGATGGCGTGCACCGCGGCCACAAGCATGTGCTGGCGACCGCGCGGTCGATCGCGGCAAGCGAGCGGCGAGCGGTGCTGGCGCTGACCTTCGAGCCCCACCCACGGAGCTTCTTCCGGCCGGATGTGCCGCTGTTCCGTCTGGGGGACGCCGAGGCCAAGGTGCGGCTGCTCGCCGCCGAGGGCATCGACGGCGTCGCTCTCCTTGCCTTCGATTCCGCCCTCGCCGCGATGTCGTCCGGTGATTTCGTCGACCGCATCCTCGTCGACTGGCTGGGCGCCGCCCATGTCGTCGTCGGCCGTGACTTCAACTACGGTGCGAAGCGCAGTGGCAATGCCGCGACCCTCGCTGCGGCCGGCCACAGCCGGGGCTTCGGGGTCACGCAGGTCGAGGCCCTCTCCGGCCCGCACGGTCCGATCTCCTCCTCGGCGATCCGGACGGCGCTGGCGGAGGGCCGCGTCGAGGTGGCCAATGACCTTCTCGGCCATGCCTGGTTCGTGAGCGCGCCTGTGATCCACGGCGAGAAGCGCGGCCGCGACCTCGGCTATCCCACGGCGAACCTGCGCCTCGATCCAGCCTGCGGCCTGCGCCATGGCATCTATGCCGTGCGCGCCGGCATCGACGGGCGCTGGCACGACGCGGTGGCGAGCTTCGGCAGGCGCCCGACCTTCGACAACGGCGCGCCGCTGCTTGAGGTCCATGTCTTCGATCTGGCGGAGAACCTCTACGACCGGATCATCGACATCGCCTTCGCCTCCTTTCTGCGACCGGAGGAACGATTCGACTCGCTCGAAGCCCTCATCGCGCAGATGGACGCGGACAGTCGACGCGCCCGCGACATCCTCACAAGGCCATGAATCGGCGGAAATCGCAGTATTCTCGACCAAAATGACAGTCCAGAACGCGCGGTTGGCACATTATTAACCGTCTTGATCTGTAGTTCGGAGGAGCAAACAGAACAGAGGACAGCTCCCCCATGCTTTCCCGCCTGCCCCGCCTCAAGATCGGCGGCAAGTCCGTCGCCCTCGTCATCGCGCTCCTCGCAGCGACCGCCATCATCACGATCGTCGCCGGCTGGTCGCTGATCCAGACGCGCAACAACGACACCGCTCTCCGCGAGGCGCAGACGAACCTGCGGACGCTCGCGGTCCTGTTCGCCATGACCCATCCGGATGCCCGCATCGGCCAATCAGGCGAGCGCCTATCGGAAGCGCGGGCGGCCGCCATGCCGACCTTCTCAGACCATACCATCGTCGATCGCACCGTGCAGGCTGTCGGCGGCGTGGCGACGATCTTCGTGACGGATGACAAGGGAATCTTCGTCCGCCGCACGACCAACGTGAAGAAGGAGAACGGAGACCGCGCGGTGGGTACGGCGCTGGCGCCCGACCACCCCGCCCAGACGCCCCTCAAGGCGGCGCAGCCCTACTACGGACCCGCCATGTTGTTCGGGCGGTCCTTCTACACCGCCTACCACCCGGTCGTGGACGCCACCGGAAAGGTCGTCGGCGTGCTGTTCATCGGCATTCCGACGGAACAGCTTCATGCCCAGGCCCGCCAGACCGTCCTCGCGATGATCGCCGCGCTGGCGCTCATCGTCGTGCTGCTCGGTCTCGTCGCGGCCTTCGTGGTGCGTCGCGCGGTCAGGCCCCTCGTCGCGGCCACCGGCGCGCTGGAACGGGTCGCGGCCGGGGACCTCGACACCGCGATCGCCACCCACGACCGGCAGGACGAAATCGGCGACCTGACGCGTGCCCTCGTCGTGTTGCGCGACAATGCCCGCATGGCGAAGGCGGCGGAAGCCGAAAGGCTGGCCGAGGTGGAGCAGCGCGCAGCGCGCGGCCGCCGGCTCGAGGCCGCCATCGTCGGCTACGAGAAGACCATGGCCGAACGGATCGGCGAGGCCAATGACGCCGTTCGCCACCTGGACAGCAGCGCCGGCACCCTGACCACGACGGCACAGGCGGTGATGCACAAGGTCGGCAATGCCTCGGGGGCGACCGACGAGGCGACCGCCAACATGAACGCCGTGGCGAGCGCCGCCCACCAGCTGGCCGCGTCCATCACCGAGATCGGACGTCAGGTGACGGCATCCTCGGAAGTCGCCGGGCGCGCCGTCCGCGAGGCCGGCGACACCGGCTCGCGTGTCGCCGACCTCGACGACGCGGCGCGCAAGATCGGCGAGGTCATCGGCCTCATCACGGCGGTCGCCGAGCAGACCAACCTCCTGGCGCTGAACGCCACCATCGAGGCGGCGAGGGCCGGCGAGGCCGGCAAGGGCTTCGCCGTCGTCGCCGCGGAGGTGAAACAGCTTGCCGGGCAGACGGCCAAGGCGACGGACGAGATCGCCGCCCAGGTCAGCCGCATGCAGTCGGCGACGACCGCGACGGTGCAGGCCATCGGCACCATCACCGAGACGATCGGCTCGATGGACCACATCACCACGGCCATTGCCGCGGCGGTCGATGAGCAGCAGGCCTCCACGGCCGAGATCTCGCGCGCCATCGCGGAAGCCAACGGCCATGTCGACCTTGCCCGCCACTCCATCCGCGACGTCTCCGAGGCCGCAGAAGGCACCGGCAAGTCGGCGCAGGCGGTGGGCCAGGCCAGCCGCCGGCTGTCCGACTGCTCAAGCCGGATCGACGAGGCGCTGAAGGCCTTTGTCGCCGAGGTGCGCGCGGCCTGATCAACAGGGCGAATGCGCCCGATGACGAGCCGCGATTGGACCGGCCGGAGCGGATGGCCTATCGCTCCGGCCCCGTCTTTCTTGGAGGCTCGCCATGTACGTTCCCTCTCTCTTCGCGATGGGCGAGGAGGCCGAGGCCCTGGCCTTCTGCGCCGCGCACCCCTTTGCGGCGCTGGTCACGCAGGGATCGACGGGGCTCTTTGCCACACACCTTCCGGTCATCCTGAAGCGCGAGCCGTCTGGCGAGACCGCCTTCTTCGGTCATATCGCACGGGCCAATCCGCACTGGCAGAACACCGCGGCCGGCGCAGAGGCGCTGCTGATCTTCACCGGTCCGCAGGCCTATGTGAGCCCGTCCTGGTATGCGACCAAGAAGGAGACGGCCAAGGTGGTGCCGACCTGGAACTATGCGGCGGTCCACGTCCGCGGCCAGGTGACCTGGCCGGCGGATCCCGCCTTCCTGCACCAGAACCTTGCCGACCTGACGGATCGGCACGAAGCGGGACGCGAGCATCCCTGGGCGATGTCGGATGCGCCGGACGACTTCGTCGCCATGCAGATGCGCGCCATCGTCGGCATGCATTTCGCCGTGACCGCCTTCGACGCGAAGCTGAAGATGAGCCAGAACCGCCCGGCGGCCGATGTCGAGGGCGTCATCGCTGGTCTTTCGGCCTCCGAGGAGCCGACCGACAGGGCCGTGGCGCGCTGCGTCGCCGACCTCCGTGACAGGCGCGCCTAGAGGAGGGCGCGGATGGCGGCGGCGGCCATGAGGCCGGCGAGAAAGAGAAGACCCGCGTCGCGGTTGGACTTGAACAGCCTCAGGCACAAGTCCGGATCGGCGATGTCCAGCCTGCGCACCTGCCAGGCGAGATGCGCCGCGAAGGCGAACAGACCGAGATAGGCGAGAGGCGGCGCGCCCAGCGTCCAGAGCGCCGCGGTGAAGACAGCGACAGCGGCGCTATAGAACAGCGACAGGAAGATCGGCGTGCGCTCGCCGAAAAGCAGCGCCGTCGACCTGACGCCGACGATGGCGTCGTCCTCGCGGTCCTGATGGGCGTAGATCGTGTCATAGCCGATCACCCAGAGGATCGAACCGGCATAGAGCAGCAGCGCCGGAGGGTCGAGGCGGCCGAAGGCGGCGGCCCAGCCCATCAGTGCGCCCCATGAAAAGGCGAGCCCGAGCACGGACTGCGGCCAGGACGTGATCCGCTTCATGAACGGATAGATGGCGACGACGCCGAGCGAGGCGAGCCCGACGAGCCAGGCGAAGGGCTCTGCCAGCGCCAGCAGCACGAGCGCGCCGAGCGCCACCTGCGCGATGAGGAAGAGCTTCGCCTGCCGGCTGGTCACCTGGCCCGACGGCAGGGGCCGCGAACGGGTGCGCTCGACGAGTGCATCGATGTCGCGGTCGACGAGGTCGTTGTAGGTGCAGCCGGCGCCGCGCATGGCCACAGCGCCGATGGCGAAGAGCGTCATGTGCCAGAGATTGGGGAGCGGGTGTCCGGCGGCGATCGCGGCGAAGGCGGCAGACCACCAGCAGGGCAGCAGCAGCAGCCATGATCCGATAGGACGGTCGGCGCGGGCGAGCCTCAGATAGGGCCGCCACGCCGCCGGGGCGTGCATATCCACCCAGGAGCCTCGAACGGCATCGGCGACCCGTCCGTCAGCGGCTGTCATGGCGGCTCAGAGCGCGCCGGGGGTGCGGAGGTCGAGCTGCGGCCGGCGGCCGGCGTTGGGCGCGAAGGGGTTGCCGCCGCCCGCCTCGGCCTGGCGACGCTGGCGCTCGAGATTGGCGACGCCGTTGCAGGCCTGGGTCCGGTTGCGGGTGATGTTGGTCACGCCGGTATTGACGTCGTTGATGATCTGCTCGGGCAGCCGGCAGAAGTCGGCGTTGGTCTGCACCCACTGCTGCACGCGGCGGAACGAGGTCTGCGCCGTCGTCAGAAGCTGGCATGCGCGCTGGGCGTTGGCCTTGGCCTGCTCAAAAGTCGTCGGCCGGCCGCGCGGCATGCCGGCCTGCGTCTGCTTCATCACCTCCTGGTGGGCGGTGATGATGGGCTGAAATTCGGCCTGACAGATCTCGTTGGCGCGCGCGGCACCGCTGCCGGCGAGGATGCCGGTCAGTGCCAGCGCGAGAAAGGCGGTCTTGTTCGCGTATCGACGGTACATCGTTCGGCCCCTGAACACGTCCGCAGAGCGAGCGAGGTTGAGTGAATGCGGCAGGTTACATATCAATCTGCCTTCATCGTGGCAATGTGACGGCCGGCAACGGCCCTCACCCGCCCCGCGTCCGGGCGCTCATGCGGCGGCCGGCGATGCGGCAGGCAGACGGGATTGAACCATGGCGGCCTATGACTTCACGGCGATCCGGCTCTTCGTGCGGACGCCGATCTCGGCGGGCGCGACGCTGCCGCTCGACCGCGACCAGGCCAACTATCTCCTGAACGTGATGCGCCTCGACGACGGCGCACGGCTGGCGGTCTTCGACGGGACCAGCGGCGAATGGGCGGCAAGGCTCGCCCGCACGGGCCGGAAGACGGCCAGCCTGATCGTCGAGGACCTGATCCGGCCGCAGCCCGACGCCGGCGACCTCTGGCTGCTCTTCGCGCCCCTCAAACACGCCCGGCTCGACTACATGGTGCAGAAGGCGGTCGAAATGGGGGTGACGCGGCTCGTCCCGGTCGTGACGCGCCACACGCAGGCAGCCCGCGTCAATCTGGAACGTATGAGGGCCAACGCCGTCGAGGCCGCGGAACAATGCGGCATCCTGACGGTTGCCGACTGCGATGACTCACAGCCCCTTGCCAAAGCCCTTGCCGCCCTGCCGGCCGACCGGTTGCTCGTTTTCTGCGACGAGGACGCCGCCCTTGCCAATCCGGTGCAGGCACTCGCGGCCTTTGCCCCGGCGTCCGGGGGCATCGCCGTCGTTATCGGCCCCGAAGGCGGATTTGCCGAGGAGGAGCGCGCCATGCTCGCGCGCCGGCCGAACACGGTCGCCATTTCGCTCGGGCCGCGCATCCTGCGCGCCGATACGGCAGCCGTCGCAGCTCTGGCGGTGGTGCAGGCAAGCCTTGGCGACTGGCGTTGACGCATCGCCACAGACGCGAAGCAGGCAGCAGCGGATGCGGCGCTTCTCGCGCGCCAAGTCAACCGATTTAAGTTCACGCCATCTTTCAAGGCGTTACGGAATCGTGGCGATCGGTGTCCGGATCGGGCCACATTTCTGCCCTCCGCACTGACAGCTTCTCACGCACCGGATGGCGCCCCGCTTGGGGGAGGGGTGATCCGGACCCGGCCGCCATCGGGCAGCCGACGAGGACCAATATTGACGATAAATCATGGAGATAGTCATGTCAGACACCCGCCGCTTCGGGATCGAGGAAGAGTTCTTCGTCGTCGACGCCGAAACCAAGGCCGTGATGCGCCGCATGCCGCAGGGCTTCTTCGACGCGGCCAAGGCCCGGCTCGGCGACCGCATCTCCAGCGAGATGCTGCAATCGCAGGTCGAGCTGACGAGCTCCGTCCACGGGACCCCCACCTCCGCCCGAAACGAACTGCAGGCGATGCGCGGCATGCTGGGGGAGGTCGCCGCCAGCCACGGCCTCGCCATCCTCGCCTCCGGCACCCACCCCACCGCCATGTGGGCGACGCAGCGCGCCAGCGACGCCCCGCGATACGACAGCGTCATGCACGATCTGCAGATGCTCGGGCAGCGCAACATCGTCTGCGGGCTGCATGTCCATGCCGAATTCGACGACCTTTCGCGGCGCATCGACGTGATGGGCCGGCTGATGCCGACCATCCCGCTCATCATCGCCCTGTCGACCTCCTCGCCCTTCTGGCAGTCGCGCTCAACCGGACTGATGGGCTATCGCCTCGCCGCCTATGACGAGTTGCCGCGCACCGGGCTGCCGGAGATGTTCAAGACCCAGGCCGAGTATGACGACTACGTCTCGCTGCTGGTGGAGGCGCGGATCATCGAGGATTCAAGCTACGTCTGGTGGGCGGTGCGGCCATCCCGGCGGTTCCCGACGCTGGAACTGCGGGCGCCCGATTCCTGCACCCATCTCGACGATGCGCTGGCGATCGCGGCGCTGTACCGGTCCATGGTGCGCTACCTGCTGCGCCACCCGGACTTCCGCTCCGACCTGTCGCCGCTGTCGCGGGCCGTGGCGCAGGAGAACAAGTGGCGCGCCCAGCGCTACGGCATCCACGGTTCATTCGTCGACGAGCAGCGTCGCACCACAATCTCGATCACCGACCTCGTGAAGGAGACCGTCGCCATGCTGGAGGAAGACGCCGAGGCCCTCGACTGCGCCGACGATCTCGCCCGCTGCCTCGACATCGCCGCCCGCGGCACCAGCGCCGACGGCCAGCTCATGGTGTGGAAATCGGCCCTCGGCCTTGCCGAGACGCCACATGATGCGCTGCGCGCGGTGAAGACCTGGATCGCCCACCAGACGCTGCAGTGACGGGACGGGCGGGGCCGCTCAGAACAGCGTTCCCTGCCCCTCGCCGCTCTTGCGCGCCTTCGGCTCGGCGCTGCGCGCCGGGCTCTTCGGCGCGGCGGGCGGCACCTCGCCATCCGCCGTGGCGGCGATGCTGCCGTCGGTGAACTGGATGGCGAGCGCCATGCCCGGCGTCACCGCGCCGGCCGTACGCAGGGGGCGGCCCTCGCCGTCGCGCACCAGCGCGAAGCCGCGCGCCAGCACCCCCTGATACGACAGGGCCGTCAGCAGTTTGGCGGCGCCGTCCAGCCGGTCGCGGCGGCGGCGCAGGATGAGGTCGACCGCGCGCGGCGCGCGGGCATAGAGCCCGTCGAGGCGCTCGCGCGCGCGGCCGATGCGGTCCGACTGGGTCCGGGCATAGACGCCGAGCGAGCGGGCCGACCGATCCGACAGGGCGTTGAAGGTCTGGCGGCGCAATTCGGTGCGGCGCGAGAGCGCGGCCGCGGCGCGGCCAGACAGGGCCTCGATCCGATCCCGCGACCGCGCGATCCTCCCGGCCAGCAGCGCCGGGGACAGGCGGGTCGCGGCGCGCACCAGCCGGGTCCGATGGGCGGCGGCATTGGCCGCCAATGCATTGGGCAATCGCTCCGAAGCGGCGTCGAGGCGCTGGCGGGCCGCCTCCAGAAGGCGCTCGGCATCCGGCAAGGCGCGGGTGGCGGCGCGCAATTCGGTGCGCCGGCTCTCCATGCCGCGGGCGACAGCGACGGTCAGGCGGCGGCCGAGGCCCGCCGTCTCGGCGATGAGGTCGGCGCGCACCGGCACGGCCATTTCGGCGGCTGCCGTCGGGGTTGGCGCGCGCCGGTCGGCGGCAAAGTCGATGAGGGTCGTATCCGTTTCGTGGCCGACCGCCGAGATGAGCGGGATGGCGCTCTCGAAGGCGGCGCGGACGACGATCTCCTCGTTGAAGCCCCAGAGGTCCTCCAGCGAGCCGCCTCCGCGGGCCACGATGATGACGTCGGGACGGGGCAGGTCGTCGTCAGGTCCGATGGCGTTGAAGCCACGAATGGCATTGGCGACCTCGGCGGCGCTGCCCTCGCCCTGCACGCGCACGGGCCAGACGAGAACCGTGCGCGGGAAACGATCCTCCAGCCGGTGCAGGATGTCGCGGATGACGGCCCCGGTCGGCGAGGTGACGACGCCGATCACCGTGGGCAGATAGGGCAAGGGCCGCTTGCGGGCGGCGTCGAACAGGCCTTCCGCCGCGAGCTTCTTCCGCCGTTCCTCGAGCAGCGCCATCAACGCGCCGACGCCGGCCGGCTCCAGGCTCTCGATGACGACCTGGTATTTCGACGAGCCGGGGAAGGTGGTGACGCGGCCGGTGGCGATGACCTCGAGGCCCTCCTGCGGCTTGAACTTCAGCCGGCCATAGACGCCCTTCCAGATCACAGCCTCGATGGTGGCGCCCTCGTCCTTCAGGCGGAAATAGACGTGGCCGGAGCCGCTCGGTCCCTTGAAGCCCGAGACCTCGCCGCGCAGGCGCACAAAGCCGAAGGCGTCCTCCACCGTCCGCTTGATGGCGGCGGAAAGCTCCGAAACCGAAATCTCGGGCGTGTTGGACGGGACGACATCGGTCATGCGGGCGAATCCGTTGCCGGACGGGGCACTCTTGTCTAGACGCTGCGGGACGAAGGATGAAGCGCCATCCGGCGCGATTTCCGGAGAGAGCCATGAACGTGCTTCTGATCGGCGGCGGCGGCCGGGAACATGCCCTCGCCTGGGCGCTATCGGCGAGCCCGCTGCTCACTAGGCTCCACTGCGCTCCGGGCAATCCGGGTATCGCGGAGCTGGCGACGCTGGCGGCGCTGGACGTGACCGACCACGCCGCGGTCATCGCCTATTGCCGCCAGCATGCGATCACCTTCGTCGTGGTGGGACCGGAGGCGCCGCTGGTGGCGGGCCTTGCCGACGATCTCGATGCGGCCGGAATCAAGGTCTTCGGCCCGTCGAAGGCCGCGGCGCAACTGGAAGGCTCCAAGGGCTTCACCAAGGATCTCTGCCGCGCGTTCGGCATTCCGACCGCGGCCTATGAGCGGTTCACGGCGGCGGAGCCGGCCAGGGACTATGTGCAGCGCATGGGCGCGCCCATCGTCATCAAGGCCGACGGCCTCGCCGCCGGAAAGGGCGTGGTCGTGGCCATGACGCTCGACGAGGCGCTGGCTGCCGTCGACATGATGTTCGAGGGCGGCATGGGCGAGGCCGGCGCCTCGGTCGTCGTCGAGGAGTTCATGACCGGCGAAGAGGCCTCGTTCTTCGCCCTCTGCGACGGCGAGAATGCCCTCGCCCTCGCCACGGCGCAGGACCACAAGCGCGTCGGCGACGGCGACACCGGCCCCAATACCGGCGGCATGGGCGCCTACTCGCCGGCGCCGGTTATGACGCCCGCCATGGTCGAGCGGACCATGGCCGAGATCATCCGCCCCACCCTCGCGGCCATGGCGGCCAAGGGTCATCCGTTCAAGGGGGTTCTCTTTGCCGGCCTGATGATCACGGCCGAGGGACCGAGGCTGATCGAATACAACTGCCGCTTCGGCGACCCGGAATGCCAGGTGCTGATGATGCGGCTGAAGGACGATCTCCTGACGCTGCTCCTCGCCTCGGCCGACGGCCAGCTGAAGACCATGAGCGCGCGCTGGTACGACGAGGTGGCGCTGACCGTCGTCATGGCGGCGAAGGGCTATCCCGGCACGCCCGAGAAGGGCACCGTCATCCGCGGCATCGACCGGGCGCGTGCGCTGGACGGCGTCGAGGTCTTTCATGCCGGCACGGCGACAAAGGATGGCGAGATCGTCGCCCAGGGCGGGCGGGTCCTTGCCGTCACCGCGACGGGACGGACGGTGACGGAGGCGCAGGAAAAAGCCTATCGTGCCGTCGACCTCATCGACTGGCCGGGCGGCTTCTGCCGCCGCGACATTGGCTGGCAGGCGGTGGCGCGGGAACGGGCGGCCCTCGGGCAGAGTTGAGCGCGATCGGTTCCCTTAGGACCGTTCCGGCGCGACGGAAGGATCTGAAATCTTGGCAAGCCCCGTGCAGAACCTCTGGAATACGTTGCGGACAGGTCTGACGAGCGCGATCTCGTCCCGGCTCTCGCGGCGGGACATCGCCCACGCGCGGGGGCTGGAGCCGCTGCTGAGCTGGGAGTTCGATTTCGCGCTGAAACAGGATGACTCAGGTCCGTATTTCGCGGACTGGCGGAACAGGCGGGTGCCGCTCGACCGCCTGACGGTGGTCGCATCCGACATCGACCGGCTGCTGGCGCATATCCGCAACCCGGACGCCGGCATCGCCGACGATCCCGGCGTGGTCCGCAATCCGTGGGACGGGCAGGCCTTCGAGATGGACGACCCGCAGCTCAGCGGCGCGAGGATCGATATCAATGTGTCGCGGCGATCGGGCACCATCGAAGTCGACATCCCGACCGGGGCGTCCGAGCAGCCGGTGCGCCAGACGATCGAGGATCTGGTGCGCTTCGCCGCCGTGATCCGGCGCATGCTTGTGCTGTGGGAGGTCGAGGCCGGCAAGCGGTCCGCTGCACCGACGTAGGGATCGACCGCCGAGACTGAAGGGAAGCGCGGGACAGCCGCGCAACAGATGCCCGCTGCCCTGATGTCACCATCCGGCGCGCTTCCGCGTTATGCTCAAGCCCGATGTCCAAGGAGCGTCCATGTCCACCTTCGATCTGTTTCCCGGCTTCGAATCGCACTGGATCGACACCTCGGTCGGCCAGATCTTCGCGCGCTCCGGCGGATCGGGGCCGCCGCTGCTCCTCGTCCACGGCTTTCCACAGACCCATGTGGAGTGGCACCGAATCGCCCCGGAACTGGCGAAACACTTCACGCTGGTGATGCCCGACCTGCCCGGCTACGGCTGGTCGACGGCGCCGCGCGGCGGCAAGGATCACTATCCCTATGCCAAGCGCGACATGGCGCAACTGATGATCGAGGTGATGTCGGCGCTCGGCCATGTGCGCTTCATGGCCTGCGGCCACGACCGCGGCGCGCGCGTCACCTATCGCATGGCGCTCGACCATCCCGGCCGGCTGGAGCGCATCGCGCTCCTCGACATCGTGCCGACCATCGTCATGTGGGAGCGCATCCGGGCGGCGCCCTCACCGAAAACCGAGCACTGGATCTTCCTGTCCGGCCCCGAAGGCGTGCCTGAGGCGGAGATCGGCCGCAATCCGACCGCCTATCTGGAGGAGAAGCTGGCGCTGTGGACCAAGACCGGCACGCTCGACGCCTATGACAACCGCGCCCTGCAGCACTACCGGAACTCCTTCAACGACCCCTCCCGCATCCATGCGGCGTGCGAGGACTATCGTGCGGGAGCAACGGTCGATCTTGCCGCCGACGAGGCCGACAAGGCTGCGGGCCGGACCATCGACGTGCCGACCCACGTGGTCTGGGGCGATGCCGGTATTCCCTCCACTGGCGCGAGCCCCCTCGACGCCTGGAGGGTGTTCGCGCCGAAGGCGAGCGGCGAAGCTGTCGATTCCGGCCATTTCATTCCGGAGGAGAACCCGGCCGGATGCCTTGCGGCCCTCCTGCCCTTCCTCAGCGCCACGACGCTCGCATGAGAGTCGCGTGGCTGGCTTGACCCGTTCGGCGCCGCCGCTTAACCCGCTCGCATGACCGACGCCCTCACCGCCGCCCCCGTGGCCCTGCCGCCCGTGATCGACAGCCTCGCCGCCATCGCAGGGGACTATGACCTCGTTTTCTCCGATGTCTGGGGCGTCCTGCACAACGGCATGCGCGCCCATCCCCAGGCCTGCGAGGCGCTGGTCGCCATCCGCAAGCGCGGCGTTCCGGTGATCCTCATCACCAATGCGCCGCGCCAGGCTCCGGTAGTGGTGGGCCAACTCGACCGGCTCGGCGTGCCACGCGCCGCCTATGACGCCATCGTCACCTCCGGCGACGTGTCGCGCGACTACATGCGCACGCGCCCGGGCGCGCCGGTGCACCATGTCGGCCCGCAGCGCGACCTCGTCGTTTTCGAGGGGATGGACACGCGCCTCGTCTCCATCGAGGAGGCGGCCTATGTCGTCTGTACCGGCCTGGTCGATGACCGCGTCGAAACCCCCGACGACTATCAGGAACGACTGGAGCGCATGAAGGCGCGCGACCTGTTCTTCCTGTGCGGCAATCCCGACAAGGTGGTCGAGGTCGGCCACGACCTCATCTTCTGCGCCGGCGCGATCGGCGACCGCTACCAGTCGCTGGGCGGCGAGGTGCTCTATGCCGGCAAGCCCTACGAACCGGCCTACGAGGCCTGCTGGCGCTATGCGGAGCGCATTCTTGGCAGGCGGCCCGATCCCTCACGCGTGCTCGCCATCGGCGACGCGATGCGGACCGACGTGGCCGGCGCCGTCCGTATGGGGTTCGACTGCCTGTTCCTGGCCGAGGGGATCCATGCCGAGATCCTGCTCGGACCGGAGGGCATCAGGCCAGAGGGGCTTGCCGCGCTGATCGCGGACACGGGCCAGCATCCCAGCCACGTGATGCGGAAGCTCGCCTGGTAGCGGGCCTGCGCCGCGTCGCCCTACTTGAACATGGCGTCGATATCGTCCTGACGGCTCGCCTTCTTGGCCGGCTTGTCGAACAGCGCATCGACGTCGTTCTGGTCGACGCCTTCGCCGGACAGCTGGGGCCCGTGCAGGATGTTCTTGAGCTTGCGCTCCTCGCGCCGCTTTTCCTCTTCCGTCAGGTAACCTTCGGCATCGGCGGCATTGATGGCTTCGGCGAAGCGGGAGACTCGCGCCTCGATGTGCTTCAGGGTCTCGATCACCTTGGCGACGCGCTGTCCCGTGATGTCCTGGAACGAGCAGGCCTCGAAGATGAGCAGCATGCGCTCGTCGACCATGGCCTTGTAGGCGGCGGGGTCGGAGGCGTCGGCGGCCATCAGTTCCTCTGCGGCGCCCATGATCGTGTCGGTGGCCTTCTCGGTCGCCTTGACGATGGCGTCGAGTTCCATGCCGGCGGCCGGAATGCGGCTGTGCTTCAGGTCGTTCGGCTGCAGGCGGCCGACCTCGGACTTCATGTTGGTGATGAAGGCGGCGATGTCGGAGAGCTCGCGATAGACCGCCATGTCGATGGAGCGGAAGAAGCTCGACAGCGATTCGACCGTCACTTCGGCAAGGCCCACCACATCGGACAGCGAGACCTCGCCGTTGCCCTTGGTGCGGACGAACTGCACGATGCGGTCGAGGTGGTCGGTGGAGACTTTTTTCATTATCGCCTGTTTCCCAAGGACGTCTGCGGCGGCGTCTGTCCGACGGGCCTGAGGCCCCGAAGCGTCAATCGCAGTGGCAATTCCAGCGATCGACGCTGCGCGAGGGGCGCAGCGGCATCGTCAATCAGCGAAGACGGCGTCGATCTTGGCCTTCAGCGTCTGGGCGTTGAACGGCTTCACGATGTAGTTGTTCACGCCGGCCTTCTTGGCGGCGATGACGTTCTCCGTCTTGGATTCCGCGGTGACCATGATGAAGGGCGTGCGGGTGAGCGAGCTGTCGGCGCGCACTTCCTTCAGGAGCTCGTAGCCGGTCATCGGCTCCATGTTCCAGTCGGAGATGACGAGGCCGTATTTCTTCTCCTTCATCTTGGCGAGCGCGGCCGAGCCATCGGACGCATCGTCGATGTCGTCGAAGCCGAGCTGCTTCAGAAGATTGCGGATGATACGGATCATCGTGTTGTAATCGTCGACCACGAGGATCGGCATCGAGAGGTCAACAGCCATCACACTGCTCCAAGCGCCAGCGGGGCTCCTGCCACGCCGTTCCGGAAAGTTGTTCGAGCCGCACACGTCGCGGCGTCCGGTATGAAAATGCCGTTCAGCATTGAAGAAGCGGTTAACGGGGCGTCTGGCCGGCCGAGAAAATCCATCCCAATCCACCTGCGGGGCGTCTGTGCGTATGCAGGGTTACGAATTGGTTTGCCCAGGACGCGGCTGTAGGGTCGGCTTCCTGAGGAGATTGCGCATGACCTACTATCAGGACCAGGCACCTGTCTCGACGGGCCTGCGTGGCCGTTGCCCGCGCTGCGGCGAGGGTCACCTCTTCGACGGGTTCCTGACGGTGAAGCCGAAGTGCAGCGCCTGCGGCCTCGACTACGGCTTCGCCGACGCCGGCGACGGGCCGGCCGTCTTCGTCATCCTGTTCGCCGGCTTCATCATCTGCGCCCTGGCGCTCGTGGTGGAGGTGAAGTACTCGCCGCCCTACTGGGTTCACGCCATCATCTTCCTGCCGCTCGTGCTGATCGTCTGCCTCGGGCTGCTCCGGCCGATGAAGGGGGTCATGATCGCCGTGCAATATCGCAACAGCGCGCACAGGGAACGGCTCGACATGGAGTGAGAGGGACCCTATCTCCGCGTCATGTCTTCGCATACCGACCTTCCCGCGATCCCCCCCGCCCGCCCTCTGACCGACCGCATGCGGTCGCTCGTCCTGCCAGGGCTCGTCTCGGCCCTGGCCCTCGGAATCCTTCTTTCGCTGGGAACCTGGCAGCTGTCGCGCCTTGCCTGGAAGCAGGGCCTGGTCGCCCAGGTGGAAGAGCGCAGCACGGCTCCGGCCATTCCGCTGCCGGGCCGGGAGGCCTGGGGCCGCATGGCCCCGGAGCGGGACGAATATCGCCGCGTGACAGTGACCGGGCGTTTCCGCCACGACGCCGAGGCCTATCTCTATCACGTCGCCGGCGACACCCGGCAGGCCGATCGTGGCCGGCCGCAGGGCCAGGGCTATTTCGTCATGACGCCGCTGGTGACGTCCGGCGGCGACACGGTCATCGTCAACCGCGGTTTCGTGCCGACGGAGCGACGCGACCCCGCGACCCGCGCCACGGGCCAGGTTGAGGGCGAGGCGACCGTCACCGGTCTCGTCCGCTATCCCGAGACGCGCGGCGCCTTCGCGGCGCCAGACGATCCGGCGCGCCGCCTTTTCTACACCCGGGATCTGGTCGCTATGGCGCGCGTCATGGGGGTCAACGCGCGGATGACGGCCCCCTTCTCGATCGATGCAGACGACACCGCCGTTCCGGGCGGCCTGCCGCGCGGCGGCGAGACCCGGCTGACCTTTGCCAACCGTCACCTCGAATATGCGCTGACATGGTTCGGCCTCGCCCTGACGCTGATCGGCGTCTTCGCCGCCTTCGCAATCCAGCGGCTGCGGGGGCGATAGGCGCCCCCGCCTCACATGCCTTCAGGCTTTCCGACCACCACGACGAGGAGCTTCGGATCGCCGAGGAGCCGTCGGGCGACGCGGCGCACATCCTCGATACCGACCGCCTCGATCAAACCGTTGCGGCGGTCGAGATAGTCCGGACCCTCGCCGTCAAGCTGGATGCGGATGAGGTTGGAGGCGATCTGGGTGGAGGTCTCGAACCTCAGCGCCCAGGAGCCGATGAGGTAACGCTTGGCCTGCTCCAGCTCCAGTGGCGTCGGGCCTTCCGCGCCCATGCGCTTCAGTTCCGCCTCGATGACGGCGAGGCTCTCGGCGGCGCGGTCATTGCGGGTGGACGTCCCCCCGGTGAGAAGACCCGTTGCGTCGAGCGCGGCGAGGCCCGTGGACACGGAATAGGCGAGGCCGCGCTTCTCCCTGACCTCCTGATAGAGGCGGGAGGAGAAGCTGCCGCCACCGAGAACGTGGTTCATCACGAAGGCCGGGAAGAAGTCGGGATCGTCGCGCTTGAGCCCTGCGAGGCCGAAGGAGATGGTCGCCTGCGGAATGTCGAGGGGCACGACGCGGCGCTGGCCGGTGTTGGAGATCATCGCCGCGGGAACCGGGACGAGTTCGGCTCGGGCGGGGAGATCACCGAAGACGCCGTCGAGCAGGGGGCCGAGCTCCGCGGCCGTGATGTCGCCCACGACGGACACTTTCAGGTGCTCACGGGCGATCATCCGCCGGTGCAGGGCGGCAAGGTCGACCGCGGTGAGCGCCGTGACGCTCTCCGTCGTGCCCGCGTTGCGCCGGCCGTAGGGATGGCCTGGGAAGGCCGTCGACCAGAACGTGTCGCTGGCGATGGAGCCGGGGTTGGTCGAGGCGCGCCGGATCGCGGCGAGAACGGACTGGCGCATGCGTTCCATCGGCGCGGCGTCGAGGCGCGGGCGCGTGAGCGCCAGCTTCAGCAGGGCCATGGCCTCGTCGCGATGCTCGCTCAGGCTGCGCACCGATCCGGAGAAGAGGTCGCGGCTCGCGGCAAAGCTCATCTCGATGGCGCGATCCTGCAGGCGGCCGTTGAAGGCCTCCGCATCGAGGTCGCCGGCGCCCTCGTCCATCATGGCAGCAAGGAGATGGGCCGCGCCTTCTCGACCGGCAGGATCCTGCGCCGTGCCGCCGCGCACCGCGAAGGACAGGGCGAGGACGGGAAGATGGGTCTGGCGCACCAGCCAGGCCTCGATGCCACCGGGCGAGATTACCCGCTCGACGCGGCTCGACTGGCTTTCGGGCGGCAGGGCGGGCGCGGCGATGGCCGGCGACAGGGCATGGGCCATCATCAGGGCTCCGGCAGCGAGGACAGAGGGGAGCCTGAACATCAGCCCTGCTCCGCGCGGACCAGTTCGCCCGTCACGGCACGCGAAAAGTCGAAGGCGCGGGGCGCCATCGCATTGATCTCGTCGCGGCTGACGGCCCGGATGCGCGCGACCCATTCCTGCAGGTCCTCCATGCTGGAGCCGCAGGTGAGCGCCGCCCCGTACATGCGGGCCATGGAGGACTGGCTGTCCTGCGAATAAACGGAATCGGCGATCAGCCGCGTCTTGGCGCGGGCGATCTCGTCCTCCGTGACGCCGTCGCCGGCGAGCCGCGCCGCCACTTCGAACATCGCCTTCTCGAGGCTGGCGAGCGGCACGTCGGGACGCGGCGAACCATGGATACCGAAGCGACCGTCGCCGAGCGCCGAGCCGGCATAGAAGCAGCCGGCCGAGACCGCCAGACCCGCATCCGCGACCAGGGTCTTGTACATGCGACCATTCGGCGAAGAACCGGCGATCTGGGAGAGAACCTCCAGCGCCTCGGCCTCGCCCGGCCGAGCCGAGCGATAGGACGGGACGACATGGGCATGCGTCAGGCTCGGCTGGCGGACGCGCCGGTCGGCCAGGCGCACGCGCTCGCGCTCGGTGCGCGAAGCGGCCGCGGGACGGCTGCGCGAGGCGATGCGCGGGTTGGCGTCGATCCGCCCGTAGGTCTCCTCGGCGAGGCGGAGAACGGCATCGGGCGCGACGTCGCCGGCGACGACGAGGATGGCGTTGTTCGGGGCATAGTGGCGCCGGTAGAAGGCCAGCGCGTCCTCGCGGTTGAGCTGCCGGATCTCCCGCTCGAACCCGATGATCGGAATGCCGTAGGGGTGCGTCTCGCCCCAGAGCTGGCTCTGCATCCGCTCGCCGAGCCGGGCGCCGGGATCGTTGTCGATGCGCTGGCGCCGCTCCTCGAGCACGACGTCGCGCTCGGGCAGGACGACCTCGTCGGTGAGCACCAGGCCGGTCATCCGGTCCGCCTCGAACTCCATCATCACGGGGAGTTGGTCGCGGACAATCCGCTGGAAGTAGCCGGTGTAGTCATAGGAGGTGAAGGCGTTCTCCTGGCCGCCGGCAGCCGTCACCGCGCGTGAGAACACGTGGATGGGATTGCGCGCCGTTCCCTTGAACAGGAGATGCTCGAGGAAATGGGCGAGCCCCGACTTGCCCGGCTCCTCGTCCGCCGACCCGACCCTGTACCAGAGCATGTGCGTGACGACGGGGATGCGGTGGTCGGGGATGGCGACGACCTCCAGCCCGTTGGCGAGGACGTGCCGGTAGGCGCGTTCGACCGGCACCGAGCCCAGCGACGCCGACGGCATGAGCGCCGGCGCAGCGAGAGCCGCCAGGCCTGTCGTGAACATGCGTCGGGTCATCGGCATCGTACCACCATCGTCGGGGCGTCCTGCCCCATTGAGACACAGAGGCGGCGCGCCTGGCTCATGACAAGCCCGTGAAGGCGGCTCGCCGCCAAAGAAAAGGGCGGCCGAAGCCGCCCTCTGCATGTCGGGTGGTGACCCGGGTTCGTCAATGGCCGACCGCGCCGGCCAGGGCCCGGCCGGACCAGTCGTAGCCCCAGACGTAGATGGCGGCGAAGAGGAACAGCCAGACCACGTCGACGAAGTGCCAGTACCAGGCGGCGGCCTCGAAGCCGAAGTGCTTCTCCGGCGTCAGATGCGTCTCGCGATAGAGGCGCAGCGTGCAGACCAGCAGGAAGATGGTGCCGACGATGACGTGGAAGCCGTGGAAGCCCGTCGCCATGAAGAAGGTGGCGCCGTAGATGTTGCCCGAGAAACCGAAATGGGCGTGGCTGTACTCGTAGGCCTGCAGGCAGGTAAACAGGAAGCCGAGGACGACCGTGAACCACAGGTACATCTTCGCCTGCTCACGCTCGCCGGTGACGATGTGGTGGTGCGCGGCGGTGACCGTGGTGCCGGAGAGCAACAGGACCATGGTTCCCAGCAGCGGAATCTGCAGCGGGTTAAAGGTCTCGATGCCCTTCGGCGGCCAGTGGCCGCCGGTCAGCTCGGTGCGCTGGTACTGGGCGACCTCGCCGGGAAAGAAGGCGGCGTCGAAATAGGCCCAGAACCAGGCGACGAAGAACATCACCTCGGATGCGATGAACATGATCATGCCGTAGCGCAGGTGCAGGGAGACGACCCGCGTGTGATGACCTTCCTGGCCCTCGCGGATCACGTCCGACCACCAGCCGAACATCGTGTAGAGAACGCCGATGAGGCCGGCGAAGAAAACGACCCAGCCGAGCTGGAGCCCGGCCAGCGGCATGGACTTCATCCACATCACGGCGCCGACGGCCATGACGAAGACCGACATCGAGCCGACGAAGGGCCAGGGGCTGAGCGGCACCAGATGGTAGTCGTGATGTTTGGCGTGGGCCTCGGCCATTGAAGTCTCCGTCTGGCTCTTCGCACCGGTGTCGGCCGGCGCGTCGGTCTGTCAGTTGGTTCGCGATGCCGCGGTGGAACCTGCACCCTGGGCGATGGGCTTCGGGGGCTGGTTCTGGCGGAAGAAGGTGTAGCTGAGCGTGATCGTGTTGGCCGAGCGGGCACCCGGATCATCGACGATCGCCGGATCGACGAAATAGACGACCGTGAACTCGCGGGTCTCGCCGGGCGCCAGGGTCTGCTCCGTGAAGCAGAAGCACTCCAGCTTGTTGAAGAAGCGCCCCGTCTCCGACGGGGCGACATTGTAGGTCGCCATGCCGGTGATCGGTTCGCTCGCGGTGTTGGTGACCTGATAGGTCATGGTGTGGGTCTCGCCCGCCTTGATCGTGTGGCGGGCGGTATCGACCCGGAACCGCCAGGGCAGGCCGGGGCCGATATTGGAATCGAAGCGGATATCGACCGTATGATCGATGATCCGGTCGGCCGGACGCTCGGCACGCATCGTCGTCCCGCCGAAGCCGGTCACGCGGCAAAAGAGATCGTAAAGCGGCACAGCGGCATAGGCAGCGCCGAACATGGTGGCGCCGAACAGAAACGCCGACAGCGCCACCTTCACGTCGCGCTTCCAGGTGCGCGGCGCGGGGGTCTCGGGCGTCATCGGCGTGGCGTCGCTCATCGCGGTCTCACATCGGCCGGTTGAGAATGGCCGGCCCCTTGACCAGGGTGACGACCCAGAACAGCGCGCAGAGCCCGACCAGCGCAAAGGCGATCGCGATGTTGCGCTGGCGCTGGCGCCTCTTTTCCTCGGGGGTGAGGACGATGCCGGTCTTCAGCGGGCGCTCGGTCACGACATCCATCTCCTCAGAACAGCCTCGCCACGACGCCCTGCTCGACAAGGAGCACGGCGAAGAGCGCGAAGAGATAGAGGATGGAGAAGGCGAACATACGGCCGGCGGCCTTGCGGGCGGCGGCGCCCTCGCGGCGTCGGTAGATCTCGCTGGCGAGGACCAGCATGCCGAGACCGCCGACGAGAGCGGTGACGGCATAGGCAGTGCCGGCGAAGCCGAGGAACCACGGCGCCATGCCGACCGGCGCCAGCAGCACGGTGTAGAGCAGGATCTGGCGGCGCGTCTCGTCCTCGCCGCAGACCACCGGCAGCATGGGAATGCCGGCGCGGGCGTAGTCGTCGGATTTCAGCAGCGCCAGCGCCCAGAAGTGCGGCGGCGTCCAGATGAAGATGATGAGGAAGAGAACCACCGGTTCGACCAAGATTCCGCCGGTCACGGCGGCCCAGCCGATCATGGGCGGAAAGGCGCCGGCGGCGCCGCCGATGACGATGTTCTGCGGCGTCCAGCGCTTCAGCCACATGGTGTAGACGACGACGTAGAAGAAGATCGTGAAGGCCAGCAGGCCGGCGGCGAGCCAGTTGGCGACGAGACCGAGAACAAGCACCGAACAGGCGGAGAGGAAGAGGCCGAAGGCGAGTGCCTCGCCCGGCGCCACCCGCCCGGCGGGGATCGGCCGCTTCGCGGTCCGGGCCATCAGCGCGTCGACGTCGGCGTCGTACCACATGTTGAGGGCGCCCGACGCCCCGGCTCCGACGGCGATGCACAGGAGGCTGATCGCCGCGAGCACCGGGTGCAGGGACCCGGGTGCGACAACCAGGCCGGTCAAGGCCGTGAACACGACAAGCGACATGACGCGCGGCTTCAGAAGCGCGATGAAGTCACCCGGTTCAGCCTGGCTGACCAGTGCTCCGCGGTTCATTGCCGTTGTGTCGTCGACCAGGGACAAGGCGAACTCGGATCAGTGTTCGGGGCGAGATCGAAGCCCGGGGCGTCATGCTCCGGGCTTCTGAGTGAGGTGGCCGCAGTTCAGCGGATGCGCGGCAGCTCTTCGAACTGGTGGAAGGGCGGCGGCGAGGAGAGCGTCCACTCGAGCGTGGTGGCGCCTTCGCCCCACGGATTCTCGCCCACCCGCTGCTTCTTCGCGAAGGCATGGACGATGCCGGCGAGGAAGATGACCACGCCCACGGCGGCGATATAGGAGCCGATCGAGGAGACGTAGTTCCAGGTCGCGAAGGCGTCGGGATAGTCGACGTAGCGGCGCGGCATGCCCTGCAGACCGAGGAAGTGCTGCGGGAAGAAGATCAGGTTGACGCCGACGAAGGTGACCCAGAAGTGCAGCTTGCCGATGAACTCGGAGTACATGTAGCCGTACATCTTCGGGAACCAGTAGTACCAGGCCGCGAAGATCGCGAAGACGGCGCCCAGCGACAGCACGTAGTGGAAGTGCGCGACGACATAGTAGGTGTCGTGCAGGGCCCGGTCGACGCCGGCGTTGGCGAGGACGACGCCGGTGACGCCGCCCACGGTGAACAGGAAGATGAAGCCGACCGCCCAGAGCATGGGGGTGGTCAACCGGATGGAGCCGCCCCACATCGTGGCGATCCAGGAGAAGATCTTCACGCCCGTCGGCACCGCGATGACCATCGTGGCGGCGACGAAATAGGCCTGCGTCTTCACCGACAGGCCGGCCGTGTACATGTGGTGGGCCCAGACGATGAAGCCGACGACGCCGATGGCGACCATGGCATAGGCCATGCCGAGATAGCCGAAGACCGGCTTTTTCGAGAAGGTCGAGACGATGTGGCTGATGATGCCGAAGGCCGGCAGGATCAGGATGTAGACCTCGGGGTGACCGAAGAACCAGAACAGGTGCTGGAACAGGATGGGATCACCGCCGCCGGCGGGGTCGAAGAAGGTCGTGCCGAAGTTGCGGTCCGTCAGCAGCATGGTGATGGCGCCCGCCAGAACCGGGAGCGACAGCAGCAGCAGGAAGGCGGTGACCAGCACGGACCAGGCGAACAGCGGCATCTTGTGCAGCGTCATGCCGGGGGCGCGCATGTTGAAGATGGTGGTGATGAAGTTGATCGCGCCGAGGAGCGAGGAGGCGCCCGCGATGTGGAGCGACAGGATCACGAAATCCATGGCCGGGCCGGGGTGGCCGAGCTTGGAGGAGAGCGGCGGGTAGATCGTCCAGCCGCCGCCGAAGCCGTTGGCGCCCGTCGGACCCTCGACGAAGAGCGAGATCAGCAGGAGGGCGAAGGACGGCGGCAGCAGCCAGAACGAGATGTTGTTCATGCGCGGGAAGGCCATGTCCGGCGCGCCGATCATGATCGGCACGAACCAGTTGGCGAAGCCGCCGATGAGGGCCGGCATGACCATGAAGAAGATCATGATGACGCCGTGGCCGGTGGTGAACACGTTGAACGTGTGCGGATTGGAGAAGATCTGCATTCCCGGTTCCATCAGCTCCATGCGGATGCCGATGGACAGGGTGAACCCGATGAGCCCCGCGAAGATCGCGAAGATCAGGTACATCGTGCCGATGTCTTTGTGGTTCGTCGAATAGATGTAGCGTCGCCACCCGGTGGGAATGGCGTGGTCGTCGTGATGGTCGTGACCGGCGGTCGCGTGAGCCTCAGCCATGATGGGTTCGATCCTCGACAGGTATCGTCTCGGGAGGCGGCGCGTCAGCGCGCCACAGGGATTTCGGTAGCCGCGACGGTGGTCGCGCGGTCGGCGGAGGCGAATTTCTTCTTCGCCTCCTCAACCCAGGCGGCGAAGGCCTGTTCGGAAACGACACGCACCGCGATCGGCATGAAGGCGTGATCCTTGCCGCAGAGCTCGGAGCACTGGCCGAAATAGATGCCCTCGCGGGTGGCGCGGAACCAGGTCTCGTTGAGGCGGCCCGGCACGGCGTCGATCTTGATGCCGAAGGAGGGCACCGCGAAGGCGTGCATGACGTCCGAGGAGGTCACCTGGACGCGGATGACCTTGTTCACGGGAACGACGACCTCGTTGTCCACGGCGAGAAGTCGCGGCACCTCGCCGGCCGGCGTACCGGCCTGAATACGCTGCTGGCGTTCCGCATCCGACTGCATGCTGGAGACGAAGTTGAAGTTGCCGTGATCGGGATAGTCGTAGGACCAGCGCCAGCTTGCACCGGTCGCCTTGATCGTCATGTCGGCGCGCGGGATCACCTGCTGCTGGTAGAGCAGGCGGAAGGACGGAATGGCGATGATGATCAGGATGAGGACGGGAATCACCGTCCATGCCACTTCCAGGCCGACGTGATGCGTCGTGGTGGACGGCGTCGGGTTGCGCTTCTCGGAGAAGCGGACCAGGCAATAGCCCAGAAGTCCCGCCACGAAGATGCAGATCACCGTGATGATCGGCAGCAGGAAGCCGTCATGGAAGAAATGGATGAAATCCATGATCGGCGAGGCGGATTGCTGCAGACCCAGGCCACCAGGAGCCGGTTGGCCGAGCCCGGGTTGTTGAGCCAGCGCAAAGCCCGGAGCCGCCGTCATCGCCATAAGGAGTGCCAAGATACCCGGCATGCGCGTTCCGGAGGCGATCCCGCCCCGTTCCGCCGACGTGCCGTTCAGCATCGCCAAACCCATGTTCATCCGCTCCATACCGCGGACCGAAGATTGCTGGACTTCGATCCTATCTCGTTCGCCGCTTGCGGTTCCGGCGGATCGGGGGATCACGCGCCGTAACCTTGGTGACACTCTCTCTACGACCGGGGACGCATTCTTGATCAATGCATCGCTCAAGCGATCAGGCCGAGGGTTCACTGGCCCCTTGAAACACAAAAACTCCAGGCTCGCAATGTCGCCCTTAGAGCCATTCAAGTCGGCGCCGCAGGGTCCGGATGCCCGTCTGATGCTGCCTGCCGCCGGGAGGGCGAATTCGGGGCAAAGGCGGCGCTGCCGCGTCAAACCTGCATGAGACCCCGGCCGCGGACGCATAATCTTGACACCATTGCAGGGGAATGGTCCCTCGCACCGTCGCCGGCCGGTCTCCGGCGGCGCGGCGATTCGCTTGCGGGCCCCGCGCCCTGAGCCCCGGACAGCCATCACCCTGGAGCCCCACGGATGACCATGCGGACGTCTCAGCCGAAATCGGGACATGCGGACGGACCGGTGCATCGGCGGCGCCTGCGCGGCGCCCTTCAGGCGGCGGTTCTTGCCCTGACCGCAGCGCTGTCCTTCGCCGGAACCGGCGGCGCCCATGCGCAGGGCGCCATCCGCGCGACCCACGGCGACTGGCAGGTGCGCTGCGACACGCCGCCCGGCGCCCGCGCCGAGCAATGCGCCCTGTGGCAGCATGTCACTGCCGAGGACCGTCCGAATGTCGGGCTGGTGGTGGTGGTGCTGAAGACCGCCGACCGCCGGAGCCGGCTGATGCGGGTGCTGGCGCCGCTCGGCGTCCTCTTGCCCTCCGGGCTCGGCCTCACCATCGACGGCAACAATGTCGGCCGCGTCCAGTTCGAGCGCTGCCTGCCCTCGGGCTGCGAGGCCCTTGTGGTGATGGACGACAACCTGCTCAACCAGATGAGCAGCGGCCAGTCCGCCACCTTCATCATCTTCCAGACCCCGGAAGAGGGGATCGGCGTTCCGGTGTCGCTGAACGGCTTCAAGCCGGGCTTCGAGGCCCTGCCCTGACGGCGCGGCCACCCTGCGGGCTCGCGAAGCACCGCGGGGAGCACTAGATAGACCTCAGATATCCGCCCCAACGTGCCGGAGCCGTCATGGCCGATCTGTCCCTGCTTGCCCGCGCCGATCTCGATCCGGCGGCCGCCCGCGCCATTCTCGGCAATGCCCTGGCCGGCGCCGACGACGGCGAGCTCTTCCTCGAATACAAGCAGTCGGAATCCCTGCTGTTCGACAACGGCCGGCTGAAGCAGGCCGGAACCGACAATGGCCAGGGCTTCGGCCTGCGCGCCGTGAAGGGCGAGGCCGTCGGCTATGCCCATTCCTCCGACGTTTCCGAAGCCGCGCTGAAGCGGGCCGCCGAGACCGTCAAGGCGGTTGCCGGCGGTTATGCGGGAACGCTGGCGGCCGGCCCCGTACGCTCGAACATCCGTCTCTATGCCGACGACAATCCGCTCGACGCGCCGGCCTTCGCCGACAAGGTGAAGCTCATGGAGGTCATCGACGCCTACGCCCGGGCGAAAGACCCCAAGGTGCGGCAGGTCACCGTGTCGCTGGCCGGCTCCTGGCAGGTGGTGGAGATCCTGCGCCCCGACGGCGAGCTTTTCCGTGATGTCCGGCCGCTGGTGCGTCTCAACGTCTCGGTGGTGGCGGGCTCCGGCGACCGGCAGGAATCCGGCTCGCACGGCTTCGGCGGACGCGCCGGCTATGCGGAGTTCATCACCGAGGGCCGCTGGAAGCATGCGGCGGACGAGGCGATCCGTCAGGCCCTCGTCAATCTGGAGAGCATCCCCTCCCCGGCCGGCGAGATGGATGTGGTGCTCGGTCCGGGCTGGCCCGGCGTCATGCTGCACGAGGCGGTGGGCCATGGTCTCGAGGGCGACTTCAACCGCAAGGGCCAGTCGGCCTTTGCCGGCCTGATGGGCGAGATGGTGGCGGCGAAGGGCGTGACCGTCGTCGACGACGGCACCATCGCCGACCGGCGCGGCTCGATCTCCATCGACGACGAGGGCACGGCCTCGCACCGCACCGTGCTGATCGAGGACGGCCGACTCGTCGGCTACATGCAGGACCGCCAGAACGCCCGCCTGATGGGCGTCGCCGCCACCGGCAACGGCCGGCGCGAGAGCTATGCCCACGCGCCCATGCCGCGCATGACCAACACCTATATGCTTGGGGGGAGCCATACGAGGGACGAGATCCTCGCCAGCGTGAAGAACGGGCTTTATGCGGTCAGCTTCGGCGGCGGACAGGTGGACATCACCTCGGGCAAGTATGTGTTCGAGTGCACCGAGGCCTACCGCATCGAGAACGGCCGGGTCGGGGCGCCGGTGAAGGGCGCGATGCTGATCGGCTCCGGCCCCGCCGACATGAAGCGCGTCACCATGGTCGGCAACGACATGAGTCTCGACACCGGCATCGGCACCTGCGGCAAGGCCGGCCAGTGGGTTCCGGTCGGCGTCGGCCAGCCGACGCTGAAGATGGAGAGGATCACCGTCGGCGGCACGGGCTGAGAGTCTCGCGCGCCCGATGCGTGAAACTCCAAGGGTGCAGCCCCTGTGAGTTCCGCCTAGATTGAACGCTCTTCCCGCAAAGCCCCCGCGAGCGCATGGCCGTCGAACACTCCCCCACCGCCTTCGTCGTTCCCGCCGTCACTCTGCTGGCGGCTGCTGTCATCGCCGTGCCGCTGTTCCGCAGGGCGCGCCTCGGCTCGATCCTCGGCTATCTCGCCGCGGGCCTCGCCATCGGCCCCTTCGGCCTGAGGCTCATCTCGGACCCTGCCGCCATTCTCCACATCGCCGAACTCGGCGTCGTGATGTTCCTCTTCATCATCGGCCTGGAGATGCGCCCGGCGCGGCTGTGGAGCCTGCGCAAGCAGATCTTCGGGCTCGGACTGCTGCAGGTCGGCGTCTGCGCCGGGCTGCTGACGCTGATGGGGCTCGCCGGCGGCTTCCCGCCCGCCGTGTCCTTCGTCGCCGGCGTGGGCTTCGTCATGACCTCGACGGCCATCGTCATGCAGACGCTCGAGGAGCGCGGCGAGCTTAATACCCCGCCCGGACAGAAGATGGTCTCGATCCTGCTGCTCGAGGATCTCGCCATCGTGCCGCTGCTGGCGCTCGTCGCTTTCCTCGCCCCGGCCGTGACCGGCGCGCAGGACGGCAACCTCGTCTCGCGGCTGACGGCGGTCGCCATCGGCATCGGCTCGGTTACCGCCCTGATCGTCGCCGGCCGCTATTTGCTCAATCCGCTGTTCCGGTTCCTCGCCTCCTATGGCGCGCGCGAGGTGATGACGGCCGCGGCCCTGCTGGTGGTGCTGGGATCGGCCCTGGCGCTGCAGACCGGCGGCCTCTCCATGGCCATGGGCGCGTTCCTTGCCGGCGTGCTGCTGTCGGAATCGACCTTCCGCCACCAGCTCGAGGCAGATGTGGAGCCGTTCCGCGGCATCCTGCTGGGTCTCTTCTTCATGGCAGTCGGCATGTCGCTCGACGTGTCGGTGGTGATCGCCGGCTGGAAGCTCGTCGCCGCCTATGTCGCCGCCTACATGATCGCCAAGGGCATCGGGATCTACGCCGTCGCAAGGCTTCTGCGCTCCAGCCACGGCGAGGCGATGGAGCGCACCATCATGATGGCGCAGGGCGGTGAATTCGCCTTCGTGCTCTATGCGGCGGCGACCAGCACGGGCCTCATCGACGGCCAGGCCAATGCCACGCTCACCGCCATCGTCATCATCTCCATGGTGCTGACGCCGCTGGCGCTGATGGGCATGCGCTTCCTCGTTCCCGCGCCTGCCGGGCAATCGCTGGACGGCGTGGAGGTCGCGGAAGGCCTCACCGGCGAGGTACTGATGATCGGCTTCGGCCGGTTCGGACAGATCGTCTCGCAGGCGCTGCTGGCGGAACGCGCCGAGGTGACGATCATCGACAACGACGTGGAGATGATCCAGGCGGCGGGCAATTTCGGCTTCCGCATCTACTACGGCGACGGCACCCGCCTCGACGTCCTGCGGGCGGCGGGAGCAGGCAGCGCGCGCCTCATCTGCGTCTGCGTCGACAAACAGGACGCCGCCGACAAGGTCGTCGAGCTCGTGAAGGCAGAATTCCCGCTGGCCAAGCTCTTCGTCCGCTCGTTCGACCGCCAGCATGCGCTGGCGCTGCGCAAGGAAGGCGTGGATTACGAAATGCGCGAGGTCCTGGAGAGCGCCCTCACCTTCGGCAAGGAGGCTCTCGTCGCGCTCGGCATCGACCGGGAGATCGCCCGTCAGACCGTTTCGGACGTCCGCAAGCGCGACGCCGCCCGCCTCGAACTTCAGATGCACGAAGGCCTGCAGGCCGGCGCCCATCTCATGCACCAGCAGCGGATGACGCCCGAGCCGCTGACCGAACCGGCCCGCAAGGCCCAGGCGCTGAACCCCGAGGCCGAGGACGTGCTGGCGGACGAGACGAGGTTCTCAGGATGACCGCCGCCGCCCCGGTCCGCGTGCCGGGCAAGTTCACGCACGGGCCGACGATGCGCCACGTCATCGTCATGACCCTGACCGGGTCTGTCGGGCTGATGGCGGTGTTCCTGGTCGACCTGCTCAACCTCTTCTACATCGCCCAGCTCGGCGAGCAGGAGCTGGCGGCCGCCATCGGCTATGCCGGCACTGTGTTGTTCTTCACGACATCCTTCGCCATCGGCGTTTCCATCGCCGGGACCGCCCTCGTGTCACGGGCGCTGGGAGCCGGGGACCGCGAGAAGGCACGCCGGCTCGCCACATCGAGCCTTTTCGTCATGGCCATCGCCATGGTCCTGCTCGCGGCGGCCATGCTGCCCTTCTCCGGTCGGATCCTCTCCTCCATCGGCGCGACCGGGCGCACCCTCGCCATCGCCGACCGCTTCCTCTGGATGGTGGTGCCGTCGACCGTCTTCCTCGGTCTCGGCATGATGTACTCGGCGATCCTCCGGGCGGTGGGCGATGCCCGGCGGGCCATGTGGGTCACGCTGATGGGCGGCATCGTCACGGCGGTCCTCGACCCCTTCTTCATCTTCTTCCTGGGCCTCGGCGTCGACGGCGCGGCCGTCACCTCCATCATTTCCCGCATCGCCATGGCGCTGATCGGCATGCGCGGGGTGACGCTCGTTCACCGGCTGACGGCGCCGCCCCAGCTCGCCGCCGTTCTGGGAGACGTCAGGCCGATCGCCGCGATCGCAATTCCCGCAGTTCTCACCAACGTCGCGACGCCCTTCGGCAACGGCATCGTGACGGCGATGATCGCGCGCTATGGCGACAGCGCGGTGGCCGGCTGGGCGGTTCTCGGCCGGCTCGTGCCGGTCGCCTTCGGCGCCTTCTTCGCGCTATCCGGATCGATCGGCCCGATCATGGGGCAGAATGTCGGGGCGCGGCTCTATCCGCGGGTGAGGCAGGCGCTGGTGGATGCACTGGTCTTCCTCAGCCTCTACGGCATTGCCGTCTGGCTGATCCTGCTGCTGCTCTCCGATCACATCATCCGCCTGTTCGACGCCACCGGCATGGCCGCCGCGGTAATTGCCTTCTTCTGCGTCTATGCCTCGCTCGCCTGGGCCTTCAACGGCGCCGTCTTCGTCGGCAATGCGGCTTTCAACAATCTCGGCTTTCCGACCTATTCCACCGCGCTGAACTGGGGCCGTGCCACGCTCGGCACCATCCCCTTCGCCTGGGCCGGCGCCTGGATCGCCGGTCCCGACCATGGCGCCGAGGGCATCATCGCCGGTCAGGCCGCCGGTGGCATCCTGTTCGGCATCCTCTCCATCGCCATCTGCTTCCGCGTCATCGACGGCATGGCGACCCGTCCGCCATCGGAGCCACCGTCTCCCGGCGGGCCGGTCAGCGGGCTGTCGCCCTTCACCTCCGGCAAGGGGGCAACGGCCGGCTCGTGACGCTGAACCGGCAGCGTGGTTAGATGGCTTCCGAAGGGCGTCGGGGAATCGGCTCCCGCGGGAGCCGTGATCATGTTCAACCTCGCCGATATCCTCGCCCAGGCCACGGGGAAGCAGGGCTTCGACACGTTCGCCACCCAGTTCGGCATGGCGCCCCAGCAGGCCAAGACCGCGATGGAGGCGCTGTTGCCAGCCTTTTCGCTCGGCCTCAACCGCGCCACCCAGTCGCCGGCCGACATGGCCAATCTGCTCGGGCTGTTCACCGCAGGGCCGAACTACGCCCAGATGTTCGAGACGCCGACGAGCGCGGGCCAGTCCATGATGACGGCCGGCCAGCAGGCGCTGACCCGCATCTTCGGGACGCCGGAACTAACCCAGGCCATCGCCCAGCAGACAGCGGCGGCGACCGGCATGGGCCAGGAAATGATGAAGCAGGTCATGCCGCTCATGGCCTCGCTCATCATGGGCGGGCTCATGAAGGGCGCTATGAGCGGTCAGAACCCACTCGGCGACATGATCACCGCCATGATCACGCAGATGATGCCGCCGCAGGCGACGGCAGCGGCCGATCCGGTCGGCGGCATGATGGGCATGTTCACCAACTTCTTCGGAGCGGGAACGGCGCAGAAGCCGGGCCAGACCGCCGGCTTTCCCGGGCTCGACCAGCTGATGGAGCTCAGCCGGCAGATGCAGGCGGCCAATCCCCTGCTCGCCGCCTCGATGAATCCGCAGCCGTCCTCCGGCGAGGCTTCCGGCGCGCGGACACTCGGCCAGCAGGCGGCCGACACCTGGACCGCCACCATGGGCCGCATGTTCGAGACCGGCCGCGAAATGCAGGACCAGCAGTTGGCGCAACTCGAGACGCTCTTCGCCCAGTTCGGCAAGAAGCCGGCTTCCTGATCGCCGGCCCGCACATGAACGAAGTTTAACTCGGTCCCTGCGCTGCCATGGCGTAGATTCTCCTCATCGGATCGGGGCGACCCCACGAGGAGATTCCACTATGAAGAAGTTGATCATTGCCGCCGGCGTCGTGGCCACCATGGCCATTGCTGCCGTAGCCGTCGCGCAGCCGGGTCCCGGCGGCCCGCGCGGCCCCGGAGCGGAAGGCGGCCAGCGTGGCCCCGGCCGCATGATGCAGATGACGCCGGAGGATCGCGCCGCCATGACGGATGCGCGCATCGCCGGCCTGAAGGCCATGCTGCGCCTCACCCCGGACCAGGAAAGGCACTGGCCGGCCATGGAGACTGCCCTGCGCGAGGCTTCCGCCCAGCGCATGCAGCGCATGACCGAGCGGATGCAACGCCGGAGCGAGATGCGCCAGAATAGCGACGCCGCCCGTCCCGACCCGGTGCAGCGCCTGCGCACGGCCGCTGACCGCATGGCCGAGAACGCCGCCAGCATGCGCAAGCTCGCCGATGCGGCGGGTCCACTCTACGCCTCCCTCGACGACGCCCAGAAGCGCCGGCTGGACCGCATGTGGCGCGGACGCGGCATGATGATGGGCGGCGGCATGGGCGGCGAAGGCATGGGCGGCCACGGCCGCGGCGGCTGGGGCGGTCATGGCGGCGGCTGGGAGCGTCACCAGGACGGCCCGCGTCGCGGCCCCGGCGGCGAGGGCGGCCGTCTCTGACGCCCCTGCTCTTTCGCAGCACACGATTTCGACGGGCCCGCTCACGCGGGCCCGTTCCGTTTCGGGACGTTGACAGCGCAGTTTGGAAAGAGAGCGGAAACTCCGCGTTTACCCTGATCGTCGACAGTGTGGCCGTTGCATTTCGGTCCGCGTGAGGGGTCGCCCGGCCATGAAGCCTTTCCTGGGCCCAGAAGAGCCCGCGACTATGCCTGCCTCGCGTCGCATCCTCGTCATCGATGGCGATCCGGCAGCGCGACGCATGGTCGGCCAGGCGCTTGCTGCGATCGCCGCCTGCATCGAGGCCGGCGACATGGACAGCGCCTTCGCCGTCCTCGATCGCGGCGATCCGGACCTCGTCGTTCTGTGCCTCGACGACGGCGCGGCGACGACGCCCGACATCATCGAGACCATCCGCTTCGCCGGCTACGAGGGCCCCATCCTCGCCACCAGCGCCCGCATTTCCCTGGCGACCGCCGTGGAGGCCATGCGCTGCGGCGCGAGCGATGTCGCCGGCAAGCCGGTTTCTGCGGCCGACCTGTCGCGTCGCGTGACCAAGCTTCTCGACAGGGAGCGCCCGGCTGTCCGCGCTCTGCCAGCCTCGCGGCGCGAGGCCACCGACTTCGAGGGCTTCGTCGGCGCGTCTCCGGTCATGCGCGACATCTACGAGCAGATCCGCCGCATCGCGCCCTCGAAGGCTCCCGTCTTCGTCACCGGCGAGAGCGGGACCGGCAAGGAGGTCACCGCCCAGGCGATCCACACGCGATCCGGCCGGCCGGCCGAGCGGTTCCTGGCGCTGAACTGCGGCGCGATCCCGAAGGACCTCATCGAGAGCGAGATTTTCGGCCATGTGAAGGGCGCCTTCACCGGGGCGACCGACGATCGCACCGGCGCCGCCGAACTCGCCGATGGCGGCACGCTGTTCCTCGACGAGATCTGCGAGATGGACCTCGCGCTGCAGACCAAGCTGCTGCGTTTCATCCAGACCGGCGAGGTGCGCCGCGTCGGCGACACCCGCATCCGCCGCGTTGACGTCCGCTTCATCTGCGCGACCAACCGCGACCCGCTGGCCGACGTCGCAGCCGGCCGCTTCCGCGAGGATCTCTATTACCGCCTCTGCGTGCTGCCTGTTCATCTGCCGCCGTTGCGGCGGCGCGGCGACGACGTGCTGGCGCTGGCAGAGGCCTTCCTCGCCCGCTTCTCTGCCGAGGAGGGGCGTCACTTCCGCGGCTTCGACGAGGCGGCGGCCCGCATCGTCTCCCAGTTCCAGTGGCCGGGAAACGTCCGGCAATTGCAGAACGTCATCCGCCGGCTGGTCGTCATGCATGACGGCGACCGGGTGACCGCGCCCATGCTGCCGCTGGCGCTGGCGCACGGGTCCTACGAGGTCGGCGGCACGGCCGGGAATCCGCCGGCGCCTGCCGTACGACCGCTCACGACGCGGGCCGTCGTCGAGCCGTACTGGCAGCAGGAGAGGCGGATCATCGAGGAGGCTCTCGCCGCCTTCGACGGCAATCTGTCGCGCGCTGCGGCGGCGCTGGAGATCAGCCCCTCGACCATCTACCGCAAGCGCGAGGCGTGGGCGCGCGAAGGGCTGCTGCAGGCGGGTTGAGACTCGCTCACGGCTTGAAGCCACAGCCGCTCCTGCCTAAACGGGGGCGATGAACAGGATCCTTCAGCCCAGGGCGGCGGCTCTGGCCATCGCCATTCTGCTCACCGGGACGACCCTCGCCGAGGCCCAGCGCCGACGCGAGCCGCCGCGTCCGCGCCCGCCGTCGCGCGCCGATGTGATGCTCTATCACAGCTTCCCAACCGGCGTGCGGCTTGCGGTCGTCTCGATCAACGGGCGTCGGCCGGTCGCGAGCGACCGCCCGGCCTTCACCTTCACGCCGGGCCTGAGGATGACCGGCTTCGGCGGATGCAATCCGGTCAGCGCCGACTATCGCCGCAACACGGGGCCGAGCGACATCCGCTTCGGGCCGCTGAGCTTCATCGAACGCCGCTGCGGCGGCGAGGTCGACCGGCAGGAGCGTGCCATCTTCTGGGCGATCCAGGGAGCCACCCGCTGGCGTCCCCACGGCGCGCGCGGGATGACCTTCACCGGCGTCCGCGGCACGGTGACCTTCGAACCGGCGTTCTGACCGAGGGGCGGATCACGCCCGGAGCATCGGCCAGAGGGACGCGGCGAGCAGCAGACCCATCGCGATATTGAACCATCTGAGGCGTGCAGGGTCGGCGAGGAAGCCGCGCATCGCCGTACCGAAGGCCGCCCAGACCGAAATTGACGGCAGGTTCACGAGGGCGAAGACGGCAGCGATCAGCACCGCCGAGACCAGGGGCGAGACGGGATCGGCATGCACCGCCATGACCGTCAGGGCCACGACCCAGGCCTTGGGGTTGATCCACTGGAAGGCCGCCGATTCGAGGAAGGTCAGCGGCCGGGCACCGCCGACGGCTTCCGGTCCCATCGACCGGGCCGAGGCGATCCGCCAGGCGAGATAGAGCAGGTAGCCGCCGCCCACGACCTTCAGGGCGAATTCGAGCGCCGGAACGGCGCGAAGGACAGCGCCGAGCCCCAGCCCCGCCGCCACCAGCAGCGTGCTGAAGCCGATGGTGATGCCGAGGATCTGCGGAATGGTGCGCCGGAAGCCGGAGTTCACCCCCGAGGCGAGCAGCATGACGTTGCTCGGACCGGGGCTGATCGAGGTGACGAGGGCAAGGGCCGGGATGGCCAGAAGCGTGGTGCTGGACATGGTGACGGGCTCGACAGGTTGGAGCATCGACCCGTTGATGCTCCGGCCGGCCGGCCGCGTCAGGTCCGAAATCCGGACCCGATCAGGAGGCGGCCGCCGCCACGTCGGCGAAGAGATAGCGATCGAACCAGCCGGGGAAGTCCGCGGCGAATGCCTTGTTCCCGGTGAGGGTGAGGCCATGGCGCCGCGCCTCGTTGAAAGTGGTGTCGCCGCGCCACCAGCCGGCGAGAGCCGCGACCGGACCGCCGACGCACAGGGGCTCGGGAAAGCCGGGATTATGCCCGCAGAGCGCCATGTCCCCATCCTTCAGCAGGAGGAAGCGTCCCGGCAGCTCCTTCAGATCGAAGCGGATGACGAAGGGCTCGGCGGGCAGTGCAGCCGGACGGACCCGGCGCTGCATGTCGAGGAGGAGCGGATCGAGGTCGATCTCCTCGCGGTCGGCATGGCGCGGCAGCCAGCGCTGGCCCCAGACCCCCAGCGCCTGCACGATCCCGACCAACTCGCGGCCGGCTTCGGTGAGGTCATATTCGGGACCGTGCGGACCCTCACCGCGGCGCACGACGCCGGCCGCGGCGAGCGCCTGCAGCCGCTCCGAAAGGATGGTGCGGGAGATGCGGGGAATGCCGCGCCGGACTTCATTGAAGCGGCGCGCGCCACACAGCAGTTCGCGCACCACGAGCAGCGTCCACCGCCCGCCGAGGAGATCCTGGGTTCGCGCCACCGAGCAGAACTGACCATGCGTCGACATGACCCGATGCTAACACGGCCCGGCGACAAATGCGGTCCGAAAAGCGGACCACCTCGTCCTGTCCCGCGTCAGACCTTTGCCAGGGGCATCAGGGGTGCGTCGGCAGCCACATGGAGACCCGTCTCGTCCTTGACCAGATGGATGCGGCGGTCGTGGAAGTTCACCAGGGTCGAGCGGTGGCCGATGGAGACGATCGTCGCGTTCGGCAGAAGGTCGCAGATGGCCTTGTAGAGATTGGCCTCGCCCGCCTCGTCGATGGCCGCGGTCGCCTCGTCGAGGAACAGCCAGTCCGGTTTCGAGAGCAGGGCGCGGGCGAGTGCGAGGCGCTGCTGCTCGCCGCCGGAGAGGATCTGGTGCCAGGCCGCTTCCTCGTCGAGGCGCGTCGTCAGCGCGGCAAGATTGACCGCCTCCAGCGCGGCGACGATCTCGGCATCGGAATAGGCGCCGCGCTCGGACGGGTAGGTGACGGCATCGCGCAGGCTGGCGACCGGGAAGTAGGGCCGCTGCGGCAACAGCATGATCTCGGCGCCGCTCGGTGAGGACACCGTGCCCGACCCGTGCGGCCAGATGCCGGCAATGGCTCGGAAAAGCGTCGACTTGCCCGAGCCGGACGGGCCGGTCACCAGCACCCGATCGCCCTGATTGACGGTGAGATCCGGTGCTGAAACCAGCACCTTGCCATCGGGAAGTGCCACCGAGAGGTTGGCGAGCTGCAGGTGGTTTCCGTTGCGCTCGCTGACGATGGACGACGCCGGCTTCTTGCGCGCACCGTCCGCGGACCGATCGAAGCCGGTGAGGCGGTCGACGACGGACTTGTAGTCGGCCAGGTAGGAATAGAGGTTGGTGAAGATCAGCAGGGCGGATTCCACCCGGCCGAAGGCCCCGGCGGTCTGGGTCAGCGCACCGAGCTGCACGGCGCCCGAGAAATAGGCCGGCGCCAGCAGGACGAAGGGAAAGATCACCGAGCCCTGATTGACGAAGCTCGTAAACCAGGTGAGGCGCTTGGTATATTTCATGTAGTCGAACCAGTTGGTGACCACATTGGCGAAGCGGCGGGCGAGGCCCTGTCCCTCGGCCTGCTCGCCCTTCAGAAGCGCGATCTGCTCGTCGTTCTCGCGCACCCGCACCAGGCTGTAGCGGAAATCGGCCTCGTAGCGCTGGCGCAGGAAGTTGATGCCGATCAGCTTGCGGCCGATGAGATGGGCGCAGACCGTGCCGAAAATGGCGACGAAGAGCGCCGCATAGACGAGGTAGCCGGGAATGGATTCCAGGTCGATGCCGAGCACATTGTACTTGAAGCTCGCCGACAGGCCCCAGAGGATCAGCACGAAGGCGTAGAGCGACAGGATCGCCGAGAAGAAGCGAAGAATGTATTCGAGCGACTTCTCGGTGAACAAGCGGATGTCTTCCGCGATGCGCTGGTCGGGGTTGTCGGCCTGGTTGCCGGCGAGGCGCATGCGGTAGTGGCCGCCATCGTCCAGCCAGTGGCCGGTCATCTGGCTGGTCATCCAGTGCCGCCAGCGCATCTGCGTCCACTGGGTGAGGTAGAGCTCGTAGACGGCGAGGATCACCCAAAGAAAGGCGACGATGGTGAAATACTGGAGCTCCACCCAGAAGGTCGCCTCGGCGCGCTGCTGCAGCGCCGTGTAGAAGCGGTTGTTCCACTGGTTGAGGAGCACTGTCGCCAGCACCTGCGCGATGTTGATGGCGAGCAGGACGTAGAGCAGCGCATGGGCGACATAGCGCTCCTGCATCCGCAGGCTGAGACCGAAGGGCAGCTGGACCACGCCCATGTCACGCGCCTCGAAGAAGGGATCGGCGAGTTTCGTGATCTGGCGGATGGTGCCGACGAAACTCAGGGCATAGACGGCGACCGCGAAGATCACCGAGAGCAGGATGCTGGCGCGCGTCGGCAGGTAGGGACCGAGCGCGGAAGAGATCAAGCCGGCCTCGTTCATGAGCAGGATGGCCAGCGCCGCCAGGTGCCAGACGACGAGGAAGCCGATGATGGCGCGGATGAGCGTCGAGGTGGGCCGCGAGAGCCACGCAACGCCCGCCGCAACGAGCGTCAGGGCGAAGACATAGGGCGGCAGGTCGATCCAGCCGGCGACCCTGGCGCCGGCCAGCACCGTGGCGGCCAGTGCTGCTGCGATGGCGATGGGAAACATGAGGGAACCCCGGGGCTGGACTTGGGCAGGCTGGACTTGGGCAGGCTGGTCTGACGGCAGCGGCGCGATCAATCACGCGCCCTGACGGAAGGGAAGAGGGGCATCAGGACGGCACGTCGGAGGGAATGCCGGCGAGGGCCTCGCGCAGTTCCTCCTCGCTGACGAGGCGCATGGCCTTCGCGACCTTGACCGCCTCGGTCGGGCGGCCGAGCCGCATCACCAGCACGATGGTTTCGGCGTCGCCGCATTCGGGATGCGAGCAGGCGATCTCGCTCACCGTGACGCCGTCGTCGTCCGACAGCGAGAGAATTGCGCGCACCATCGCGGTGAGCCGGCGCGAGGCGTCGGCCGTCTCGGGATCCTGTCCCCTGCGATTGAAGAAGAAGCGTGCCATCGGCGAGCCTTGTCGTGGCCAGTTATGGCCGATCCATGGCGGCCCGCAACAGCGAATGCGCTAGAAGGCGCCGCCCAGCTTCACGCGCACCTGATGGCGCTCGAAATTGACGAGATCGAGCGAGCCGGTGGCGCCGCCGGCGGCGCGGCCCCAGACCTGGGCGTTCCAGGCGAGGGAGACGAAGGTGTCCTTGAACGGGCCGACATCGCCGATCTTGTGGAACAGGGTCGGGCCGACGAGCACGGCATGGCCGCCCCACTGGTTGAGGAAGGCGCCGGCATAGGCCGCGACATAGCGCAGATTGCCGCCGACGAAGGTCGAGGAGCCCTCGCCGACCCGCCAGGCGAGCGCGCCGCCCAGTTCGAGGCCGGAATCGTTGGCATAGCCGGGTGCGCCACGTGGACGCTCGGTGCCCGGTCCGAGATTGAGGTTCACGGAACCGTAGAGCCGGTCACCGATGAGGGCGGCGTCCATCGCCACCTTGAAGGTCGCGGCGAAGCGCTCGGCCGAGATGCCGAGCCCCTCCGAGTAACGGCCCCAGCGCAGTTCGACGCCGACCGTCAGGCCGGGGTCGAGAACCCCCGCTCCGCGCTCGCGCAACTGATAGCGCACCTGACCGGCGAGGCCGTCGAAGGCGAAGCGGTTCTGGTTCGGGTAGCCGGGAACGGTGTTGTTGCGGATGTCGTGATAGGCGGCCCACACCGCGAGCGAGACCTGCAGGCGCTGGATCGGCGTCCAGCCGGCCTCGAGCTTGGTGTTGATGCCGGCATAGCTGCCGTCGAACTTGCCGAAGCGGGCGGTGGTCTCGGAGGTCAGGCCGCGGTCACCGGGGCTGCCGACACCGGTGCCGTCGAGGAAGCCGTAGGCATCGTCCGGGCTGGCGGCCTCCGTGGCCGCAGGGGCTGGAAGCCGAGAGACATCGGCGGCGAAGGCGAGAGAGCCCCACAGGACGGCGGCCACGGCTGCGAGAACGATGCGATTCATGGGTAGCCCCCGATATGTCCCGTCCCGAGTATGCGGGAGGCCCGGTCGGCGGCAAGCAGATACCGACAACAAAGCGCGAGTGATGATTCTGCGCATCACCCTAGCTTGTTGCGAATAATTCGCAAGTAAGACATTGCGATCCTGGTGATTCGCGTCAGGCGAGGCTGAAGCCGGCGCGGGTCAGGTCGGCGGGAAAGCGATCCCCCGCGAGATAGGCATTCTCGTGCTCGCGCGGCGCGTGGACGGGATCAGCCCGCCTCAGCGGGTCATCGACATAGCCGGGATGGACCATGACCAGCGAACCGTCGGGGAGACCATCGAGAAAGCGCGGGAAGATGGTCGCGAAATCGGTCGCGCGGCGGAAGTCGTAGGCGCCGGAGAAGGCCGGGTTGGTGGGGATGTGATGGCGGGCGAGGGTTCGTCTGAGGCCGCGCGACAGGGCGGCGATGACGCGTCCCTTGACACCCTCCCCCGCGCCGCGGGGGCCACCGCACTGGCGGATCCAGGCGCCGGACGCGTGGCGCTCGGTCGCCGCGACGACGATGTCGCGGATCGCCGGCAGCAGGTGCGCGTGCTGGTGCCCGTCGACGAAGGCGGGCGGGCGGCCGAAGGCGGCGATGAAAGCCCGCATCTGCGCCTCGACCTCCGCGGTGATCGCAGGCCGGTCGAGACGGCGCAGATGGGCTCGCAACAGCAGGGGCGAGATGCCCTCGGCCATGGCGAAGCGCGGTGCGGTCAAGGGGCTGAGGCCGCCGGTCAGCGTCACATGCAGGCCGATCTGGAAGCCGGCCGGGGCGACGGCCAGCAGCCTCCCGGCTTCGGCCGCGAGATCGGGGCCCGGCGTCATAACCGAGGTGGCGTTGAGACGCCCGGCCGCAGCGAGTTCGCGGATCGCACGCGAGACCCCCGGCGCCAGGGCATAGTCGTCGGCGCAGAGGATCAGGCGCTTCATTCCCGGGACTTCCGATCGGGCCGGACGATCAGTCGCCCTGCGCCAGCGGACCGGTCGCCTCGGTCAGTGCAGGCTGATCCGCCGCGCGCTTCAGCACCTGTTCGGCGACGAGATAGACCGGACGTCCCTTCAGCTCGGAGAGGATCTTGCCGATGTATTCGCCGAGCACGCCGATCATGAGCAGTTGCACGCCGCCGATGAAGGTGACGGCGACGAGGACGGAAGGGTAGCCCGGCACGCCGCGGCCGAGCACGACCGTCTCGGCGACGATGTAGAGACCGTAGCAGAAGGCGGCCGCCGCCAGCAGCGCGCCGAGCAGGCTCGCCATCCGCAGCGGGACGATGGAGAACGAGGTCAGCCCCTCGATGGAGAAGGCCAGCAGGCCCCAGAAGCTCCACTTGGCTTCGCCTTGCTGGCGATCGTCCGGCTCGTAGGGAATGCCGATCTGGCGGAAGCCGACCCAGCTCGACAGGCCCTTGAAGAAGCGGCCGCGCTCGGGCAGGCGGCGAAGCGCCGCCGCGGCGCGGGGCGACAGCAGACGGAAGTCGCCGGCATCGGCCGGGATCTTGTGGCGGACGCCGGCATTGACCACGCCATAGAAGGTATTGACGAAGAGCGTGCGCAGGCGCGGCTCGTCGCGGCGGTGCGCCTTGTAGGTGAAGACCACGTCGTAGCCGTCGTCGAGCCAGCGCGACACCAGCGTCTCGGCCACCCGGGTCGGATGCTGGCCGTCGGCATCCATGAAGATGACGGCGCCGTAGCGGGCATGGTCGAGGCCGGCGAGGAGGGCCGCCTCCTTGCCGAAATTGCGCGAGAAGCCGATGACCTGGACGTCGGCGCCCTCGGCCTTCAGCCCCTGCGCCACGGCGAAGGTGCCGTCGCGCGAGCCGTCGTCGACATACAGAATCTCGACCGCGAGGCCCCGCTCGTCCTTCAGCTTGCGGGCGAAAGCCGTCAGCTTGGCATGGGTGTGGGGCAGAGCCTCCGCCTCGTTGTAGGCCGGCACCACGATGGTGAGGCCGAAGGGTGGGGTTTCCGTGCCGGGAAAGGCAATGACGCGCCTGTCGCTGATACTCATGAGGTCCACGGCCCGCAGCCGCTCCTGAAACAGAGGGTCATGATACCGCAGTTCACGTCGCCGTGAAGAGTGATCCTGCATCATGGTCACCACGCGCCGGCTGTTTCATGACGCAAAAGCGTGTAGACGACGGCCCCAGGATGAATGACGGACAACAGAGACCTGCCGGCACGCTGCGCGCGATGCTGCTTCGCGAGGGACGCAAGATGCTGTCCTTCGGGCTGATCGGCGCCATCAACGGGGTGGTGAACTACGTCATCACCGTCGGCGTGACCCTGTTCGCGCTGACGCCGATGGGCCTTGCCACCAACGACGTCGCCCTCGGCCTCGCCAAGGCGCTGGGCTGGGCCGTCGCGGTGTCGAACTCCTACCTGTTCAACACGCTCTTCACGTTTTCCCGCGAGAGCGGCGGCCGCCTGTCCTGGTCGACCTACCTGCGCTTCGTCGCCTCGGGAACGGTGGGTCTCGCCGTCGAGGTGCTGAGCTTCCTCTTCGCAGTGCGCTACCTGCCGCTGGCGCTCGCCGCCATCGTGCCGATCGGCCTCGCCTTCGTCGCCAACTTCACCATGGCACGGATCTTCGTGTTTTCCTCGGGTGGCCGATAGACGCCATTCGGGTGGCCGACAGACGCCCTTGGGCAGCAAAGGCGGCCCACCCGTTCGCGGGGCTTTTCAAGGCACCGCGGATCGGCTGTTCTCGCCACGACCGATCCACCAGCGAGACCGCCGATGTCGTCGATCCCTTCCCGCCCCGTGCCGCGCCCGCGCAGCGACTTCCGCTGGTTCCTGCCGATCCAGACGCGCTGGTCCGACAACGACCAGTACGGTCACCTGAACAACGTCATCTACTATTCCTATTTCGACACGGCAGTGAACGTGTTCCTGATCGAAGAGGCCGGCATGCAGCCCCTCGTCAGCCCCTGGATGGGGCTCGTCGTCGACACGCGCTGCTCATACTTCGCGCCGGCGGGCTATCCCGACGCGCTGGAGGCCGGCCTCACCTTCGGCGAGCGCGGCCGGTCGAGCCTGCGCTACGAGATCGGCATCTTCCTCAAGGGCGGCGAGGCGACCATCGCCCACGGCCATTTCGTCCATGTCTATGTGGATGCGCAGAACCGCCGGCCGATTCCGCTGCCTGAAAGCCTCGCCGCCGCCATCGCGCGCCTCGGCTGAGCTCTCCTTGCGACAGCCTGCCTTATTTGCGCTATGGATCGCCTCTACCGTTCCCCCAAATCGCTGATTCATGACACTTCGCACCTTCCCCCGGCTGTTCAGTGCCGCGCTCCTCGGCGCCGCGATGTCGCTCGTCTCCGGCCAGGCCGGGGCGCAGGCTCCCGTCATGGAGGCTCCTGCGGCAGCGCAACCGGCACCGGCAGCCCCTGTCCCCGCTCCCGCTGAGCCCGCGCCCGCGAGCCCGACGGCTCAGGCCCCGGCCGATGGCGCCCAGCCCGCCCGCGCGGCTCCGCCCGCCCGCCCCCGGCCGCCGCGCCCGCCTCCGCCGCCGCGGGTCACGGCCATCTCCTCCGACCCGCAGCCGACCTACGGTCCGCAGACCGTGGCGGCGACGCAGGCTGCGCTCGCGACCTATCGCCAGATCGCCCAGCGCGGCGGCTGGGGCACGCTGCCGACGAACCTGAGACTGAACAAGGGCGCGCGCGGCGCAGCGGTCGTCCTGCTGAAGCAGCGCCTGGCCGCCGAGGGCGACCTCTCCCCCGCGCTCGTGACGGGCGATCTCTTCGACGACGCCACGATGCAGGCGGTGCAACGCTTCCAGCGCCGTGTCGGCCTGGTCGCCTCCGGGCTCGTCGCGGGTGCAACGATACGCCAGCTCAACATTCCGGCCGAAGTGCGGGTCAGGGCGCTGGAGAAGTCGCTCGAGCGGCTGGCCGACAGCCGCTTCGCCTTCGGCCAGCGCTACGTCATCGTCAACATTCCGGCCGCCGCGGCGGAAGCGATCGAGGGCGGCGTCGTCCGCCGCCGCCACGTCGTCATCGTGGGCAAGCAGGCGCACGCCTCGCCCATGGTCGAGACGCGGCTGACGGTGGTGAATTTCAACCCGACCTGGACAATCCCCACGTCGATCATCAAGCGCGATATCATTCCGCGCATGCGCCGCAATCCGGCAACCCTCGCCAACATGCGCGTGCGCATGCTCGACCGCTCGGGCAACGAGGTGAACCCTGCGACCATCGACTGGTCGACGGAACGCGCCGTGAACTACACGCTGCGGCAGGATGCGGGTGCCGGCAATTCGCTCGGACGCGTGCGCATCGACATGCCGAACACGGAAGCGGTGTTCATGCACGACACACCGTCGCGCGGCCTGTTCCAGTCCGACAGCCGCTCGTTGTCGTCCGGCTGCGTGCGCGTCGCCGACGTCTCCGACTTCGTCACATGGCTGCTCGCCCCGCAGGGCTTCACCAAGGAGCAGGTCGTTCAGGGCATGACGCAGACGCAGCGCCGCGACGTACGTCTCACCCAGGCCGTTCCGGTCGCCTGGGTCTATCTCACGGGTTGGTCGGCGCCGGATGGCACCGTGCAGTTCCGCGACGACATCTATGGCTGGGATGCCCCGGGTGCGCCGCCGCAGCGCGTCGTCAGGCCGGCCGAGCGCCCGCCGCAGGCACCGGCGCAGATCGCACCGCAGGTGCAACAGGCTCCGCCGCCGCAGCCGAACTTCTTCGAGAGCATCTTCGGCGGACCGCGGGGCACGCCGTCGGCCGACGCCCGCTACTGAGCCGGCCATGCCGCTGGCGAACCGCGTCGATGCGTTCGGGGCGATCGCGGCGGTGCCGGAGCGCGGACTGTTCCTCGGCAACCGTGGCGGACGATTCCATCGTGACGACAAGACGATCGGGGTGAGGCAATGGGCCTCGCGGCAATGGATCTGCTGCGTGTTGTCGTTCAAGGGCCGGCGGCGGTTCCCCCTGATGGGCCGGGGTTACACCGAGCTCTTCTTCCTCGACGAGGTGACGGCGCTGGCCGCCGGCCATCGCCCCTGCTTCGAATGCCGGCGCGCCGATGCGACCCGCTTTGCCGCCGCCTGGGGACGGGCGCAAGGGCTGGCGAGACCACCAAGCGCTCCGGAGATGGATGCGGTGCTGCATGGCGAGCGGCTGGCGGGGCGGGAGAAGCGCATGTGGCGCACCGAGGCCGCCGGATTGCCGGACGGCACCATGATCGCGATCGGAGGCGAGGCTTTCGCCTTGCGCGGCGACGCCATGCTGCCCTGGTCCTTCGCCGGCTATTCCCCTGCCCTGCCACGGCCTGTGCGCGAGGTCGATGTGCTCGCGCCGCCATCGACCATCGCCGTGCTGCGCGAGGGTTTCGCACCGGTCTGGCATCCGACCGCTGACTGAAGAAGGCACTGCAGATCGCAAGTGCGTCCTTCGAGGCTCGCCACCGGACGATGCTGAAGCATCGCCCCGGGGCTCGCACCTCAGGATGAGGAGGTTAGTTTCCTGCGGGAAGGCGAACGCGCGAGGCATGTTCACGCACAATGCCAACCTCACCCTCCTCATCCTGAGGTGCGAGCAAAGCGAGCCTCGAAGGACGCACTTGGGTCGTGCAGGTGGCCTGGCCCAACCAACCACTCTCAGAACAGCCCCTCGATCAGCCCGTCGGCATTGACGTGGATCGCCTCTGCCGCAGGGAGTTTCGGCAAGCCCGGCATGGTCATGATCTCCCCGCAGATGGCGACGACGAAGCCGGCGCCGGCTGCGAGCCGCACCTCGCGCACCGGCACCGTATGGCCGATCGGCGCGCCGAGCAGGGTCGGGTCGGCAGAGAAGGAATATTGCGTCTTCGCCATGCAGACCGGCAGGTGGCCGAAGCCCGCGGCCTCGAAGGCCCTGAGGTCAGCCGCGGCCTTCGGCGCGATGGCGATGTCGTCGGCGCGGTAGATGCGGGTGGCGATGGAGAGGATCTTGCCTTCGAGCGACAGGCTGTCCGGGTAGATCGGCTGGAAATGGACAGTGCCCCCCTCGCAGAGCGCGACGACCTTGCGGGCGAGGTCTTCGGCCCCGACCGCACCCTCGGCCCAGTGGCGGCACTGGACCGCCTCGACGCCGAACTCCTCGTGGCAGATGTCGGCAATGAGCCGGTGCTCCGCCTCGGTGTCGGACGTGAAATGGTTGATGGCGACGACGACGGGCACGCCGAAGGCGCGGACGTTTTCCACGTGCCGGCCGAGGTTGACGATGCCGGCCCGCAGGGCCTCGAGGTTCTCACGCGCCAGATCCGCCTTGGCGACGCCACCGTTCATCTTCAGCGCGCGGACGGTGGCGACGATCACCGCGGCGTCCGGCTTCAGACCCGCCTTGCGGCACTTGATGTCGAAGAACTTCTCCGCCCCGAGATCTGCGCCGAAGCCGGCTTCCGTCACCACGTAGTCGCCGAGCTTCAGCGCCGCGCGGGTCGCGATGACCGAGTTGCAGCCATGGGCGATGTTGGCGAAGGGGCCGCCGTGGATGAGGGCCGGCGAGCCCTCGATGGTCTGCACGAGGTTCGGCTTGATGGCGTCCTTGAGCAGCGCCGCCATGGCGCCAGCGGCGTTGAGCTGGCCTGCGGTGACCGGTTTCCTGTCGCGCGTGTAGGCGACGACGATGCGCGCCAGCCGCTCCTCGAGATCGGCGAGATCGCTGGCGAGGCAGAAGCAGGCCATGACCTCGGAGGCCACCGTGATGTCGAAGCCGTCCTCGCGCGCGAAGCCGTTGCCGCCGCCGCCGAGACCGTTGACGATGGAGCGCAGCGCCCGGTCGTTCATGTCGAGCACGCGGCGCCAGACGATGCGGCGCGTGTCGATTCCGAGGGAGTTGCCCCAGTAGACGTGGTTGTCGACGAGGGCGGCGAGAAGGTTGTGCGCCGAGGTGATGGCGTGGAAATCGCCGGTGAAGTGGAGGTTGATCGCCTCCATGGGCAGCACCTGCGCCTTGCCGCCGCCGGTGGCGCCGCCCTTGGTGCCGAAGACCGGGCCGAGGGAGGGCTCGCGCAGGGCGATGACGGCGCGCTTGCCGATGCGGTTGAGGCCATCGCCGAGGCCGACGGTGGTCGTGGTCTTGCCCTCGCCGGCCGGGGTCGGGTTGATCGCCGTGACGAGGACCAGCTTGCCGTCTGGCTTGTTCTTCAGGCTGTTCAGGTAATCCGCATCGAGCTTGGCGATGTACTTGCCGTAGGGCTCCAGCGCATCGGCCGGAATGCCGGCCGCGGCGGCGACCTCGGCGATCGGGCGGAGGGTCGCGGCGCGGGCGACGGCGAGGTCATGGGACATGAGCGATGAACTGCGCTGGAGAATGACAGGGTTCGTGCTAGGTGCGGGGCGCGATTAAAGCGACCACGGCCGTGCTGGCAAGGGGACAGGTCTTGTGCGCGGCCGCAGGATCACAGGAAGACGCTTCCGGGAGGCGACGACATGGCCGAAGGCAGTCTGATCGGGGTGGACTGGGGCACCACGTCCTTTCGCGCCGCGCTGATGGATGGCGGCGGCGCCATCCTCGACCGCATGGCGAACCAGGACGGCCTTCTCTCCGTGCCCGGCCGCGACTTCGAGGCTGTCCTGGAACGGTCCATCGGCGGGTGGGACCCGGCCTGCGGCCTGCCGGTGATCGCTTCCGGCATGGTGACGAGCCGCACGGGATGGGTCGAGACGCCCTATCTCCGCTGCCCGGCCGGCGCGGACGACCTCGCCGGGGCGCTGGCGCGGCTGACCACGGCGAAGGGCCGCCGCATCGTCTTCGTGACCGGACTGTCGTTCCGCCATGGTGACGGCGCACCGGACGTCATGCGCGGCGAAGAGACGCAGATCGCCGGGCTCGATCTCAAGGGCACGCGCCTCGCCGTCATGCCCGGCACGCATTCAAAGTGGGTGCGGGTCACGGATGGCCGCATCACGGCCTTCCGTTCCGCCATGACGGGCGACGCCTTCGCGGCCCTGAAGGACCATACCGTGCTGAAACTGACGACGGCGGACTGGGCGCCGTCGCCCGAGGCCTTCGCTGCGGGCGCGGCCATCGGCGCGGCGGACGGCGGGGCGGGCCTCCTCGGCAAGCTGTTCCGGCAGCGGGCGGGAAGCCTGATGGGCGACTTCCCGGCGAACGAGACCGCCGAGCGGCTGTCTGGTCTGCTGATCGGGGCCGAGATCGCCGAGGCGCAGAGCTTCGCGCCGGATGTCGGCGGACCTGTCGTCATTGTCGGCGGCGAGGCTCTGGCAGCGCGCTATGCGGAGGCGCTTGACGTGCTCGGCATCGCCCACGAGACGGCCCCGGCCGATGCGGCCTTTGCCGGGCAGTACCGGATCGCAAAGGCGGCGGGGCTGGTGTGAGAGACCATGCCGACCGATCGGGTTTTAGGATTATTGTCCTTGACAGCGTGACGCTGATCCGTTAGATTTCGGCCATGTTCGACGATTGCGCCCGGTGGCACCCAGGGTCCTGCATCGTCACGCTCATTCCATCCCCGGCTTGCCCTGCCGCATCTTCTTGACGCCGGAGCGCTTCTGCTTGCCCTCCAGCCGCCGCTCCTTCGAGGCGCGGGTGGGTTTTGTCGCGATGCGCCGCTTCGGGCGCACGGCCGCCTTGGCCACGATCTCGACGAGGCGTGCCAGCGCATCCTCGCGGTTCATGTCCTGCGAGCGGAAGCGGTCGGCCTGGATGATGATGACGCCGTCCTTGGTCAGGCGCGAGCCGGCGAGCGGCACGAGGCGCGCCTTGATGTCGGGGGGCATCGCGGCGGACGCGAGATTGAACCTCAGTTCGCAGGCCGTCGACACCTTGTTGACGTTCTGGCCGCCCGGGCCCGAGGCGCGCACGAACGTGTAGGTGATGTCGTCCGGGTTCAGGTCGAGGAAGGGCGTGACGGGGATCGGATCGGCCATGATGCACGCATTGTCGCAGTGCCCGCCGTGCGCAACAAGCCGAAGCCGGTGGCGCCTTGCACAACCGAAGTGCGTCCTTCGAGGCTCGGCCGTTCGGCCTCGCACCTCAGGATGAGGGAGGTGGTGATTTGCACCCCGGGTGAATGACGATGGAGCGCATACCGTCACCTGACGCCGATGCCACTCACGACCCTCCTCATCCTGAGGTGCGCGCCTCCGGCGATGCGACAGCATCGTCCGGTGGCGAGCCTCGAAGGACGCACTTGCGATGTGCAGCACGGCTCAAAAGCAAAAGACCGCCGGTCTCCCGGCGGCCCTTCAACACGAAGAGTTCAGTCCGTCTGCCGCCTCACGCCGCCTTGGCGCGGGCGTCGAGCTTCGCCAGGCGGTCGAACAGGTAGTCGACTTCGGCCCGCGCCTTGGCCGAAAGCGGGGCGCTCGGCTTGCGCTGGGCGTCGGAGGCGATGACGCCGCGCTTCTTCAGGAGATACTTGCGCACGGCGAGACCTGCGCCCGGCTGTTGCTCGTAGCGGATGAGCGGCAGGTGAGCGTCGAAGAGGTCGTGGGCGGCATCGCGCTTGCCGGCCTTCTGCAGTCTCACCACGTCGACCAGCATGTCGGGGAAGGCATAGCCGGTCATGGCGCCGTCGGCGCCGCGCTCGCATTCGAAGTCAAGGAAGAGGCCGCCGTTGCCGCAGAGGATCGAGACGTGGCGCAGCGAGCCGTCGGCCTCGAAGCCGCGCAGCGTCGAAATCTTCTCAAGGCCCGGCCAGTCCTCGTGCTTCAGCATGACGCAGGAGGGCAGCTCCTGGATGATCGAGCGGATGACCTTGGGGCTCATCACCACCGAGAAGGTCAGCGGGAAATCCTGGATGCAGAAGGGGATGTCGTCGCCGATCGCGTCCACCGCCTGCTTGTAGTAGCCGAGGATCTGGTCGTCGGTGCGCAGCGTGTTGGGCGGCGCGATCATGACGCCGGCGGCGCCCGCATCCATCACCGTGCGCGCGAGCGCCCGCATGGCGGCAAATCCCGGCGCCGAGACGCCGACGATGACCGGCATGGAGGGCCCGGCGCGCTGGATGATCTGCTTCGAGATCGCGACTGACTCCTCGGCGGCGAGCTTCGGCGCCTCGCCCATGACCCCCAGGATGGTCAGGCCGTCGGCGCCGCAGGCGCGATAGAAATCGACCATGGAATCCGTCGACTTCTCGTCGATCCGGCCGTCGTCCTGGAAGGGCGTCGCCGCGATGACATAGACGCCGCTGGCGGTGGAAAGGTCGATGCCGTTCGCCTTCATGGCTTTTGTCCTCGTCAGGGGAGAGCGTTTCAACGCTGCCGATGGCACAGAACGAGGGTGCCGGTCAAAGCCGGCCGCCGCAAGGCTTCCATGCCGCGCCTCGCGGCCCCTGGAGCGACAATCCGCCGAGCGCGAACTTGAGAAGCCCCCGACAGGCATGATTAGGTCTGGCACGCCGTTCCGCATACGCCCGCCTCGCCGCCAGGCCCCAAGCGCCCGCGGCGAGAGACCCGCGTACCGCCGCCCTGCATCAGGAGACCGTCATGGCCCGCATCGTCACCGTCGCCGCCGCCCAGCTCGGCCCGATCCAGAAGGCCGACAGCCGCGACAGCGTCGTCGCGCGGATGATCGCCCTGATGGAAGAGGCGAAGGCGAAGGGCGCGACCTTCATCGTCTATCCGGAGCTGGCCCTGACCACCTTCTTCCCGCGCTGGTACGAGGAAGACCGCGCGAAGATGGACCACTGGTTCGAGGCCTCCATGCCGAACGCGGCGACGCAGCCGCTGTTCGACAGGGCGAAGGCGCTCGGCATGGCGATGAGCTTCGGCTATGCCGAGCTCACCCCCGACGGCCACCACTTCAACACCTCGATCCTCGTCGACAAGGCGGGCACCATCGTCGGCAAGTACCGCAAGACCCATCTGCCGGGCCATGTCGAGTTCGACACCGAACGCACCCACCAGCATCTCGAGAAGCGCTATTTCGAGCCGGGAGACACCGGCTTCCCGGTGTGGAACTTCGAGGGTGGTCTCGTCGGCATGGCCATCTGCAACGATCGGCGCTGGCCCGAGACCTACCGCGTCATGGGACTGCAGGGCGTCGAGATGGTGGTGCTCGGCTTCAACACGCCGTCGGTCAATTCGCAGCGCGGCAACGAGAAGATCGAGGACCGCCTGTTCCATCATCGCCTGTCCTGTCAGGCCGGCGCCTACCAGAACGCCACCTGGGTGGTGGCGGTGGCGAAGGCCGGCACCGAGGACGGCCATCACTGCATGGGCGGCACGCTCATCGTCGATCCCAACGGCAAGATCGTCGGCGAGATCGACCATGAGGACGACGGCGTGCTGGTGATCCCCTGCGACCTCGACGAGACGACCTTCGGCAAGGACACGATCTTCGACTTCAAGCGCCACCGGCGCGTCGAGCATTACGGCCTCATCACCGAGCGGGTCGGGGTGGGGGAGCCGCTGGGGCGCTGAGGGTCAGACCCTCAGCTTCTTCAGGTGCTGGATGAGGCCGGCGGTCGAGGAATCGAGCCCGCGCATGTCCGCGCTGCGGCCGGCGACCAGCGGCTCGAGCTGCGTCGCCAGTTCCTTGCCGAGTTCGACGCCCCACTGGTCAAAGGCGTTGATCCCCATGATCGCCGCCATGACGAAGACCTTGTGCTCGTAGAGCGCCACGATCATGCCGAGCGTCGCGGGGTCGAGCTTGCGATAGAGGAACGTCGTCGACGGCCGGTCGCCGGTGAAGACGCGATGCGGCGCCAGCGCCTCCGCCTCGGCCCGCGACAGGCCGCGGGCGACGAGCTGGTCGCGCGCTTCCTCGAAGGTCCGCCCCCTCATCAGGGCCTGGCTCTGCGCCAGGCAGTTGGCGATGAGGAGGTCATGATGCTTGCGGCCGCGCTCGTGCGGCGAGGCGGCGATGAGGAAATCCGCCGGCACGACCTCGGTGCCCTGGTGGAGAAGCTGGAAAAAGGCGTGCTGGCCGTTGGTGCCGGGTTCGCCCCAGATGACCGGGCCGGTGGGCCGCGTCACCGCCTTGCCGGACAGCGCGACGCTCTTGCCGAGACTCTCCATGTCGAGTTGCTGGAGATGCGCCGGCAGGCGTGCGAGCCGCTGGTCGTAGGGCAGCACCGCGTGACTGGCATAGCCCCACACATTGCGGTGCCAGATGCCGAGCAGGCCCATGATGACCGGCATGTTGCGGCTGAGAGGCGCGGTGCGGAAATGCTGGTCGACACGCTCGGCGCCTGCGAGGAACGCGGTAAAATGGCGTGGGCCGACGGCGATCATCAGGGAGAGGCCGACCGCCGACCAGACCGAGTAGCGCCCTCCGACCCAGTCCCAGAAGCGGAACATGCTGGCTTCGGGAATGCCGAAGGCGTTGACGGCGGCAAGATTGGTCGAGACCGCCGCGAAATGATGGCCGACCGCGCCATCACCGAGCGTCTGCGTGACCCAGTTCCGCGCCGTCTCCGCGTTGGTCATGGTCTCGACGGTGGTGAAGGTCTTGGAGACGACGACGACCAGCGTACGGGCGGGATCGAGCCCCTTGAGCGTGTCGGCGATATGGGCGCCGTCCACGTTGGAGACGAAGCGCACAGCAAGGCCGCGCTTCGCATAGGGCGAGAGCGCCTGCGCCGCCATGGCAGGGCCGAGGTCCGATCCGCCGATGCCGATATTGACCACCGTGGTGAAGCGCTTGCCGGTCGCCCCGCGCAGCGCTCCGGAGCGGACGGCCTCGGCGAAGGCGAAGCAGCGCTCACGCTCGGCGGCGACCTCGGGCATGACGTCGCGGCCGTCGGTGAGGATCGGCGCGCCGGACAGGTTGCGCAGCGCCACGTGCAGCACGGCGCGGTCCTCGGTCGTGTTGATGCGCGCGCCGGCGAACATGGCGTCGCGCTTCTCCTCGACGCCGGACGCCTTGGCCAGATCGACGAGCAGCTTAATGGTAGCCGGCACGACGCGGGTCTTCGACCAGTCCATCAGCATCGGACCGAGCTTCAGGGAGAGGCGCGAGAACCGTCGGGGGTCCTCCTCGAAGGTCTCCCTCAGCGACATCATCATCAGCGCGCGGCGATGGGTCTCGAGGGCCTCGAAGGCGCGGGCGACGGCGTCGGTCATGGCAGGAGGGGTCCCGTGGGGCATGCGGCAGAGGGCGCGACCATCGTCGGCCATCATGACCAGATCATGATCGAGGCGCCGGCGCCGCGAAAGCCGCAAAGGCGGTGACGATCCGCTCATAGACATGGCGCTTGTAGGGAACGACGAGGGCGGGGATCCGTTCCAGCCGCTCCCAGCGCCAGGCGTCGAATTCGACGGGCTCGCCCGGCGCCGCGCCTGTCACGTCGATCTCCGAATCGCTGCCGGCAAAGCGGAAGGCGAGCCATGTCTGGCTCTGCCCGCGCCAGCGGCCGAGGCGGTGCGGCGGGCCATGGTAGGGCGGCCAGTCATAGGTGACCTCGCCTTCCATCCGGCCGAGGATGACGGCGCTGCTGACGCCGGTTTCCTCGAACAGTTCGCGGAGCGCCGCAGCCTCGATGTCCTCGCCAGGATCGATGCCGCCCTGGGGCAGCTGCCATTCATGGCCGGGCGCGATCACCTCGGGTCCGTCGTCGCCGATGCGGCGGGCGATCAGCACCCGGCCGCGGGCGTCGAACAGCGCGACACCGACATTGCGACGATAGGGGCGTTCATCGTCAGCCATGGTCCTAAACACGTCAGCGCGTGGAAAGCGCCGGCAACTCGGCGGAGGCAAGCTCGGCAGTCGCATAGAGCACGACCAGGGCGAAGAGGAACTGCCGACCGCTGGAGCGATGCAGCGCATCGCCGGCCAGTACGTCGCCGCGCTCCATCAGCCGCACATGCTTGAACCGGCAGGCGAGCGCGCCGAGCAGCATGGCCGCGACGAAGACGGACTTGGCGATCATCGTCCCGCCATAGCCCGATCGAATCCAGGCGGTGGGCGCCCCGGCGAAGAGGAGGGCCAGGACCGACCCGGCCGCCACGGTGAGAACCGCGAAGACCAGGGCGTGACGGGACCAGGCGAGGATCGCCTCCGCCGCCGAGCGCGGATCGCGGCGCAATGCGACGTTGCGCAGGGGCAGCAGGCTGCCGACCCAGAAGGCCGCGGCAAAGACGTGGACGACACCGAGCGCCAGCACCTCTTGCCGCATGCGATGCCCCTCGCCATGGCCAGACAGCGCCAGCCCGATGGCGATCAGCAGCGCGCCGGCCGTTGCGATACCCGCGCCCCAAGTGGCGCGCACGCGGGAGAACAGTACGAGGCCGAGCCCGGCCGCCACGATGAGCGAGGCTTCGCCGAAGGCCGACCGGGCGATCTGGGAATAGAGTTGCCAGCGCGCCATGCCCTCGCGGGCGCCGGAGAGCTCGATGGCGCGGAACGGCCAGAGGGCCGCGCCGCCGATCAGCGCGAGAAAAACGAAGACCACGGTCCAGCGCCGCGCCGCCCGCGCCTCGTCTGCAGTCAGCCGCTCGCTCAGAAAGACGAGGAACAGCGCGGAGCCTGCGGCCCCCAGGGCGCCGATCGTGGCGACGGCGCGCACGACCACCGCCAGTCCCCGCACCGGATCGCCCGCACCTTGCCAGAATTCGAGAATCATCGTCCGCGCCCCGCCTTCAGCTTTGGCGACGGCGGAACCTCCATGCAAGGGCCGCCGTCGCGCCGAAGGAGGCGATGGAGATGACGAAGAGCAGCCAGAAGCCGGCAACGGGTCCCGCAACGTCCAGCACCGCAGCATAGGCGGTCGGGGCCGCCGCCGTGACGATGAGGCCGGGTGTCGCGATGGACGCGAGGACGGAGGCGTAGCCGTGCTTGCCGAACAGGACGAGCGGCACCGCCCCCTTCACGATGGTGGCAAGGCCGACCGAGATGCCGAACAGGACGTTGAAGGCGAAGAAGAAGGGGGTCGCGACGCCTCCGACGGCGAGCGGCAGGAAGGCGATGACCATCACTCCCGTGGAGATGTTGGCGAACAGGAACGGGTCGAGGTTCTTGCCCCAGAGAATCTCGGCAAGCCGCCCGAGGGTCTGGAACACGCCGCGCAGCGAGGAGATCCACACCGCCATGGCAGCGCCCATGCCCATGGCGACCACCGCCGGGATGAGGTGAACCGACAGGGCCGTGGTGATGAAGGAGTTGCAGGCCATGGCGATGGTCAGCATCAGGATCGCGAAGGACTTCTGGTCCAGGGGCACCAGCGGTTCCGGATCGGGCTCCGCGGCCCCGTTGCCTTCGGAGCCGCCGATGGGGGCGCCGAAGCGCGGCAGCAGCAGATGGAGCGGGGTGCAGACGAGCAGCACCGAGAGGGCGCAGACCATCCAGGCGCCGCGCCAGCCGATCGCCTCGTTGGCGTAGTGGCAAATCGGCCAGAAGATCGAGGAGGCGAGGCCACCAAACAGGGTCAGCACCGAGATGGGACGGCGCGCCCGCATGCCGTAGATTTCGACCAGCGTGGCGAAGGCCGCATCGTAGAGCGTGAGCCGCGAGGCGAAGCCGAGGACAATCCATGCGGCGATATAGACAACCGGATCATTGACCTGCGACAGCATCCCGAGGCCGATGGCACCGACCACCGAGCCGAGCGTCAGCGTGAAGCGTCCGCCGCGGCGCTGGATCAATCGCGCCACCGGCTTGGACACGATGCCTCCCACCAGCAGCGACAGCGAGAAGCCGGCAAAGATGAAGGTGAAGCTCCAGCCGAGCTCGGCCATCATCGGCTTCGCCAGCACCGAGATACCGTAAAAAATGGTCCCCCAGGAAATGATCTGGGTGAGGCCGAGGGCGGTGATGATGAAGGGGAAGGATGCGCGCATGATGAAGTCGGGATGCTGAACGCGGAAAATGGCCCCGGTCAATCCGGGGCCTTCGCGCTTCAGTCCTGCATTTCCGCAACGCGGACGGCTGGAGGCGCCTTGCCGCAGCAGCCGCCGACGACGGTCCGTCCGTCGTCGGTGCGCCGGTCGGTCGAGCAGACGCCGGTCTCCGGCAGGACGAGACGCACATCGTCCGCCGCCGCCCTGTCGCCGGCCAGATGCGCCACGATGGAGCGCACCTGCTCGTAGCCGGTGGCCATCAGGAAGGTCGGCGCGCGCCCGTAGCTCTTCATGCCGGCGATGAAATAGCCGGCGTCCGGATGGGCGAGAACGGCGTGGCCGTGCGGCCGCACCGTGCCGCAGGAATGCTGGTTCGGATCGATCAGCGGCGCCAGGACCGCGGGGCATTCCAGCGACGGATCGAGCGACAGGCGCAGTTCCGAAGCGATGCCGTGGTCCGGCCGAAAGCCCGTGGCGACCACCAGTTCGTCGACGGGGATGGTCTCGCCGCGATCGGTAACGATGTCGAGCGAGCCCGCCTCCTCGCGCAGACGATCGATGCGGACACCTGTGCGAATGTCGACCCGACCGGATGCCGCGAGCGCGGCGGCCTCTGTCGTCAGCGCACCGCGGGCGGCCAACTGGTCCTTCTCTCCGCCCTGGAAGGCGGTTGCGGCATGATCGGAGCGCAGGAGCCAGGTGACCTCGGTGCCGGGCACCTCGGCGGCGAGGCGGTCGAGATCGACGAGCGTCCCGATCGCCGAATGCCCGGCGCCGAGCACGGCGACGCGCCGTCCGGCGAAACGGCTCCTGTCGCTGCCCCGCACGTCGGGCATGGCGTAGGAGATATGACGCGCCACGGCCGGCACGGTCTCGCCGATCGCGCCGAGCGCGCCGGACCGCGACCGGTTCGGGTTCGTCCAGGTGCCCGAGGCGTCGATGACCGCGCGCGCCAGAACCTCGTCCTCGCCAGTCGCACCCCGGAAGCGCACGACGAAGGGCAGGGCCTGCCTCCCCTCGTCACGCACCCGGTCCGTGCCGACGCGGGCCACCGCGATCACCTCGGCTCCGGTCCGCAGGGACGGCGCGATCGCCGAGTGCGCCGCCAGCGGCGCGAGGTAGCGGGAGACGAGTTCGCCGCCGGTCGGATGGCCATTGCCGGGCGGGCGACGCCATCCGGTCGGCGCAAGCAGCCGCTCGGCTGCTGCCGAGACGTTGAAGAACCAGGGCGAGAACAGGCGCACATGCGCCCACTCGGTCATGGCGCTCGCCGCGGACGGGCCCTTCTCGAGAACGATGAACGGCAGGCCGCGTTCGGCGAGTTCGGCGGCGGCGGCAAGACCGACCGGCCCCGCTCCGAGGACGACAACAGGCAGGTTCGGGGTCATGTCAGTCTCCTTTGATATTTCTGGTTTATTCGAATTATAGGGCAAGCGTTCCAACCGAAGAGGCGGGCTCACGCACAGGCCTCCGTGCGGCAGGCCGGTGCGATGGCGTCGGCGCAGCATTCGTTGACGAGAAAACCGACGAGTTGGTCCATGACGTCGAAATGAGCGCGACAGCGCAGCACCGTCCCCTCGCGCGTCTGTCCGACGAGGCCGCAGGCGCAGAGCTTGGCGAGATGGTGCGAGAGCGTCGAGGCCGGGATGCCGATCGCCTCCTGCAGCTTGCCGACGGGGGCGCCCGCATGACCCGCCCGGACCAGCGCGCGATAGATCGCGAGGCGTGTCGGGTTGCCGAGAGCTTCGAGCCGGCTGGCCTGTGTCAGGATGTCCATGATGCGATGATGCCGGGAGCGCGCATCGCCGTCAATCGATATTTCGAGAATTATCGAACTTATAACCCCCGTCAGCAGCCGTGAAAGCCCGCGCCGGGGATCGGCGCCAGCATGAGGATACCGAGGATGCGGGGCGCGCGCGCCGGTTCCATGACGATGGCGGCGCCCTCCGGAAAGGCCCTGCCCCCGACCGGCCCGCCGAACAGCATGATCGCCGGGGTGCGGTGGCCGACGAGGATGCGGTTGGACCCCGAGGGCACCGGCTCCGCCATCAGGCGGCGATGTTCATCGAGCACCCAGGCAAGGCGCGCGCCGGCAAAGTCATCCGCCGTCAGCCCGTCGACGACCGCGACATCCGCCACACCGAAGGCCTCCTCGGCCGTGTCCCGGGCGCGATAGACAGGGCCGGCGAGGACGGGCCGCTGGACAGGAATGGCCAGCCTGACGAAGGCTTCACCGATGCGCCGCGACTGCTCGCGCCCGCGGGCCGAGATGTTGCGCTGGCCGGCGCGATCTCCGAGACGGAACGAGACATCGCAGGGCATTCCGGCGGTGTCGGCATGGCGGAAGAAGAGGACCAAACCACCACGGCGGAGGCGCTCGACCAGCCGTTGTCCATCCGGATCCTCGACGGTGACCGGCGACAGTTCCTGCGCCCCGGCCGGGATGCCGGCGGACAGCAGGACGAGCAGGGCCGCGACCACTCCCGGGCTGGACCGGCGGCGGACGAAACAGCACTTTGCGAGGGCGCGCGCCGGCGAGGTCATGACCTTCCATAGACCGCCCGTCAGACGCAGGCGACGCGATGCAGGGTCGCACAGGCGCTTGCCTTCGCTCCCGAAGGCGATAGACAGATCGCCTCGACCAACGGGCGCAAACGACGCCCGGATATCCGATGACGGGAGACGCCCATGTTCCGCCTCAAGTCCCTTGCCCTGTGCCTTGCCGGCCTCGGCCTTGCCGCCGCAGCCGGTCTCGCGCTCGTTCCGCAGGCCGCGGAAGCGCAGACCTATCCGAACCGCCCCATCCGGGCGATCGTGCCCTTCGCCGCCGGCAGCGCCACCGACATCGTCGCCCGTACCTTCGCCGACCAGATGTCGAAGACGCTCGGCCAGAGCATCGTCATCGAGAACCGCCCCGGCGCCAACGGCCTGATCGGCGCCGACGCCGTCGCCAAGGCGGCGAATGACGGCTACACCATCCTCGTCGGCACGAACTCGACCAATGCCGCCGCGCCGGCGCTGTTCAACAACGTGCCCTTCGACATGCACAAGGACTTCCAGCCGGTGTCCTTCCTGTGCTCGGTGCCGCTCATCGTGGCGGTCGCGAATTCCGTGCCGGCCCGCACCCTGCGCGAACTGATCGACCTCGCCAAATCGCGCACCGATCTCACCTTCGCCTCGGCCTCCTCGTCGCAGCGCGTCTCCACCGAGATGCTGCTGACCATGACCGGCATGAAGATGACCCATGTCTTCTACCGCAGCGGGCCCAATGCGATGCAGGACCTGATCGCCGGGCGCGTCACGCTGTTCACCGCCGATCTCGGCGTCATGCTGCCGCAGATCCGCGGCGGCACCGTGCGGGCGCTGGCCGTCACCTCGATGCAGCGCACGCCGCAGATGCCGGACCTGCCGACCGTGGACGAGGCCGCCGGCACGAAGGGTTACGAACTCATCGCCTGGTTCGGCCTGTTCACGCCCGCCGGCGTCCCCAACGAGGTCGTCGACAAGCTCAATGAGGCCGTGCGCAATGCCGCCGCCAGCGCCGAGGTGAAGGCGACCCTCACCGACCGTCTCGGCATGCTGATCGCCCCCTCCTCGCCGGAGGAACTCGCGGCCCGCGTCAATGCCGAGGCTCTGAAGTGGGCCGAGGCGGCGCGCGTCGCCGGGATCGAGAAGCAGTGATCCGCACCGCCACCCGCGCCGACCTGCCGCGCATCACCGAAATCCGCATGGGGGTGCGTGAGAACGTCTTGTCGCGGCCGGAGAAGATCACCGAAGCGGTGGCCTATCTCATCGACCGCGACGCCTTCTGGGTCTTCGAGGACGAGGCCGGGATCCACGGCTTCTCCTCGGCGGATCCGCGCAATGGATCGATCTTCGCGCTGTTCATGGACCCGGCCAGCGAGGGGCGCGGTATGGCGCGCCACCTGCTCGACGCCGCCTGCCGGCACCTTGTGGCGGCCGGGCATACCAGGGCATGGCTCTCGACGGACCCCGGCACACGGGCCGAGCGGTTCTACAGTCTTCAGGGCTGGTCGCAGACCGGGCGCACCGATGACGGCGAGGTCCGCTTCGAGAAGGCGATCGGATAGGCCGCTTCGTCGGGGAAGGGTGAGGGGCACAGCCCGCTCCTGACGCTGGCCTCCCCACCCGCCCATCGCTACACTCGCCGCAATGACCCGTCACGGTGACGACATCGACCAGACCATCACCCCGCAGGTGCTGCTGAAGGCCTATGCCTGCGGCATTTTCCCGATGGCCGAGAGCGCGGACGACCCCGGCCTCTACTGGGTGGAGCCGGAGCGGCGCGGCATCATCCCTCTGGACGGGCTGATGGTGTCGTCGCGGCTCGCACGCACCGTGAAGGGCGGCCGCTTCGAGATCCGCATCGACAGCGATTTCGACGCCGTCATCGACGCCTGCGCCGCGCCCGCGGACGGACGCGAGAGTACCTGGATCAACGCCCGCATCCGCTCCCTCTACGGCGCGCTGTTCCGCATGGGCCACTGCCACACGGTGGAGGCCTGGCGGGAGGGCCGGCTCGTCGGCGGGCTCTATGGCGTCAGTCTCGGCGGCGCCTTCTTCGGCGAGAGCATGTTCCACCGCGAGACCGACGCCTCAAAGGTGGCGCTCGTCCACCTCGTGGCGCGCCTCAAGGCCGACGGATTCCGCCTGCTCGACACCCAGTTCGTGACCCCGCACCTCGCGACCCTCGGTGCCGTCGAGGTGCCCCGTTCGCGCTACCAGCGCATGGTCGAAGCCGCACTCGCGGTGGAAGCCCGCTGGACCGCGGCGCCTCTCGAACCCGCCGCCGCCCTCGCCCTCGTCAGAAGCGCATCCGCATGACCATCCGCCCTGCCACCGATGCCGACGGCGCCCCGCTCGCCGCGCTGATCGCTACAACCTTCGCCGAATATCCCGGCTGCCTCTTCATCGAGTCGGAATTCCCCGAACTGAAGGCTCCCGCCAGCCACTATGAGCGGGTGGGAGGCCGGCTCTTCGTCGCCGAGGACGACGGGCGCCTTGTCGGATCGCTGGCGGCGGTGATGACCCCGGTGCCCGGAACCGCAGAGCTGTTCAAGGTCTATGCGGCCGCCGAGACACGGGGCACAGGCCTCGCGCAGAGGCTCTATGCCGAAGGCGAGGCGCTGGCGCGGTCGGGCGGGGCCCGCGAGATCGTCCTGTGGAGCGATACGCGCTTTGAGCGCGGCCATCGCTTCTACGAGAAGCTCGGCTTCGTCCGCGAACCGGTGGAGCGCTATCTTGCCGATGCCAGCGCCAGCTGGGAATTCCACTTCCGCAAGCGGCTGGGCTGAGTTCCCCTGAAGCGACCTCTGCGCATCGGGCGCGACCGCCCTGCGCCGGGCGCTCTGGACCGGCGCGCCGCGGAACGGGACAAAGGACCCAGAACCCGAAGGCATGATGCAGGCGCCCGCTCCCACCCCTCCCCGCCCCGTTCCCTGCACCGTCGCCGGCATGGTCGAGGGGGCGCGGCTAAGCGTGCCGATGCTGCCCGCCGTACTGGTTTTCGCGGCGGCCGTGGGGGCCGCCTCCGCCGAGAAGGGCCTGACCCTCGGCCAGGCCGTGCTGATGAGCTTCTCGGTCTATGCGGGAGCCTCGCAGCTTCTCGCCCTGCAGCTCTGGCCGGAGACCTTCACGCTGTCCTCCATCGTTGCCATCGTGGTGGTGACGATGGCGGTGAACCTGCGCTTCCTCCTGATGGGGGCATCCCTCCAGCCCTGGCTCTCACGCGGACCGGTGGGCCCTGTGCATCTCGGGCTCGCGGCCCTGACCGACGCCAATTTCGTCATCGGCTCGCGCTACCACGGCCAGGGCGGCCAGGACGCCGGCGTCTTCGTCGGCGCCGGCCTGTTCATGTGGGTGATCTGGACGCTCGCGACCATTCCCGGACACGCCCTCGGCCACCTGCTGACCGATCCCAAGCGCCTCGCCATCGACATGGTGATGCCGCTGACCTTCACGGCCATGTCGGTCGGGCTGTTCAGGCTGCGGCGCGATCGCCTCGCCTGGCCGGTGGCGGCCGGCGTTGCCGTCATCACCGCCCAGTTCGTGCCGGGCTACTGGTTCATCATCTCCGGCGCCATTGCCGGGTCTCTCACAGCGGGGATGCTGCGTGCCCGCGGCTGACTGGGCAGGCCCCGTCACGGCCATCCTCGCCATGGCGGCGGCGACCTATGTCGTCCGCTTCGCGGGCTACTGGATCATGAGCCGCGTGCCGCTGACGCCCTTCCTGCGCGCCGCGCTGGAGGCGCTGCCCGGCGCCATCATCATCGCCACCGTCGTGCCGCTGGCGGTGCGCGGCGGCCTCTCGGCCTGGATCGGGGTCGCCAGCGCCGCGGCCGCGATGATCTTCATCCGCAAGGACATCGCCGCGCTTGCGGCTGGGATGGGCGCAGTCATCGCCGTGCGGGCGCTCGGCTTTCCGTGACGGGTGGCCGACTTGACCCCGATCAAGGCGCAGCTACCGTCGCGGCCCCATGAAGAGACGGTTCCATTCAGAGGTATCGCGACATGACGACTCTCCCCCGGGGCTTCCACCGCATCCGTCTCAACATGGCGCGCTCGCCGGGCTATCCGGAGGGGTCGAAGCTGCACGGCTACGAGTTCGTCGCGCCACTCGACGCGGCCGGGCGCATCGACCTTTCCGCCTGGAAGGAGCACCGGGCGCTGTGCAAGGTGCGGCGCTTCTGGCAGGGCGAGGACGACCAGCACGGCCTGCTCGTCCACAAGCCGGGTGGCGCCAAGGGCGCGACCTGGACCTTCGACTATGACCCGACGGCGGATGATGACGACGAGGCGGGCTTCCGCTTCGGCGATCACGCCTTCCAGATCGGCGAGTATGTCTCGATCCGCGACGAGGACGGCGAGATGCAGACCTTCGTCGTCACCTCGACCGATGCGGTCTGAGCCTCACCCCAGCGCGGCGACCAGCGTCTCGTAGAGCGGGTTGTCGCGCGAGAAGACGTAGTCGAGTTCGGTGACGGAGACGGTATCCGCGCCGCGTTCCCTGAGGAAGCGGGCAAGCCCGAACAGCGATTGCGGCGGGCAGTGCAACGTCAGCATGCCCGACGAGGTCGGCCCGCCGAAGGGCGCCTCGACACCGAAATGCGCACGCGCCTCATCCAGCAGCGCCGCATCGGCGGCGGCGAAGCGGGTGCGCACTTCCCTGACCTTGCGGGCGCGGGCCTGCGAGGCGATGCGGTCCAGCATGTCGCGGGCGCAGGCCAGCGCACCCGCGCCCCAAGCGGCCGTGCGCGAGGCGACGAGATGCGCCTCCGACTTCATGATCACGCCATCGTCCAGCACCTTTAGCGCATTGGCGGCGAGCGTCGCCCCCGTGGTGGTGATGTCGACGATGAGCTCGGCCGCCCCGGCGGCCGGCGCGCCTTCAGTGGCGCCGGCGGATTCGACGATGCGGTAGTCGGCGATGCCGTGGCGGTCGAAGAAGGCGCGGGTGAGGTTCAGGTATTTGGTGGCGACGCGCATGCGCGAGCGGTGGCGCGCGCGATACTGGCTCGCCACGTCGTCGAGATCCGCCATGGTCGTCACGTCGATCCAGGCCTGCGGCACCGCCACCACGACGTCGGCGCGCGAGAAGCCGAGCGGCGTCAGCGAAACGAGACGATCCTCCGGCTCGGGCGTCGCCTCGTGCATCAGATCGAGCCCGGTGAGGCCGAGATGGACGGTGCCGGCCGCCAGTTCGCGCGCGATGTCGGAGGCCGAAAGGAAGGCGACCTCGACCTGGTCGAGGCCCGGGATGGTGCCGCGATAGTCGCGGGCGCCGCGGCCCTGCACCGGCTTCAGCCCGGCGCGGTCGAGGAACCCTTGCGCCGATTCCAGGATGCGGCCCTTGGAGGGAATGGCGAAGACGAGCGGGGCGTCGGTCATGCGCGGCCTCCCGCCACGGCGAGGCGCTCCACCCAGAAGGCGCAGCCGACCGCCGGCACCTTGAGGTCGAGCCCGAGCTTGGCGGTCATCATGTCGGTGAGCCGGTCATAGCGCCCGCCGCCGACCAGCGGCCGGCTCTCGCGCCCCGAGCCGTCGTGGATCTCGAAGACAAGGCCCGTGTAGTAGTCGACGTCGCGGCCGAAGCGCGTGGAGAACCGCGCGGCGGCAAGATCGATCCCGGCACTGGCGAGGAGCCGGTTGCGCCGCGCCAGGCGATCGATGGCCTCGCCCATGTCCAGCCCGGCTCCAGCCGCGAGGTCCCTGATCTGCGCCTCGGCGGAAGCGGCGTCGGTGTCGATGGCGAGCAGTTGCTCCACCACGGCGACCTTGCCGGGACTGAGCCCGCCGGTGCCGAGAGCCGCCTGCTCCAGGAAGCGCTCGGCGACATCGGCGGCGGAGCGCCCGCCGACCGTGGTGATGCCGGCAATCGACAGGAGATCGGCGACGAGGGCGCGCGCCGCCTGCGGGTCCGATCCCTCGAGTGCGGCGAGGAGACCGGAATGGGTCGGCCCGGTGCGGGCCGGCTCGGCCAGGCGCTTCAGGTCTCCCTCCAGCATGCCGGAGCGGCGGAAGTCCTTGGCGAGGCGGCGTCGCCATGCCGGCGGAAGCCCGAGGGCGGCGACGAGCGCCATGAAGATCGAGACGTCGCCTATGGCGAGGCTGAGCGGCCCATCGGTGTAGAGCCGGGCTCCCTTGAGGGCGAGCGCCACGACCTCGGCCTCGGCCGCCTCGCGATCGGTACGGCCGAGCAGTTCGATCCCGGCCTGGTTGAACTCGCCGGCCATTCCGGGGCGATGGCGGAACACGGGGCCGAGGTAGGAATAGGCGGCGGCCTCGCCGGCCCGCGAGCCTTCCAGATGGGCCTGGACGACGGGGATCGTATAGTCGGGCCTTAGGCACAGTTCGTTGCCATCAGCGTCACTGGTCAGGAACAGGCGGCGGGCGAGCGCCTCGCCGACGAGGTCGCGCACGAGGTCGGCGGCGATCAGTAGCGACGGCTCGGAGCGCGCAAAGCCGGCCTCGGCCAAAAGGCCCGCGAGGCGGAGGTCGAGATCGGACGAGGCGCGCGTCATGCGGAGTTCCGGGTGGATGGCATCGATCGGGCTGGGTCCTGCAGCCCGGACACTGCGTCCTTCGAGGCTCGCCTACGGACGATGCTGATGCATCGCCGGGGGCTCGCACCTCAGGATGAGGATGGTTGAGACTGGCATGTGGGAAGGCTGCGAACAGTCGCAGCGATCACACCAATGCAGTCCTCCCCGGTCCTCATCCTGAGGTGCGAGCCATGGCTTGATGCCATGGCGAGCCTCGAAGGACGCACTGCCAAGATGCAGGGCATCCGTCGAACCCTTGTTGCCAAGCCTCTAGCCTTCCCGCGGCGCAAGGTCGAGCCCCCGGTCCCAATAGGGAACCGGCCCGTAGAGGCCGGCGAGCCAGTCGACGAAGACCCGGACCTTCTGCGGCAGGAAGCGGCGGGTGGGATAGACGGCATGCACAGCGACGCGTCGCGAGGCGCGCCATTGCGGCAGCACCACCTCGAGCCGGCCGTCCTGAAGTTCCGGTCCAACGTCCCAGGTGGAGCGCAGCGCGATGCCGATGCCGGCCAGCACCGCCTCGCGGATGACCTCGGAGGAGTTGGTGCGCAGGGGTCCGTGCAGACGCACGACCTGCAGGCCGTCCGGCCCCTCGAGCCGCCAGATGTCGGCGTTGTGGGAGAGCAGCGCGTGCCCGGCGAGATCGCCGAGGGTCGCAGGCCGGCCATGGGCCGCGAGATAGCCGGGCGTTGCGACAAGAAGCCGATGATTGGGAGCGAGGCGGCGGGCGACGAAGGAGGAATCGTCGAGTTCGCCGATGCGGATCGCGACGTCATAGCCCTCGGCGACGATGTCGACGAAGCTGTCGGACAGTTCGAGATGGACGACGAGGTCGGGATTGGCGGCGAGGAAGGGGCGCAGGTGCGGGGCAATGTGCAGCCGGCCGAAGGAGGTGGGCGCCGAGACACGCAGCGTGCCGCGGGCGAGGTTCGAACGGCGGGTGACGAAGGTCTCCGCCTCGTCGATGGAGGCGAGGATGGCGACGACGCGCTCGTAGTAGCCCTGTCCGGCTTCGGTGAGGGACAGTTGCCGCGTCGTGCGCTGGAGCAGACGGGTGCCGAGCCGCTCCTCCAGCCGCTTGATACGCTTGGAGATGACGGCAGGCGACAGGCCCATCTCGCGGCCTGCCGCTGACATGCCGCCTGCGGTGACGACGCGGGCGAAGACCTCAAGATCGGCGAGCGGCGTCAAAAACTCATCCCCATTCTTTCCAGACGGGAAACAATCTTGACCGCAAGCGCACCATTCCGCCAGTGGGGAACCGGCGTATAGTCGTTTGAAATCATTCCAGCCGGGAGGGGCTCTTCATCCGGGAATTGCGTCCTTCGAGGCTCGGGCCTGGCCCTCGCACCTCAGGATGAGGAGGGTTGATTTCGGCATCCGGGCCGGGGGGCCCGCGCCAGTCCAGCCTCATCCAGCGCTGATGCCGATCTTCGACCTCCTCATCCTGAGGTGCGAGCGGCAGCGAGCCTCGAAGGACGCACTTGCCCGATGCAGGGCCGACCCCACCATAAGGAGGACGTCATGGCCATAGCCTTTCCCGCGCCGCGGCCAGACGTGCTGGCGAAGCGCGGCCGCGTCATCGCCGCGCTGCAGGCGATCGTTCCCGGCGAAGGAGTGATCACCGAGGAGAACGAGCGGCGCGCCTTCGAGACCGACGCGCTGACCTCCTACCGGCGACTTCCCATGGTGGTCGTGCTGCCGGAGACGACCGAGCAGGTCGCGGCGATCATGGCCTTCTGCCACGCCGAGGGCGTGCCGGTGGTGGCGCGCGGCGCCGGAACCTCGCTCTGCGGCGGCTCCATCCCGCAGGAGGACGCCGTGGTGCTCGGAGTCGCCAAGATGAACCGGGTGATCGAGACGAACTTCGCCGACCGCACCATGCGGGTCCAGGCCGGCATCACCAACCTCGCCATCTCCGGCGAGGTCGCCCATGCCGGCTTCTTCTACGCGCCCGACCCGTCGAGCCAGCTTGCCTGCACCATCGCCGGCAATGTCGCGATGAACTCGGGCGGCGCCCACTGCCTGAAATATGGCGTCACCGCCAACAACATCCTCGGCCTGAAGCTGGTGACAGTGGAGGGCGAGATCGTCGAGATCGGCGGCGGTGCTCTCGACTCGCCCGGCTACGATCTGATCGGCCTGCTCGTCGGCTCGGAAGGCCAGCTCGGCGTCGTCACCGAGGTGACCGTCCGCATCCTTCGGCAGGCGGAGGGCGCGCGGCCCGTGCTGTTCGGCTTCCACCAGATTTCCCAGGCCGGCCAGACCGTCTCCGACATCATCGGCGCCGGCATCATCCCGGTCGCCATCGAGTACATGGACCGCGAGGCGATCCACATCTGCGAGGCCTTCGCCAAGGCGGGCTATCCGCTCGACGTCGAGGCGATGCTGATCATCGAGGTCGAGGGATCGGAGGCCGAGATGGAGGCCATGCTGGCGCGCATCGTCGAGATCGCGCGGCGACACGACGTGGCGGTGGTGAAGGAATCGAAATCCGCCATGGAGACGGCCGCCATCTGGAAAGGACGCAAGTCGGCCTTCGGAGCCACCGGCCGCGTCGCCGACTATATCTGCATGGACGGCACCATTCCGACGGGCCGCCTACCGGACGTGCTGGAGGGCATCGACCGCATCGTGAAGGGATACGGCCTGCGCGTCGCGAATGTCTTCCACGCCGGCGACGGCAACCTGCACCCGCTCGTGATGTTCAACGTCAACGACCCCGCCGAGCAGGTGAAGGCGGAGCATGCCGGCGAGGACATCCTGAGACTGTGCGTCCAGCTCGGCGGCTGCCTGACCGGCGAGCACGGCGTCGGCATCGAGAAGCGCGACCTGATGCGCGAACAGTTCACCGAGGTGGACCTGCTGCAGCAGACCCGCATCAAGACCGCGCTCGACCCGAAATGGATTCTCAACCCGGCCAAGGTGTTCCCACTGGACGCGCCGCGCGACGAGAAGCGCGAGGCCGCATGACCCTCCACGCTCCCTCTTCCCCCGCCGAACTCGCCGAGGTCGTTGCCGAGGCGCGGCGCGCCGGCACGCCGCTCGCCGTCACCGGCGGCGGGACGCGTTCGGGGCTCGGCCGGCCGGTGCAGGCCGCGGCGACCGTCTCGACGGCGAAACTCTCCGGCATCACGCTCTACGAGCCGGCGGAACTCGTCGTCGCCGCGATGGCGGGGACACCGCTGCGGGAGGTGACGGAGACGCTCGCAGCCAGGGGTCAGCGCCTGCCCTTCGAGCCGATGGACCATCGCCGGCTCTACGGGACAACCGGCGAGCCGACCATCGGCGGCGTCGCGGCCGCTAACGTCTCGGGACCGGCGCGGATCAATCTCGGCGCTGCCCGCGACTCGATGATCGGGCTGAAATTCGTCAACGGTCTGGCTGAGGACGTGAAGTCCGGCGGCCGCGTGATGAAAAACGTCACCGGCCTCGACCTCGTGAAGGCGCTGGCCGGCTCCTTCGGCACCCTCGCCGTGTTCCACGAGGTCTGCTTCAAGGTGCTGCCGAAGGCGGAGGGCGAGCGCACGCTGGTGCTGTCCGGCCTGTCCATTCCGCGCGCCGTGGAGGCGCTGTCGGCGGCCCTCGGCTCACCCTTCGAGCCAACCGGCGCGGCGCATGTGCCTGCTGCGGGGACTGACGCGGCCCGCACGCTGATCCGCATCGAGGGCTTTGCCGCATCGCTCGCCTATCGCACAGACGCGCTGTCGCGCCTTCTCGCGCCGTTCGGCGCGGTCGAGGTGATGGAGGCCGGCGGCTCGGAAAGCCAGTGGGCCGACATCCGCGACGCCGCTCTGTTCGACGGGACGGACGAGGCAGTGTGGCGCATCTCGGTGCCGCCGAGCGGCGCGCCTGCCCTTGTCGCAGCGCTGTCGGCTCTCGCCCCGCGCCTGCTGCTCGACTGGGGTGGCGGCCTCGTGTGGGCGGGTGTCTCTGCCGCGGGTGATGCGGCCGCGGCAAAGGTCCATGCGGCAGCGGAGGCGGCGGGCGGCCATGCGACGCTGGTGCGGGCACCCGAGGCCGTGCGCGGCGCGGTCGACGTCTTTTCACCGCCTGCCGGACCGCTCATGGCGATCCAGCGCAAGTTGAAATCGAGCTTCGATCCGGCGGGTGTGCTCAATCCCGGCCGCATGTATCCGGGGGTCTGAGGCCTGAATAGAGGGGGATAGGATGTGGGATTTTCTTGCAACGCTTGTTTGGCCCGCATTGATCGTCGGCACTTTTTACCATTTTCGGGAGAGCTGGCCCAAGATCGGCGAATACATAAAGTCTGTTGTCGATGCCATCCTCAAGCGTGAGGACGTGGATATTGAGTTTTCGGGCTTCAAGATGAAAACATCTAAAGTTACAGTCGATATCGGAAAGCAGGTTACGGAAATTCAATCACGAATCGCATCAATTGAGTCGAGATTTGAAAATAACTTTCTCGAATTGCCGACCAACCCGACGCATGGAAATGCGAGGAAAATACTGTGGGTGGATGATTTCCCGTCGAACAATGCATTTCTTATTGACAGATTTCGATCTCAAGACATAGAAACTGTAATTGCTATATCAACTGAACACGCAATGAAATTAATCTTATCTGAGGATTTCTCCCTAGTAATATCAGACTTAGGTCGAATAGAAAACGGAAACGAAAACCCATTTGCAGGGTTAGATTTGATAAAAAGCATAAGGGAAAATGATATAGACTGCCCAATAGCGATATTTTCTGGACACCGAGGCATCGAGCACCGCAGAATGCTTATGGATGCAGGCGCAGATGGCGTGTTCGACTCGGGCGTAGACGTGATAAAATTCGTAACAGAAAAGACTGGGCGAGCTAGCTGAGCGATGCAGACAAACTTCAGCCTCGCGCAGCTTGCCGATCCGGCCATGGCGGCCTCGGAGAAGATCCTGCGGACCTGCGTGCATTGCGGCTTCTGCACAGCGACCTGCCCGACCTACCAGCTGCTCGGCGACGAGCTCGATTCGCCGCGCGGCCGCATCTACCTGATGAAGGAGATGTTCGAGACGGGGCAGCCGGCGACGCCCGAGGTGGTGAAGCATGTCGACCGCTGCCTCTCCTGTCTCTCCTGCATGACCACATGCCCGTCGGGTGTGCATTACATGCACCTTGTCGACCATGCCCGCGCCCATATCGAGGCGACCTACAAGCGGCCGTGGCAGGACAGGCTGATGCGGGCGGTGCTTGCCAACATCCTGCCCTATCCGAACCGGTTCCGGCTGGCGCTGGCCGGAGGCTTCCTCGCCAAGAAGGCGCTCTCGGTCGTCTCGGTGCTGCGCTGGAAGGGACGGGCGGCGGTCGCCGTGTCGCGCAAGGCGGCGGGGCCGATGGCCGGGAGGATCGGCATTCTCCGGCGCACGCGGGCGATGATCGGCCTGTCGCCCGACCGGCTGCCGGGCCGCTCGCATCTCGACCGTGGCGGCGTGCATGCCGCGGAAGGGACACGGCGCGGCCGCGTGGTGCTCTTGCAGGGCTGCGCCCAGCCGGTGCTGCAGCCCTCGATCAACGAGGCGACGGTGCGCCTTCTCGCCCGCCTCGGTGTCGAGGTCGCCTTCGCCAAGGGAGAGGGCTGCTGCGGCGCGCTCGTCCATCACATGGGACGCGAGGGCCAGAGCCACGCCCAGGCGAAGCGCACCATCGACGCGTGGATCGCCGAGATGGACGGTCCTGGCCTCGACGCCATCGTCATCACGGCGTCCGGCTGCGGCACGACGATCAAGGACTACGGCTTCATGTTCCGCGACGACCCCGCCTATGCGGAGAAGGCGGCGCGGGTGTCGGCGATCGCGAAGGACGTGACCGAATATCTGACGACGCTCGGCCCGCCGGAGGCGGCGCCGAACGGCATCGTCGTTACCTACCACTCCGCCTGCTCGATGCAGCATGGGCAAGGGATCAAGGACGAGCCGAAACTGCTGCTGAAAGCTGCCGGCTTCACCGTGAAGGAGCCGCCAGAGGGGCACCTGTGCTGCGGCTCGGCGGGTGTCTACAACATCATGCAGCCGGAGATCGCCGAAGCCTTGCGCGACCGCAAGATCGGCAATCTCGACAAGACCCGGCCCGACATCATCGCCGCCGGCAACATCGGCTGCATCACCCAGATCGCCAAGGGCTATGAGGTGCGCGAGCGTCCGGTGCCCATCGTCCACACGGTCGAGCTTCTGGACTGGGCGACCGGCGGGCCGGTGCCGGAGGCGCTGTCAGGTCGCGGTCTTGCCCTCGAAGCGGTTGCGATCCCTCTTCAGGCCGCGGAATAGAGGCAGATGCCTGCGGCCAGACCGAGAACGGTCAACGTGCCTGCGAGGCCGGCAACGCGCCAGGCGAAGGTTTCCGGCTGCCGGGACACGCCATAGGCGTGACTAAGGCGCGCCGCGAGGAGAAGGCCTCCGAGCCCGTGTAGGAGGATGGGCGGCGCGCGCAGGCTCTCGGCCAGTCCAATGAGGATGAGGCAAAGCGGCACGTATTCGGCAAAGTTCGCGTGGACACGCACGCGGCGCAGCAAGGCGGTGTTCCCGCCATCGCCGAGGCCGATGCGGACGACGCGCCTGAGACCGATGACGCGAACCGAGAGGACCATGAACACCAGGGCGAGCAGAGATGCATAGAGGGCGGTGATCGGCATGGGCGCCTCCGGCAGTTGCTGCAGCGTTTACGGCTGCGTCGCAGGCTGGATCACCGTTGCGCGCCCTCCGCTCCCTCCACCGGGCCGGAGTCAGTTCCTCAGGCGGCGGAGGCCCCGGCCACCGCCTCGACCATCTCGCCAAGACCGTAGCGGCCGAGGAAGGCAGCGAGATCGTCCTCGGTCACTGCGCCGGCCGCCATGGCCAGCGCGCGGTTGCCGATCAGGGCCCATTTGTCGAAGGGAATGTGGCGCATGACGCTCGCCCAGAGGCGCGGCATGGAGGCCCGCAGTTCGGCGACGGTGACGACCTCGCGACTGCGGTGAAAGGCGCGTTCCTTCTTCTCGAAGCGCCGGTTGCGACCGCTCTCGATCTCGTAGTTGGCGAAGCCGAGGCCGGTCTTCAGATATTTCATGTGCCAGTAGGCGAAGCCGGCGAAGACGCGGCGGAAGTGATACTTGCGGAAATCCTCGAACCGCCGGTCGTGGACGAAATAGGCGTCGGGCGTCATGGCGAAGAAGCCGATGTCGCCATTGCCGGAGAAGGGCGTGCCGGCGTGGATGCCGACGGCACCGTCCTCGTCGCGCACCAGATTGAGGCCGGAGAAGCAGTTCATCCGGCCCGGCGCGAGACCGTCGCGCCGCAGCGCCTCCACCATCGGCGCGAGCCCCCGCTCGAAGGCGATGTGATCGTCGTCGAGCTTCACCACGATGCTGCGTGTGGTGCGCGACAGGGCGAAGTTCGAGTAGTTCACCACGCTGTGCGGCGAATGGCCCGGCTCCACGGCGTGCTCCCTGGAGCCCGGCGGATGCACGCGCGGCAGATAGTGGAAGAGCTTGAGCTTGTCGGGGCCGAGTTCGTCCTGAAGCGCCGCCAGCACCGCCTCGGTGCCGTCGGTGCACTGGTTGTAGACAGCGACGATCTCATCGACATAGGGCGCGTGGCTGCGAATGGTCGGCGCGAGGAAATCCGCCCCATTCTTCGTGCGGACGAAGGCGGAGATACCGGGACGGCGGTCCGCCACGCGCAGGTCGTCGGGCGTAAAGCAATAGGTGTCGATCGCGCTGATATGGGCCATGGTTCGGTCGTGAGGGCGGGCGGACAGCCCATAGACGGCTGCACGCGTTAAATCCAGCCGCGCGCCGCTCAGCCCGCAAGCCTCCCGCTATTATGTGTTCAATTGGAATAAGTCCTCATCATCTTCGTCCATTCTGTCAAAGGCCGAACTCCGCTACGATTGCTCCATCAAGAGAAGCGCCTTCAGCGAGGAGACCGCCCATGACCATGCCAGGTGTCGAGATCAAGGGACCCATGGGCCCGCGCTATGATGAAATCCTGACGCCGGAGGCCATCGCCTTCGTCGTGGAGTTGCAGCGCACGTTCAACGAGACGCGCAAGCGCCTGCTGAAGGTCCGCACCGAGCGGCAGAAGCAGTTCGACGCCGGCGTGCTGCCGGACTTCCTGCCCGAGACGAAGCACATCCGCGACGGCGCCTGGACGGTGGCGCCGATCCCGGCCGACCTTCAGGACCGCCGCGTCGAGATCACCGGACCGGTCGACCGCAAGATGGTCATCAATGCGCTGAACTGTGGCGCCAAGTGCTTCATGGCCGATTTCGAGGATGCCAACTCGCCGACCTGGGCCAACCAGATCGAGGGCCAGATCAACCTCAAGGATCGATGGGCCGGCACGCTGGCCTTCACCGATCCGACCTCCGGCAAGTCCTATGCGATGAAGGACAAGGTCGCGGTGATCATCCCGCGTCCGCGCGGCTGGCACCTGCCCGAGGTCCACGTTCAGGTCGACGGCGAAGACATGTCCGGCTCGTTGTTCGACTTCGGCCTCTACGTCTTCCACAATGCGAAGGCGGCGCTCGCCAAGGGTTCGGGCCCCTATTTTTACCTGCCGAAGATGGAGAGCCATCTGGAGGCGAGGCTGTGGAACGACGTCTTTGTTCATGCGCAGGATCGGCTGGGCATCCCGAAGGGCACGATCAAGGCGACCGTGCTGATCGAGACGCTGCCCGCGGCCTTCGAGATGGACGAGATCCTGTTCGAACTGAAGGACCACATGGCGGGCCTCAATGCCGGCCGATGGGACTACATCTTCTCCTTCATCAAGAAGCTCGCCCGCAATCAGGCCTATGTCCTGCCGGACCGCGGCCAGGTGGTGATGAGCAAGGCCTTCCTGAAGGCCTATGCCGAGCTTCTGGTAAAGACCTGCCACAAGCGCGGCGCCTTCGCGATGGGCGGCATGGCGGCGCAGATTCCGATCAAGAACAACCCGGAGGCCAATGCCGCCGCATTCGCCAAGGTGAAGGCCGACAAGGAGCGCGAGGCCACCATCGGCCATGACGGGACCTGGGTCGCCCATCCCGACCTCGTGGCGGTGGCGATGGAGGCCTTCGACCGGCTGATGCCGACGCCGAACCAGGTGGCGCGCCAGCGCGACGACGTGACGGTCGGCCAGAAGGACCTGCTGGAGGTTCACGACGGCACGAAGACCGAGGCCGGCTATCGCGAGAACATCCGCGTCGGCGTCCAGTACATCGAGGCCTGGCTGCGCGGCCGCGGCGCCGTACCGATCTACAACCTGATGGAGGATGCGGCGACCGCCGAGATCTCCCGCGCCCAGATCTGGCAGTGGACGACCTATGGCGTCGCGCTCGAGGGCGGCATCACCTGCACGCCCGCCTTCTTCGACAGGGCGCTGAAGGAAGAGATGGACGTGGTGAAAGGCGAAGTCGGCACGGAGGCCTTCGAGAAGGGGCGATTCGCCGAGGCCATCTCCCTCTTCGCGACGCTCTCGCTGGCGCCGGACTTCGAGGAATTCCTGACCCTGCCGGCCTATCGCATGTTGACCTGACCATCCGGACTACGACAAAGGTCTGAAGTGTTAACGAAACCCCTGTTGCAGCAACGCAACAGGGGTTTTTCATTGGAATTTTTTGCATTTTCTTTGGGCAGTTTGGCGGTCCTTGCCCGGTTTTTTGCCTTGTCCTGCCCACCTGCCCCGTGACGTCATTGTGACGAACATGTGGTGATTTGGGGTCGCGCAAGGTTGCAACCCTACCTAGGCAGGAGACGCAGATGCTTCGCAAGACCATCCTGACGGGCCTTCTGGCCGCAACGCTCGGAGCCCCGGCTTTCGCGGCCGACGTTGCTGCCCCGGCTCCTATCGCGGCTCCCGCGCCCTGGGCGTTCGACTTCGCCTTCGGCGGCAAGCTGATGTCGGACTACAATTTCCGCGGCATCTCGCAGTCGGCCCGCGGCCCGGCGATCAACGTCTACGGCGAGGCGCGCTACGGATGGCTCTATGCCGGCGCCGCCTTCTGGACCACCAAGCTGCCGAACCGCCCCGTCGGCGAGGTCGACCTCTACGCCGGTATCCGCCCTGTGGTGGGTGACGCGACCTTCGATCTCGGCGTGATGTACTATCTCTATCCGAACGAGAGGCAGTTCATCACGACTGGCGCCGAGAATGGCGGCCTCGCGCTGCCAGGCGTCTGGGCGCCCGCCCGGACCAATTTCGTCGAGTTCTACGGCAAGGTCGGCTACGATGTGACCCCGCAGCTGAACGTCGGCGCGGCCGTCTACTTCGCTCCGAACTGGCTGGGCACCGGCGCCGCCGGCACCTATGTCGAGGCCAACGCCAAGTACAAGCTGCCGAACGACTTCGCGATCTCGGGCGCCATCGGCCACTACTTCCTGGGAACCACCACCGTCTTCGGGCTCGGCAACTTCAACATCCAGGACTACGCCTACTGGAACGCCGGTGTGTCGTGGACCTACAAGGACTGGCTGACGCTCGACCTGCGCTATCACGGAACCAACCTGTCCTCGACGAACTGCTTCAACACCACGGGCGACTATCGCGGGGTCCTGACGGGCTCGGGCCGATCCAACTGGTGCGGCCACAGCGTGGTCGCCACCCTCTCGGTCGACCTGCAGTGGTCGAAGCTGCCCTACCGCTGACCTGATCGAAACACCCAGAGTTGCGCAAGGCCGGGGTTCGCCCCGGCCTTTTCGTTTTCCCCTGCGACTTCCCGCCACGCCCCCTGCCCCCCTCTGGCGTAACGCTGCGGCATATCCCATGTTTTCGTGGCCTTGAGGTTCGAACTCGCATCGCGACATCAGATCGCAACGAGACGGTGCCAGAAGGGCGCGATGCGGGGGCGACCCGCTACGAACGTTCTTCCGGAGGATCTTTCCCCATGAACCAGCAGGAACGCGATATCATCGCCGGCCTGTTCGACCGCCTGAAGTCGGCCGAGAGCCAGCAGCGCGACCCTGCGGTCGATGCCTTCATCAAGGAGCGCATCGCCCAGCAGCCCGGCGCGATCTATGCGCTGCTCCAGTCGATGTATGTCTCCGACCAGGCGCTGAACGACCTGTCGAAGCAGAATGAGGCGATGCAGGGCCAGATGCGCGCCCTGCAGGGCCAGGTCGAGCAGCTTCAGCAACAGTTGCAGCGCCAGCCGGAGCCCCAGCAGGGCGGTTTCCTGTCCAGCATCTTCGGTTCCAAGCCGGCAGCCCCGCCGCCGATGCCGCCGCGCCCCCTCAATCCGGCCGCGGCTGCGCCGCCGCCCGGCTTCGGCCAGCCGCAGGGGGGTTACGGCGCTCCTCCGCAGGGGGGCTACGGTGCCCCGTCGCAGGGTGGTTACGGCGCTCCTCCGCAGGGCGGTTACGGCGCTCCTCCGCAGGGGGGTTACGGTGCCCCTCCGGGTGGCTACGGCGCTCCGCCGCAGCGCGGGCCCTGGAGCGGCCAGCCGATGGGCGGGCCGCAGGGAGGTCCGATGGGCGGCCCCCAGGGTGGTCCGTGGAGCCAGCAGGCCGCTCCCGCCCAGCAGGGCGGCGGCGGTGGCGGCTTCCTCGCGACCGCAGCCTCCGCAGCCGTGGGCGTTGCCGGCGGCATGCTTGCCGCCAATGCCATCTCCAGCATGATGGGCGGGTCTCGAACGGCTTCGGCGGCTCCGGCCTCGACAACAGCCGCCGGCGGCCAGCAGTCGGCCGAGAAGTCCGGCGGACAGGACAGCTTCACCGGCGGTGACGGCGGGGCGGGCGAGCGCAGCGGCGAAAAGGGCGGCTACGACCAGGGCTATGACAAGTCCGCGGCCGACCAGGGCTACGACAAGCCGTCCCATGATCAGGGCTACGGCAACGAGGGCTCCTACCACGAGGCGAACTACGACAACGGCGGCTTCGACGACTTCGGCGGCGACGACATCTGATCATCGCCGGGTCCTTATCCGCCAAGACGCCATGACGAACGGCCGCCCCACGGGCGGCCGTTTCTGCTTGCGCACCGCGCTGCTGGACATTCCCGGGAGCCGGTGGCATGAACCGGGAAACCGCAAGCGCGCAGGCAGGCGATGAAGGCCTTCTTCCTCAAGTTCTTCACCTGGTGGAACAGCCAGACCTTCGGCACCCAGCTCACGATCTGGCGCCACGGCGTCTTCGTGGGCGAGGACGAGTTCGGCAACAAGTACTACCGTTCCAGCTTCGCGAAGGATCCCGCACTCGGTCACGAACGCCGCTGGGTCGTCTATGCCGGCGTTGCCGAGGCGTCCGCCATCCCGCCGGGCTGGTGGGGCTGGATGCACCATCGCACCGCCGAGCCGCCGACAGCCGCCGCCTATCAGCCCCATGCGTGGCAATTGCCGCATCGCCCGAACGGCACCGGCACCGCCGACGCCTACCGGCCGCCCGGCTCCACCCTCAACGCCGGCCGGCGCCCGCAGGCGACCGGTGACTATCAGGCCTGGACGCCCGGCCGCTAGAGCCCGCAAGACACCGCCGGAACGGCACGGTTCTGCCATTTTCGCCGGGATATTGGTCGCGTCGCGGAATGGCTCCGCGGCGGTCCAGGGGCAGAGCGACCGGCTCCCGGCAAGAGGGACGATAAGAGCAACCTTGGCCCAGAAGCTTCCGATCCTCACCCTGCTCGTCGGCCTCGGACTTGCCGGTCCCGCCCTTCTGCCGAATGTCGGGCTCGCCGCGCTGGCGCAGCTCCAGCTCGGGCCGCCGCCTTCCCAGCCGAGAGCACCGGGCGCTCCGCAGGCATCGCCCCCGCAGACATCTCCGGCGCCGCGGCCGCCGCGCGCGGCTCGACCCGCCGCGCCGGCCGACACCGGCCCCTCGCCTCAGGACGCCCCGCGCGACCGGCGGCGCGCCCTTCCCGGCGAGACCGTGGCGCCCGCGCCGGACGAGACCGTGATCGCGCCTCCGCGCCAGAGAATCACCAATCCGACGGCCGTGTTCTCAGGGCTCGACAAGATCACGGGACGGATCATTTCCTTCGACGTGGCGATCGACGAGACGGTGCAGTTCGGCGCCCTGCAGGTGACGCCGCGCGTCTGCTACACGCGCCCGCCCACTGAAACACCGCAGACGACCTCCTTCGTCGAGGTGGACGAGGTGACGCTCGGCGGCGAGGTTCGCCGGATCTATGGCGGCTGGATGTTCGCGGCCAGCCCCGGCCTTTCTGGCGTCGAGCACGCCGTCTATGACGTCTGGCTGACGGACTGCAAGCAGTCGGCACCCGTGATCCAGGGCCAGACCCAGCAGAGCCCCGCGGCGCCGCAGCGCTGACGACCGCATCGCGCGGCGGTCAGCCGCGACCGATCCGGCATTGATCCGGCGGGTCCGTCGACCTAGAACCCACCCATGCGCCAGCTGCGCCTCGTCATCACTCTGCTGTTCGCCCTGACGCTGTTGGCGCAGGGCCTGATCGGGCACGCCGCGCGGGCGCATCTCGTCGCCGCGGCCTCCGCGGCCGCCGATCTCTGCGTCCCTGCCCCCGGCGAGGGTGACAAGCATCAAGGCCGTGACTGCCTCAGCCATTGCCTGACCGTTGCGATCCCCGAGACCGCGCCGCCACCGGCCATCGCAAGCTTGTTGCCTCCGTTCCGCCAGTTCGCCGAAACTTCACGGACCGTCGCGACCGCACCCCGCCTCACGCACATCTTGCATCTCGATCATGCGCCACGGGCTCCGCCGGCCGTCGCCTGACGCCGTCGCACCTCCCTATGGACATCATCGAGACATCACCATGAACCGACGTAGTTTTCTCGCGGCCGCAGCCGCACTCGTTCCTGCCTCGGGCGCGATTGCCCAGCACCACGGCACCCCTCAACAGCACCGCGCCGGCAGCCAGGTGGCGACCTTCCGGGTCGGCGCCATTGTCATCGAAGCCCCCTGGACCCGGGCAACGCCCGGCGGTGCGAAGGTTGCCGGCGGCTTCATGACCGTCCGCAACACCGGCACCGAAGCCGATCGCCTGGTGGGCGGCACCTTCCCGCACGCCCCGCGCGTCGAGGTCCACGAGATGGCGGTGATCGACGGCACGATGCGCATGCGCGAAATGCGTGGCGGTATCGAGATTCCGGCCGGCGGATCGGTGCAACTGCGGCCCGGCGGATACCACATGATGTTCATGGACCTGAGCCAGCCTGTCCGCACCGGCGCGCCGGCGCGCGGCACGCTCGTCTTCCAGAAGGCCGGCACCGTGGAGATCAGCTACGACGTCGCCCCCGTCGGCGCGCCCGGTCCGTCCGGAACCGGCGGCCACGGCGCCCCGAGGCACTGAGCTCGATGCTCACGCGCCGCACCTTCATCGCCCTGCCCGCGGCATGCGCCGCGGGTCCGGTCCTCGCCCATTCCTATCGCCACCGCGACATCATGATCGGCCACGCCTGGTGCCTGCCCGCTGAAGCCAGCAGCACGCGGGCCTTCATGCCGCTGGCCGTGGTGCAGGATCGCCCCGACGCGCTCGTCGGCGCGACGACACCCGTGGCCGATGCGGTGGAGTTCCGGCCCGTCGCAGCCGGCCCCGCGGTCGCGCGCTGGGATCTCGTGCCGCGCAGGCCCATCGGCATGCGCACCGACGGCCCGCACCTGCTGCTCACCGGCCTGCGTCGACCGCTGCGCATCCGCGACAGATTCCCGCTGACCCTCGTCTTCGAGCGCAACGGCGCGAAGGAGGTCGAGGTCTGGGTCGAACGCGCGCCCTATTCAAGCTGAAGCCCCAAGGACCCCCATGCGCTCCATCAGCCTCGCGGACCTGCCTGACGACCGCGTCTACAAGATCCTCTGCTCGCTGGTCATTCCGCGGCCCATCGCGCTCGTCTCCAGCCTCGGGCCGGGCGGCGCGGTCAATGCCGCGCCCTTCTCGTTCTTCAATGTTTTCTCGGAAGCGCCGCCGCTGATCGTCCTCGGCCTTCAGCACAAGGCCGATCACGGGCCCAAGGACACGACGCGCAACATCGCGGCGCATGGCGAGTTCGTGGTCAACATGGTCGACGAGGCCCTCGCCGACGCCATGAATCTCTGCGCCACGGACTTCCCCGCGGAGATCTCCGAGGTTGCCTCCGCGGGCCTCACGACCGCCCCCTCGACCACCATCCGGACGCCGCGCATCGCCGAGGCCCCGGCGGCGCTGGAATGCGTTCGCGAACTTTCCCTCGCCTTCGGCCCGCAGCGCGAGTTGCTGATCGGAAAGGTCACGCATGTCCATGTCCGCGAGGACGTGATGGATGAGCGCTTCAACGTCGATATTGCCCGCTACCAGCCCGTCGGCAGGCTGTTCGGCAATTCCTATTCCCGCCAGCGCGACGTCTTCTCCCTCGACCGGCTCGACTACGCGACCTGGGCCGCAAGCCAGACCGAGGGGTGACAGGCTCCGGCGCCGCGGGGCTTCAGACCAGGGACTCGCCGGCCCGCAGACGGGTGATGAGCTCGGCGACGTCATCCTCCTGGCGCGGCGGACTGACGAGATAGCCCTGCACCTGTGTGCAGCCGCAATTGCGGGCCACGGCCAGTTGCTCGGCCGTCTCGATACCTTCGGCAGTCGTCTCGATGCGAAGGCTGGCGCCGAGATCCGCCATGGCGCGGACGATGGCGGCATTGTCGCGATTGGTGTCGATATCGGCGATGAACGACCGGTCGATCTTGATCTTGTCGAACGGGAAGCTGCGCAGGTAGCTCAGCGACGAGTAGCCGATGCCGAAATCGTCCATGGCGATGCGCACGCCCATGCTCCGCAGTTCATGCAGCATGGTGATCGTCAGGTCGTCGTTCTGCAGCAGTACAGCCTCGGTGATCTCGAGTTCAAGGCGGTTGGCGGACAGGCCTGTCTCCCTCAGCGCACGGCGGACGACGGCGACCAGGGAGCGGTCCTTGAACTGGACCGGCGAGAGATTGACGGCAACCTGAACGGATTCCGGCCAGTGCGTCGCCGCGGCGCAAGCCCTGGCGAGAACCCATTCCCCGAGCGCGATGATGAGGCCGGTTTCCTCCGCCAGCGGAATGAACTCGCATGGCGACACCAGACCATGGCCAGGGCGGTTCCAGCGCAGCAGGGTCTCGAAGCCGAGCAGCCGCAGGTCGCGGCTGCCGACCTGCGGCTGGAAGACGAGGTGGAACTCGTCCGCCTGCAGCGCCGTGCGCAGATCCAGCTCCAGCGCGCGGCGGGCCTCGAGCTTGAGGCTCATGTCGGGTTCGAAGAAGCGGAACATGGCGCGCCCCTCGAACTTTGCCCGGTAGAGCGCGAGGTCGGCGCATTTCATCAAATGATCGCCGCCCTTCGCGTCTTGTGGTGCGAGAGCGATGCCGATGCTGATGCCGGAGTTGATCAGGTGCCCCTCCACGACGAAGGGATCGGACATCAGGCGGACAAGGCGCCGGGCCAGTTCCTCCGCGCGGGCTGAGCCGGCGCCGTGCAGCAGGATGGCGAACTCGTCGCCGCCGAGCCGCGCCACGGTTCCGTGTCCCTCGACCGCCGCCTGCAGGCGTCGGGCGACGATCCCGAGCAGCGCGTCACCGACCGGATGGCCGAGCGTGTCGTTGATGCTCTTGAAGTGATCGAGATCGAGGCACAGCAGCGCCATCGGCTCGCCGGAGCGCGCGACCTCATCCAGCCCCTCGGTCATGCGCTGGTGGAACAGGGCGCGGTTGGGCAGTCCGGTCAGGGAATCGTGATGCGCCAGATGGGCGATATGCTGCTCGGCCTTGCGGCGCTCGGTGACGTCCTCATGCACCGCAACCCACCCGCCGTGCGGCATCGGGTGATAGAGAACCTTGAAGATGCGCCCGTCCGAAAGCTGCCGGTGCGACAGGAATTCGCCCTTACGCAGCCTGTCGAGATAGCTCTCGACCAGTTCGGCGGGCGTCGCCTTGGCGTAGTTGCCGACCTCGATGCTGTGCTCGACAATTGTTCGCATCGACACGCCGGGCCTCACCACCTCGGGTGACAGGCCGTACATGTCGAGATAGCGGCGGTTGCAGACGATGAGGTTGAGGTCCTCGTCGAGCATGCAGAGGCCGTGCGCCATGTTATTGAGCGCGGCGTCGAAGCGGCGGTGCTGCTCGCGCAACTCGGCCGCCGCCTTTTCGCGGTCGGTGATGTCGTCATAGGTGACGACCCAGGCGCCATTGGCCATGGGCCGCGAGCGCATGGCGAGGATGCGGCCGTTGCCGAGGTGGCGGTGTAGGACCATGTCCTGAGCGCTCGACAGGCCGTTCCTGAATTCCTCGAATACGGCCTCGGCGTCCTTGCCGGGAATATGGACACCATCGCCGACGCTCTTGGCGATGACGTCGAGCGCGCGCATGCCCGGTCTGGCATCGTCCTCACCGAGTCCGAAATGCTCCAGATAGCGCCGGTTCCGGACGACGATGCGCAGGTCGGAATCGAAGACGCAGAGCCCCTGCGCCATGCTTTCCAGCGTCGCGTCCAGCAGCATGTTCTGCTCCTGGATCGCCATGATCGCCTCGGCACGCTCCCGGTCGGCGCGGCGCAGATCGGTGACGTCCTCGAACATGCCGAGCCAGCCGCCGCCCTCCATGGTCTCGATGGAGACGGAAATCGTGCGGCCGTCGGCCATCGGCTGATCGTAGGTGCGGCCGCAGGATTCGGCGACGGCCTTCATCCGGCGATCGGTCAGTTCCTGCGCCGTCATTCCGGGATAGTTTCCGATCCGGACGCCGTGTTCGAAGATGCCGAGCAGCGTGATGCCTGGCTTCACCACATTAGGGTCGGCGCGAAAAAGGGTGAGGTAGTTGTCGTTGCGGACGATCAGCCTCTGGTCGGCGTCGAACATGCACAGCGCCTGCGGCATGGCGTTGAGCGCCGCATCGAAGCGCTGATGCTGCTCGTTCAAGGCCTGAACCGCCCGCTCGCGATCGGTGACATCCTCGGAGGTGAAGACCCAGCCGCCTTCCGGGGTTGGACGGGAGCGCGTCCGGATCCAGCGTCCGTCGAGCAGGCGGCGCCTGCGCACCACTTCCTTGCCCGCGGCAACGGTCCGGCGCGATTCCTCGATGAGCTGTTCCAGCGTGACGCCGGTGTAAACTCCGCGTTCCAGGCCACACGCAAGGATCTGATGGAGATGGGCGCCCGGTCGCACCACCGCCGGGTCGTAGTTGTACATCGTGATGTAGCGGTTGTTGAAAACCACGAGCCGCTGCGATGCGTCGAAGACGGCGAGGGCGTGGGACATGTTCTCCAGTGCCTGCCTGAAGACGGTCGCCTGCGCCCGCAATTCGTCCTCGAGGCGCTGCTGCGCCGTGATGTCCTGATGGATCGCCACCCAGCCGCCGTCCGGTGCCGGCTGGTAGGCGATGGACACCACGCGGCCGTCGGAGAAGCGCTCGACGCGGGAGAACGGCTTGCCGGCGGCAAGGCGCAGGAGCCGCTCCTGCCAGGCGTCCTCGAGGCTCATGCCGTCGAGCCTGCCCTGTTCGAAGCTGTACTTGAGGAGACCGTACATCGAGGCGCCGACGTGCGTGACGCTCTCCGGCATACCGAACAGGTCGCGCATGCGGCGGTTGGACAGACGGATGGTCAGATCGGCGTCGAAGACGCAGAAGCCGTGTGGAACAGAATCCAGCACGATGTCCCTGAAATCGACACTCGCGTCGCGCCGGTCGCCCGGCACGTCGCTCTGCGCGATCACGGCATCGCTGCGCGCCACCCTCACCCGAAGCTCTCCATGGCTCTTCGCCCACAGATTGCCCGGATGACAAGAATAACTCGTTAATTGCCGGGAGAGACACCGCGCGGCAGCGCCAAATCAGGCCGGAATAACCGCGGCAAGGCTCCCGCCATCCGTCCGGGCCGCCCGTTGGGCCGCCCGGACATCCTCGCACGGGACCGACGCCGTCAGGCCGCGACCACGGCCGCCAGCGATTGCTCGATGATGTCGAGACCCTTCTTCACCTGCTCCTCGGGGATGGTGAGCGGGGCGAGCAGGCGGATGACGTTGGCGTCGGGGCCGCAGGACAGCAGGATCAGGCCGTTTTCCTCGGCCTTGGCGATGAGGGCGCTGGTGAGGGCCGCGTCCGGCTCGCGCGTCTCGCGATCCTTGACCAGTTCGAAGGCCACCATCATGCCGAGGCCGCGCACGTCGCCGATGCAGGTGAAGGTATTGCGCTTGGCCATGTCCTTCAGGCGCGACTGCATCATGTCGCCGATCTTCGCGGCGCGGGCGCAGAGGTCCTCCTTCTCGATCACGTCGAGAACGGCATGGGCCGCCGCCACCGCGACCGGCGAGCCGGCATAGGTGCCGCCGAGGCCGCCGATCTGGGCCGAATCCATCACGTCGGCGCGGCCGGTCACCGCCGAGAGCGGGAAACCGCCGCCAAGACCCTTAGCCATGGTGACGAGGTCCGGAACGACTCCGGCGTGCTCCATCGCGAACATGCGGCCCGTGCGGGCGATGCCGGTCTGGATCTCGTCGACGATGAGCAGGATGCCGTGCCGGTCGCAGATGGTGCGCAGTTCGCGCAGGAAGTCGAAGGGCGCGACGTAGAAGCCGCCCTCGCCCTGGACCGGCTCGACGATGATGGCGGCGACGCGCTCGGGCTCGACGTCGGAGGCAAAGAGCTGCTTGAGGTTGGCCATGGCGGCCGCCGTGTCCAGGCCGTGATAGGTCTTCGGGAAGGTGACGTGGAACACGTCGTTCGGCATCGGGCCGAAGCCCTTCTTGTAAGGGTTCACCTTGCCGGTCAGCGCCATGCCCATCATCGTGCGGCCATGGAAGGCGCCGGAGAAGGCGACGATGGCGGAACGGCCGGTGAAGTGGCGCGCCGCCTTGACCGCGTTCTCGACCGCTTCGACGCCGGTGGTGACCAGCATCGTCTTCTTGGCATGCTCGCCGGGGGTCAGCGTGTTCAGGCGCTCGGCGAGCGCGATGTAGCTCTCGTAGGGCGCGACGTTGAAGCTGGTATGGGTGAAGGAGTCGAGCTGATCCTTCACAGCCTGGATGATCGCCGGGTGGCGGTGGCCGGTATTGACCACGGCGATGCCGGCCGCGAAGTCGATGTACTCCTTGCCGTCTGCATCCCACAGCGTCGCGTTCTCAGCGCGGGTGGCATAGATGCCCTTGGTGGCGACGCCGCGCGGAACGGCCGCGTGCTGACGGGTCGCAAGGACTGTGTTCTTCGACATGGCGGGTCTCCTCGGGTCGCATCCGACGAATGGATGGGCGATGAGTATCGTCTGCTCAAAATTTTGAGCAGACGGGAAAATGCAAGGCAACTATGTTGGGCGTGACAGGGATCGCCCGGACAGGACGACATGGACTTCGACGTTGGCGGCCGCTTGAGGGAAATCCGGCAGAAGGCCGGTCTGTCGCAGCGCGAGCTTGCCACACGCGCCGGCGTTCCGCACGGGCTCATCGCGACCATCGAGCAGAACAAGTCCAGCCCCTCGGTGGCATCGCTGCGCAAGGTCCTCGAGGGTCTGGGGATCAGCTTCGTCGATTTCTTCACACCGGCGAGGCCGGCGGAGGACAAGGTCTTCTTCGAGGCCGGCGAACTCGTCGACCTGACGTCGATCCTTCCCGGCGCGATGATGCGCGGCGAAGGGCGGATCGTGTTCCGCCAGGTGGGCGATGCCCGCGCGAACAACCTCCAGATCCTGCATGAACGCTACGAGCCCGGCGCCGACACCGGCGAGGCCATGCTGTCCCACGCCTCCCGCGAGGGCGGCGTCGTGCTGTCCGGGCGGCTGGAGGTGACGGTGGGAGCGGAGGTCCGCGTCCTGACGGCCGGCGAGGCCTATCTGTTCGACAGCCGCATTCCCCACCGCTTCCGCAATGTCGGCGACGAGGTCTGCGAGGTGGTGAGCGCCTGCGCGCCACCCTACCTGTAGCGGCAGCCGCCTACCTCCTGGCTTCCCGACGCAACATTTCAGGCCTCAATGCGGCGCGCCTTGGAAACACGCGCGCCCTACGGCAGGCTGCCGCAACGCAACAACGGGTTTCCCATGGCCGCCAGCCGAAGCCTTGCCAGCCGCTCTCTCGCCGGAATTCTCGCCGTGATCCTGGCGGGTGGCACGCTGTCGATCCTCGATGTCCGTCCGGCCTTGGCGCAGTTCGACATCGGCGCAGGTCTGCGCGCCCTCGGTGGCGGCCAGGGTGCGGGCGCCCGCGGCGGCGAGGCCCGCCGGCCGGGAGCGGCCACGCCGCGGCGTGGACAGCCGACATCGAGCGCACCGCGGGCGACCCGCCGCGGCCAGCAGGGGGCGCCGGAAGCCCAGCAGGGCGGTCTGCCGGGCGCGCTTGGCGGCCTTGGCGTCCTCGCCCCGCTGATCGGCGGCGGCATTCCGGCCCAGGCCGCGCCGCAGCAGCAGCCATCCCGCGCCAATGCGCGGCGCGGCAATCCGCGCGACCGGCGCCAGCAGCAGGCCCAGCCCGACCAGGGCAATGCAGCCGGCGCAGCCGCCGCGCTCGGCGTCATTGCTCCGATGATCGGCGCCGCTGTCGGCGGCGGTGGCATTCCCGGCATTCCGGGCGGCGGCGGTATCCTCCCCCCCGGCCTTCCCGGCGGCGGAGGTTTCGGCGGTGGCGGCGGCGGCCGCAACGCGCTCATCGGCGCCGCCGTCGCAGCGGTCGCCGTGCCAGCCATCCTCTCCATCATCGAGCAGGCGCGCGCCAATGACCGCACCGCCGCTGCCAGTGAGCCGCCGGGCCTTCCCCCTGCCGAGGAGCGCCGCTTCGTCGCCGGCGAAGTGCTGTTCATCATGGCGCCGGACGCGCCGCAGGCCGCCATCCGCCAGGTGGAGCGCCGCTTCCAGCTCCGCCTCCTCCAGCGCGAGACGGCCGAGGTCGTCGGCGCGGTGATGCACCGCTACCGCGTGCCGAACCGCCAGACCGTGCCGGCCGCCATCCGTGCGATGCAGCAGGCGGTGGGCTTTGCCTATATCCAGCCGAACTACGTGTTCGAGCGGCCGGAATTCCGGGTGAAGCTGCAGTCGGCGAACGCCATGCGGGCGCAGGGCGACCAGCGGCTGCAATATGTCGTGGATGCGCTGCGCCTGTCGGAAGCGCACCAGATCGCGCGCGGCCAGCGCATTTCCATCGCGGTGATCGATTCCGGCGTCGATGCCAACCATCCGGAACTCGCGGGCCGCGTCACCCAGAGCTTCGACGCGGTCGGCGGCCAGTTCCGCGCCCATGAGCACGGCACCGGCATGGTCGGCGCCATCGCCTCCCAGCGGCAGTTGCTCGGCGTCTCGCCGGGCGCGGAGATCCTCGCGGTGCGCGCCTTCGCTCCGGGTCAGACCCAGGGGTCCACCGGCACCAGCTTCCATATCGTCAAGGCGATGGACTGGGCCATCCGCAACGGTGCCCGGGTCATCAACATGAGCTTTGCCGGCCCGCGCGATCCGATGATCGCCCGCGCCATCCAGGTGGCGGCCGACCGTCGCATCGCCATGGTCGCGGCCATGGGCAATGGCGGTCCAAATGCCCCCATCTCCTTCCCGGCGGCCGATCCCAACGTCATCGCCGTGACCGCGACCGACAAGGAGGGACGCCTGTTCGATGCGGCAACCCAGGGCGACCATGTCGCCGTGGCCGCACCGGGCGTCGAGATCATCCTGCCAGCCCCGCGCGGCGGCTACCAGATCTCCTCGGGCACCTCCGTGGCGGCGGCCCATGTCAGCGGCATCGTCGCCCTGATCCTCGAGCGCCACCCGGACGCCGATCCTGCCGCGCTGCGCCGGCTGTTGCAGGCAACGGCGCGCCAGGGCGGCATTCCCGACCCGCGCCTCGGCGCCGGTGTCGCTGACCCTGTCCGCGCGCTGACCGCCGAACTGCCGCGCCACGAAGCCCCGCCCGCCATGGCCACCGCGCCGGGCAGCGAGGCGCCGCGCGCCGATGCGCAGCCACAGCCTGCCGCTCCGGCCGTTCCCGCACCGGCCAGCGTCACGCCGCGCTGAGGTCTGAATGGCGCAAAGCGCGGTTCCCTCGGCACCCGGGGCACGCTAGGAGCAGGTCGCGCCGCCGTATCGCGGCGCGGCCGCCGTTCCTCGCGTCAGGGCGGCGTGACGGGACCGATCGGCCATGCAGGACTACATCCGGAACATCCTCTCCGCGCGCGTCTATGACGTCGCCATCGAGAGCCCGCTGGACGCCATGCCACGGCTGGCACAGCGGCTTGGCGCGGCGGTCCGCCTGAAGCGCGAGGACCTGCAGCCGGTCTTCTCGTTCAAGCTGCGCGGCGCCTACAACAAGATGGTGAGCCTGCCGAAAGAGGCCCTGGACCGCGGTGTCATCTGCGCCTCGGCCGGCAACCATGCGCAGGGGGTCGCGCTCGCCGCGCAGAAACTCGGCGTCAAGGCCACCATCGTGATGCCGAAGACGACACCCGACATCAAGGTGCAGGCGGTGAAAAGCCGCGGCGGCAAAGTGGTGCTGCACGGAGAGAACTTCGACGAGGCTTATGCCCATGCCCGGCAGATCGAGGCCGAGAAGGGCCAGACCTTCATCCACCCCTATGACGACCCGGACGTGATCGCCGGCCAGGGCACGGTGGGCATGGAGATCCTGCGCCAGCACCCGGACCCCATCGACGCCATCTTCGTGCCCATCGGCGGCGGCGGGCTCGCCGCCGGGGTCGCGGTCTTCGTCAAGTTCCTGCGGCCCGACGTGAAGGTGTTCGGCGTCGAGCCGGACGATGCCGCCTCCATGGCGGATGCGATCGCCGCGGGCTCTCGCGTGATCCTGAACCAGGTCGGGCTCTTCGCCGACGGCGTCGCGGTCAGGCAGGCGGGAGAAGAGACCTTCCGTCTGTGCAAGGACCTGCTCGACGGGGTCATCACGGTCAGCACCGACGAGATCTGCGCCGCGGTGAAGGACATCTTCGAGGATACCCGCGCCATCGCCGAACCCTCCGGCGCGGTGAGCCTTGCCGGGCTCAAGGCCTATGTCGAGCGCGGCGAGGGCAATGGCGGGGCGCTGATCGCGATCAACAGCGGCGCCAACATGAACTTCGACCGGCTGCGCCACATCGCCGAGCGGGCGGAACTGGGTGAGAAGCGCGAGGCGCTGCTGTCGGTGACGATCCCCGAAGAGCCCGGCAGCTACCGCCGCTTCATCCAGCTTCTCGGCAAGCGCGCCATCACCGAATTCAACTACCGCTACGCCGATCCCGAGCGCGCCGAGATTTTCGTCGGCGTCCATCTCGATTCAGGCGGCGAGGAGAAGCGGCAGATCCTCGCCCTGCTCGGCCAACACGGCTATCCCGTGCTCGACATGAGCGACAACGAACTCGCCAAGCTGCACGTGCGCTACATGGTCGGCGGCAAGACGCACGGCATGGAGGGCGAGCGCATCTTCCGCTTCCAGTTCCCTGAGCGGCCGGGCGCGCTGCTGAAGTTTCTCACTTCCCTGTCGGAGGGCTGGAACATCTCGTTGTTCCACTACCGCAACCACGGCGCCGACTATGGTCGCGTGCTGGCCGGCATCCAGGTTCCGCCCGCCGACCACTGCCAGTTGAAAAAGCGGCTCGACGATCTCGGCTATCCCTACTGGGAGGAGACCGAGAACCCCGCCTACAGGGCCTTTCTCGGGTGATCCATCCGGGTCCTCAGCGCACCACGGGCATGCCGGCCCTCTGCCAGGCCGAAATCCCGCCGGCGACACGGCTCTCGATCGGCAGCCGGCCTTGCGCATTCGCCGAGCGCGCGGCGGCGATCGCTTCCGCCGATATGTCCGAAGGCTGATACAAGACTATGTCCCGCTGCACTGTCCTTCGCGCATCAGGCCGTCTATTCGTCGTCCCCTCCAAGAACTTCGCACAAAATCTTAGACTTTCGTTCGCCAATCGCGCGTTGTTTACGAAGTCACCACGAATTCTGCACTAGGCTGCTGCCCCGGTCCGCATCCGGATCCTGGCAGTTGCAGAGTAGGACAGCGTTCGGTGCAGGAAGGCGATTCACTCGTCTCCGAGGTCGGGGTCTTCGGCCCGATCATCGCCCAGGCCATCGACGGGGTCGTGATCATCGATCACGAAGACCGGATCGTGCTGTTCAATGCCGCCGCCGAGCGCCTGTGGGGCATGACCGAGGCCGAGGTCATGGGCCGGAATGTCGGCATTCTGGTCCCTGAGAGCCACCGCTCGCAGCATGTCGCGCAGATTGCGCGCAACCGGGCGGGCGGTGAAGACCGCCTGGTGGGCCGCACCGTGGAAGTCGCCATCACGCGGCCCGACGGCTCGCAGGTCTGGGGCGCCCTCTCCCTCTCCCGCACCGCGATCGGCGACCGCGTCTTTTATGCCGCCTTCGTCAAGGACGTGACGGAGGATGTGAAGCGGCGCGAGGAGCTCTACCTCCTCTCCCTCGTCGCCAACGAGACGGATCGTGCCGTCCTCATCACCGACCGGCAGCAGAAGATCGTCTACTGCAACCGATCCTTCATGGAGATGTTCGGCTATTCCCGCGACGAACTGATCGGTCGCATTCCCTCCGTCCTGCTCGCCGGTCAGCATACCGACCCCAAGACCCTCCGGGCCCTGGCGCGCCTGTCGCAGGGCGATCGCAGCGTCACCATCGAACTCATCGGCTACGACAAGGGCGGACGCGAGATCTGGATCTCGGCGACGGTCAACCCCGTCTTCGACGAGCACGGCAAGCTGCGCAACGCGGTCTGCGTCATTTCCAACATCACCGAAACGCGCCAGACGCAGGTCCTGCAGCAACGCATCCTCGAGGCGGTCGCGCGGGACGACGACCTTCCCGATGTGGCGCGGCTGATCTGCCAGGAGGTGGAGGCGATCGCCCCGGGGGTGATCTGCACCATCATCAGGGTCGACCACGAAGGGCGGTTGAGGCCGCTCGCAGGCCCGAGCGTGCCGGAAGCCTATGGCGAGGCGATCGACGGCATTCCCATCGGCCCCGATGTCGGCTCCTGTGGTACCGCCGCATGGCGTGGCGAACCGGTGCTGGTGGAGGACATCGAGACCGACCCGCTCTGGGCCTCCTACAGGGACCTACCGCTGCCGCTCGGGCTGAAGGCGTGCTGGTCCAGCCCCATCAAGCTGAAGGATGGCCGCGTCGCAGGCACCTTCGCCTTCTATTTCCGGGAGAAGCGCGGACCGAGCACCTGGCATGAGCGGCTGGTCGAGGCCTGTGTGCATCTCTGCGCACTCGCCATCGAGCGGCATGAAGCCAAGGCGCATATCGCCCGCCTCGCCTATTTCGACACGCTGACGGGCCTGCCGAACCGCACCCGCCTGACCGAACATGTCGAGGAGGCCATCGCGCGCGTGGGCGCGGGCGAGGCCTCCAGCCTCGCCTTGCTCTTCCTCGACGTCGACAGCTTCAAGGACGTCAACGATTCGCTCGGCCATTCCGCCGGCGATGCCCTGCTGATCGAGATCGCCCGGCGTCTGAAGGAGCAAGCCGGGCCGCATGACGTCGTCAGCCGTCTCGGCGGCGACGAGTTCGTGATGGTGCTGGAGGATCTCGACGCCGACCAGGCGGCGGGCGTCGCCGAGCGGGTTGTGCGCAGCCTGGCGGCACCCATGGAACTGGAGCACATGACGCTGTCCGCCTCGGCGAGTATCGGCATCAGCCTGTTCCCCGGCGACAGCGCCAATCGCGAGGAATTGCTCAAGCACGCCGACACGGCCATGTACGAGGCCAAGAACGCGGGGCGCGGCTCCTATCGCTTCTTCAGCCCGGAGATGAACCGTCAGGTCCAGGAGCGGCTGGTCATGGGGGCCGCGCTGAAGGAATCCCTCGGCCTCGGCCATCTGGCGCTGCGCTACCAGCCGCAGATCCGGGGCGAGGACGGCGGCCTGCACGGGGTGGAGGCGCTCGCCCGCTGGACGCATCCGCGCTTCGGCGAGGTACCGCCGGGCAAGTTCATCGCTCTCGCCGAGGAAACCGGTCTGATCGAGGCGGTCGGCGAATGGGCGATCAGCGAGGCCTGCCGCCAGATGGCCGACTGGCAGGCGCGCGGCGTCGCCATTCCGACGGTTTCGGTCAATCTTTCGCCGCTCCACTTCCGCAACCCGCGGCTGCCCGAGCTCGTTACCGTGGCCCTTGAGTGCTCCGGGTTGTCCGCCGATGCCCTGACCCTCGAGATCACCGAGGGCGTTATGATGGACAGTTGCCCCGGAACAAGGGCGACGGTGGAGGCTGTCGCCCATCTCGGGGTGCGCCTCTCGCTGGACGATTTCGGCACGGGCTATTCGAGCCTGTCCTCGATCTCGACGCTGCCCATCGAGGAAATCAAACTCGACCGGAGCTTCGTGCGCGATCTCCAGAACGACAAGAACGCGCGAGCGGTCGCCTCGGCGGTCATCCGCATCGGCCAGAGCCTCGGTCTGACCGTGGTTGCCGAAGGCGTCGAGACGGAGCCGCAGCATCGCTTCCTGCAGGCGCTCGACTGTCACGTCATGCAGGGCTTTCTGTTCGCACCGGCCCTGACCGCGCCGGAACTCGAACGATGGCTGACCGAACGTGACGTGACGCTCTCTCCCATCGCCCATGTTGCGTGACGGGCGAGCCTAGAGTTCGACGACATCCTTCATCGACGGACTGATATAGGCCCGGCAAAGGCAACTGACGCCGAGCGGACAGGCCACGTCGTTGGCGTCGGCATGATGGACGCCGCAGATCATGCTGGCGAGCGAACCATCGCCGACCCTGCCCAGCACCTCCTGCCGGATGGTCTTGGCCCGCGGCACAGGGCCGAAATAGACGCGCGTCCTGACGAACGGACGCGGGGCGGTCACCACCGCCTCGACGCGCGAGCGCACCGTTTTCATGCTGAAGGGACGGGCGATGTACTCATGGACGCCGGCCGTCAATGCTCCGACCACGGATGTGCGCGTCGGCTGGCCGGCGATCATGATGATCGGCGTGTACTGTAGCCCGCCGCCGGCGCGGCGCAGGAACTGCGTGACCTCGACGCCGTCGAGCCCGGTCAGGTTGAGGTCGAGGATGATGAGGCTTGGCCGCTGCTGCTCGGCCGCCTCGATGGCATCGAAACCGGTCCGGCACTCCAGGACACGCCCCATCCCCGCCACGGCCGAGCGGATGAGGCTGCGCGAGAACGCCTGTTCGTCCGCGACGAGAATGGTCGTGCGGGCGGGCCGGTGAAGATCGACGGGATTACGCTTCAACACGCGACATGACCTTACGTCATACAACCCGCCCCAGATGCCACGCACCTCCTTAACGAAGGGCTAAGTGCGCGGGGAAGAGGCGTGCGCCGCGCGTCAGGCGCGCTCGAGCAGTCCGAGGGCGACGAACCGCCGACAGAAGGCCAGAGCCGCTTCGCCGCCGAGGGAGCCGGGCGTCGCCCCTTCGCTCAGCCGCTCGAGCCAGCCGAGTTCGACCGACGTCAGCGGCTCGGACGGGCCGGCCCAGCGCAGTTCCGCCCCCTCGCCCACCGGCACGACATGATGATGTACCGCGTCGGTCAGGATCAGCCTGTCGTCCGGTCCGGGCGGCGGCGTCACCAGACCGCGACCCGACATGGTCATGCGGTCGGTGGAGAGCTGCTGCAGGAACTGCAGCGCAACCATGTCCAGCGCCTCCTCGTTGGCCAGCGACTCGAGCCTTTCGCGGGCGGCCGCGACCAGCCCCTCACGGACGGCCGGATCGCCGATGCGCCAGGTGCGGAAGGACTGGCGCAGGCTCGGCAGGCGCGGTTCCATCTGGTCGATGGCGGCCTTCAGTGCATCGGCCCAGCTCGGCTCCAGGAGGCCGACGGTGATGTGCAGGGACGGCTCGCCGCCCTCCTGCACCGAGGCGTCATGGGCGACGCCGCGCGGCACGTAGAGCACGTCGCCGGCCTGAAGCGTGAGGTCGCGCGCGCCGGCGGGGTCGGCCCGGTGAAGCGCCCCGTCCCACGGTGTGTTGCGGGTGGCGTGGGGCAGCAGCATGTCGCCCCAGACGCGCCATTTCTTCGACCCCGAGACCTGCAGGACCAGCACGTCGTGGGTGTCGAAATGCGTACGGAAGCCCTGGGCGCCGGGCGGCGTCAGATAGATGTTCGCCTGCACCGCGTGCAGGAACGCCTTCTCCAGCCCGCGGCAGAAGTCGGCCAGCGGCGGATGGAACTCGTGGAACTGCGAGACGACGAGCGTCGCGCCGCCATCGAAGAGGCGGAAGAGGCGGACCGGATCGACGCGGCCATCCTCCGTCGTGAAGAGATCGTCCGGGACCGCCGCACTGCCGTTGCGGGAACTGTCCGCCATGGCGATGCGCGGCGTCTGCGCGCCGTCGGTCCGCAGGAAGGCGTCGAGATGGGCCACCGACAGTACCTTCGAGAAGCGCGTCGCGTCACCGACCTCGAAATGGCGCGCCTTGCAGCCCTCGCGCAGATCGAAAACCTCCGGCACGGTCATGTTGCCGAAGGCGAGCGAAAAGGCGTTTGCGGCCAGCGTCATGACGGCGGAACCCGTGAACCCGGTTTACCAGCCGCGCCCCCGCCCCCGCGGATCGCGCGGATCGTTGTCGGTGATCCGGACCGGGCGTCGGTACACGCGCACGCGGCCGCGACCCGGATCGTCGTAGGGATCGTTGTCGGTTCCACGACGGCGCACGAAGCGGCCGCGCCCGCGGCCCTCACGGTCATAGGGATCACTGTCGGTGACGCGCAGGCGCTGGGCCTCCGCCGGCTGCGAGGTCGCCATCACCGCGGGAACCGCCAGGGTAGCGGCGCCGGCCAGGGTCCGGAAGAAGAACAGGCGCCGGTCGAGCGGCTTCGACTCGGTGTCGGCCTTCGGATCGTCAACGGCGGGCACGTCGCGCGGTGCGTCGGTCATTGATCTGTCCTCCCCTCGTCCGGACATGAACGGTCCAGCTTCGAATGGTTCCAAGGACGTAATCATGCACAAGACGACAGCGTCGCCAATAGTGTTTTGACGTAGAGGGAGGTCATCGCCCGCTGGCGATCGGCAGCTTCGCAATCGTGGGAAGCGCGGGGAGGCCCGGAGTGGAGGGGAGGGGACCACGTTCAAGGGGTCGCAGATTGCGGTCCCCTCCCGTCCGAGCCAGTGAACCGGCGACGCAAAACCTGATGCCGGGTCATCATCCCTGTTGCACAGGCGATGCCAGCGGGCCGAGAGCCCCCACGACACAAGATGTTGGGGGTCGATGCGCGCGACGGCGCGACATATCGACAACCCGGTACGGAGGCGCGGAGGCCCCCCGCCAAATGGCCCGTGCAATCCGCGAGGGTCTCGCAGTTTGCGAGACTTGCCGGCGTCGACCCCGGTGCCGACCGCCGCCGTCGGTTTTCGTTGCGCCGGGAGCCCCGCTCCTATAATGCACCGCAACAGAGTTCACGCGGGCCGCCTTACGACGGAGCCCGCTTTTTCGTATTGGCCTGACCGGACGCCCGCCCCCATGTCTATGCGCAATATCGCCATCATCGCCCACGTCGACCATGGCAAGACCACTCTCGTCGACAAGCTGCTCCAGCAGTCGGGTTCGTTCCGCGATAACCAGCGCGTCGCCGAACGCGTCATGGACTCCAATGATCTCGAAAAGGAGCGCGGCATCACCATCCTCGCCAAGGCGACCTCGGTCGTCTGGAAGGACACGCGCATCAACATCGTCGACACGCCCGGCCACGCCGACTTCGGCGGCGAGGTGGAGCGCATCCTGTCCATGGTGGACGGCGCCATCGTGCTGGTCGACGCCGCCGAGGGCCCCATGCCGCAGACCAAGTTCGTGGTCGGCAAGGCGCTGAAGATCGGCCTGAAGCCGATCGTCGCCATCAACAAGATCGACCGTCCGGACGCCCGGCATATCGAGGTCATCAACGAGGTCTTCGACCTCTTCGCCGCTCTCGACGCCAGCGACGAGCAGCTCGACTTCCCGATCCTCTACGGCTCGGGACGCGAGGGCTGGATGGCCGAAAAGCCGGAAGGCCCGATCGATCAGGGCCTCGCGCCCCTGTTCGACCTCGTCCTGCGCCATGTTCCCGAGCCCGATGTCGGCGACGGCCCGTTCCGCATGCTCGGCACGCTGCTCGAGGCCAACCCCTTCCTCGGCCGCATGATCACCGGGCGCATCTCGTCCGGCACGGTGAAGCCGAACCAGTCGATCAAGGTTCTCTCCCGCGACGGCACGGTGGTCGAGACCGGCCGCGTGTCGAAGATCCTCGCCTTCCGCGGTATCGAGCGCCAGCCGATCGACGAGGGCATCGCTGGCGACATCGTCGCCATTGCCGGCCTGTCGAAGGGCTCCGTCGCCGACACCTTCTGCGACCCGTCCGTCGAGACCCCGATCCAGGCCCAGCCGATCGACCCGCCGACCGTCATGATGGGCTTCATCGTCAATGACAGCCCGCTCGCCGGCACCGAGGGCGACAAGGTCACGAGCCGCATGATCCGGGACCGCCTGTTCAAGGAGGCCGAGGGCAACGTCACGCTGAAGATCGAGGAGAGTGCGGACAAGGACACGTTCTTCGTTTCCGGCCGCGGCGAGTTGCAGCTCGCCATCCTCATCGAGACCATGCGCCGCGAGGGCTTCGAGCTCGCCGTGTCGCGTCCGCGCGTCGTGTTCCAGAAGGGCGAGAATGGCGAGATTCTGGAGCCGGTCGAGGAGGTCCTCATCGACGTCGACGAGGAGCATTCGGGCGTCGTCGTGCAGAAGATGAGCGAGCGCCGCGCCGAGATGGTCGAGATGAAGCCATCCGGCGGCAACCGCCTGCGCCTCGTCTTCCACGCCCCCACCCGCGGCCTCATCGGCTATCAGTCGGAGCTCCTCACCGACACGCGCGGCACGGCGATCATGAACCGCCTGTTCAAGGCCTATGAGCCCCACAAGGGCGAAATCCCGAGCCGCATCAACGGCGTGCTGATCTCCAACGACATCGGCGAGAGCGTCGCCTACGCCATGTGGAACCTCGAGGACCGCGGCCCGATGATCATCGACCCGGGCGTGAAGGTCTATCGCGGCATGATCATCGGCATCCACAACCGCGACAACGACCTCGAAGTGAACGTGCTGAAGGGCAAGAAGCTCACCAACATCCGCACGACCTCGAAGGACGAGGCGGTGCGCCTCACCCCGCCGATCCGCATGACGCTGGAGAAGGCGCTGGCCTGGATCCAGGACGACGAACTGGTCGAGGTTACGCCGAAGTCCATCCGCGTCCGCAAGACGCATCTCGACCCGAACGAGCGCAAGCGCGCCGAGAAGTCGAAGGAAGCGGTGGCCTGAGGGCCATCGACCCCTGATCCGCTATCCTCGTGCCCGGCACTGTGCCGGGCATGATTGTTTCGGGGGCTGATCGAAGTGCGGGGGGTGCTGCAGGTTTCGTTATTTCGCCCTGCGACAGCCGAATGCCTCCTTCGAAATTGCAGGGCTACCCCCTCGCCTCCACCGTCGCCTCCTTCAGCGCCGCCTCATCGACGAAGATGCCGAGGCCCGATCCCTCCGGCAGCCAGGACGCGCCCGCCTCCAGCCGGACGGGCTCCTTGAGGATTTCCGTGCCCAGAACGAAGGCCGAGGTGTAGTACTCGGCGCCGAGCGTCATGGCAGGCGTCGAGGCGGCGAAGTGGATGCCGGCGGTGAGCGCGATGCCGGCCTCGTACATGGTGCCGCCGTAGCAGGGCATGCCCGCCGCCGACGCGATGGCGGCGATCGCCTTGCCCTTGGCGAAGGATCCCGCCTTCATCAGCTTGATCGAGATGGCGTCGGCGAAGCGGGCGCGGGCGCAGTCCACCGCCTCCTCCGGCGAGAAGACGCTCTCGTCCGCAAGGATCGGCGTGTCGATGGCTCGCGGGATCTCGGCCATGGCATCGCGCCGATCACGCGCCACCGGCTGCTCGATGAAGGCGGGGCGGAAGGCCTCGACGTCGCGCAGGGTCCGGATGGCGTCGACGGCTGCAAGGCCCTGGTTGTAGTCGATGCGCAGCGAGGCGTCGGCGGGCAGGATAGCGGCGAGACGCTCCAGCCGGCGCATGTCCTCGGCATGGGTGGAGAAGCCGGTCTTCACCTTGAACAGGCGGATGCCCTCGGCGAGACGGGAGCGGGCGAAGTCGAGGTCGGCATCGAAGTCCGGATTGGCGATGGAGACCGAGAGCGGGATGCTCTCCCGGAACACGCCGCCGAGGAGTTCGGCGACGCTGATGCCCGCCGCCTGCCCGACGAGATCGTGCAGCGCCATGTCGAGCGCCATCTTCGCCTCGGGATGTCCGACGAGGGTGCGGTCGGCCTCGGCCATGATAGGCGCGAGATCCTTTGCCGAGCGGCCGATGACGAGGGGGCGCAGATAGACGTTGAGGGCGGAAACCGCCGCCTCCGCCGTGCCGGAAAAGACCGACCACGGCGCCGCCTCGCCCCAGCCGGTGAGGCCGTCCCTGGTGTGGAGCGAGATGACGACGCCCGGCAGCGCGTCGGCGACGTCGCCGACGCCATGCTTGCGGGTCATCTTCAGCGGCCAGCGGGTGAGCCGGACCTGCATGCGGTCGATGATCATGGCGTCGATGCTTCCCTGGCGACCCGCGCCTCGGCGCGCACTGCGGCCTGATCGGCGAGGATGACGTCTTCCCGCCCGGCGGCGGCCTTCTGGACGAGGTAGAGGGCGAGGCAGACGAGGATGGCGAGGGCGAGCCGCCACCAGGCACTGACCGCATCGACCAGCACCAGAGCGATGCCGATCGCGACGAGCGGAACCCGGGCCACCATGGGCAGAGGCGCCCGGAAGAAGCCGAAGAAGCCGGCGGCGACGATGGTCAGGCCGATGGCGTTGACCACGAACTCGCTGACGAACTCGTGCCACGTGTCCTGCATCAGCAGCGAGTTGGAGTGCAGGTAGGAAAAGCCGATCAGGAAGCCGGCGCTCGCCAGCCGGAAGGCGACGACGCCGGCCGCCATCGGACTGCAGCGCGCAATGGAGGCCGCCGCATAGGACGCGACCGAGACGGGCGGCGTCGCATCCGCGAGGATCGAGAAATAGAAGACGAACATGTGCGAGGCGAGCGCCGGCACGCCGAACTGCTGGAGGATCGGTGCGCCGATGGCCGCGCCGATGATGTAGGCGGCGGTCGTCGGCACGCCCATGCCGAGGATCAGCACCGTGATCGCCACCAGGAAACCAGCCATGTAGAGGCTCGATCCCGCGAGGCTGGTGACGACGGTCGAGAACGATATGACCATGCCGGTCACCGTCAGGCAGGCGACGAACATGCCGGCGCCGGCGCAGGCGAGCGCCACCACCACCATGTTGCGGCCACCCGCCGCCAGCATGCGCAGGATGTCGACCGGCCCGAGCCAGGTGTGGCGCCTGAGGAGCGAGGCGGGCCAGACGGCGACCACGCCCCAGAAGGCGGCGAAGGACGGGGAATAGCCGCCGATCATCGCGCCGATCATGACGAAGACGGGAATCAGCAGATGGACGTCGCGCAGCACCTCGCCCCAGGTCGGGATCTCGGAAGGGTCGCAGCCGGCGAGCCGCAGTTTCCGCGCCTCCAGATGCACGCTCACCATGATCATGAAGAAGTAGAGGATCGAGCCGGCGAGCGCCGCCAGCGCGATCGTCTGGTAGGGAATGTTGGTGATCTCGGCCATCACGAAGGCGCCCGCCCCCATCACCGGCGGCATGATCTGGCCGCCGACGGAGGATGCCGCCTCCGTTCCCGCGGCGAAGGCGGGGCGATAACCGTTGCGGATCATGGCGGGAATGGTGAAGGAGCCGGTGGTGAAGACATTGGCCACCGACGAGCCCGAGATCGTGCCGAAGAGACCGGAGGAGAAGACCGCGACCTTGGCGGGGCCGCCTGCCTGCCGGCCGGCCGTCGCCATGCCGAGATTGTGGAACAGTCGCCCGACACCGGAGCCCTCGATGAAGGCGCCGAAGATGATGAACATGGCCACCATCGTCGCCGAGATGCCGGTGATCGAGCCATAGACCCCGATGGAGTTGAACAGATACATCGTCTCGATGATCTGGCTCGCGGGAATGTCGCGGAAATGCAGGATCCCCGGCATGTATTCGGTGACGAAGAGATAGACCATGCCGATCGAGACGAGGCCCGCGAGGGCCGGGGCCACGGCGCGCCGCAGCGCCTCGATGACGAGGACGATGGCGAGCACGCCGCCGGCCAGTTCGACCGGGAAAACGGGGTCCACCGTCTCGAAGCGCAGGTTGATGATGGAGGCGCAGTAGGGCCCACCATTGGCGCAGGCGAAGGAGTAGAGGCTCGGGAGGACCGCAAGCGCCGAGAGAACCCCGTCAAGGAGGCTCGGCCTGTGCTTGGGCGAGGCCCCTGTCGCCGGGTAGAGGATGAAGGCCAGCGGCAGGAGCAGCAGCAGGTGAACGGAGCGCTGCTCGCGCGGCTCCAGAAAGCCGAAGCCGCCGGTCCACAGGTGGAAGACCGAAGCGGTCACGGCAACAGCCGCCGCCAGCCAGAAGACTGGACCTCTCAGCTCGCGCATCGGCTCAACCCGCAGTCAGACAAGGAGAGAGGTCCGGGCGGGTGGCCCGGACCTCGTCGTCGATCGCAGGCCGCTCAGCCCTGGACCCAGCCGCGCTCGCGGTAATAGCGCAGCGCGCCGGGATGGACCGGCACCGGGCGGTTGGCGACGGCCGTCTCGCAGCGGTAGTCCTTCAGCGAGCCGTGGATGCGCGGCAGATCGGGAATGCTCTCGCAGATCGCCTTGGTGATCTTGTAGACGATGTCCTCCGACACGTCGGACGAGGTGACGAGGGTGGTCGCCATGACGAGGGTCTTCACCTCGCGCGTGCCGTGGAAGCGCGGATAGGTGCCAGCGGGAATGACGCCGGAGCCCATGCCGTGGCGCTGCTTGAAGGCGTCCAGCACGTCCTGCGGGATGTCGAGCAGTTCGCCATCGCGGCCGGTCGCCATGTCGACCACCGCCGAGCCGGGCAGGCCGAGGGCGAAGAAGGCATAGTCGAGCTGGTTGTCGCGATAGGCGGAGGCGAGGTCGGCATAGGCGGCGAGCTGGAAGCGCCACCCGCGGGCGCGCAGGCTGTCATAGGTCTGGCCATAGACGGCGAGCAGCCAGCGCAGGGCGATCTCGTCGGTCGCGCCGTTGTTGGCGCCGCCGAAGCGGATGTTGCGCCCCTCCTTGAACAGGGTCGCGACGTCCATGGTCTGGCCCGGCGCGCGGATGAAGTGATAGGGCGTGTCGCCGAAGGACTGGCCGATCATGCGTAGCTTGTCGGCGGCCGGCCGGCCCTGGTACGTGCCGGTGCCGGCGGCCGCCATGGCGGCGAAGATGTCGATGGACATGGCGAGCTGGGCCTGTCCCTGCTGCACCGCGACCGGGTTGGCCGCACCGCCGCCCGGAACGGCCTTGATCGTCATGCCCGGGATCTTGTCCTCGAGGAGTTTCGCCGCTCCCGAGACGATCGTATACCAGCCGCCGCCGATGGAACCGCCGCGCCACTCGACAGTCTGGGCCGAGGCTGGCGCCAGTGCGCCCGCGACGACGGCAGCGGCCATGCCGGCCGCCAGAATGAAACGATTGAACATGTCACTGACACCTCTGGTACGCGGGTCATGACGCCCGCCTGTCACAAACTCTATCCCGCCCGAACGCCAAGGCAACGACGAATTGGCGCATGCCAGACCGACGCGGTCCCGACGATCGGGCAGAGCGACCGCAGAGGGGGTCAGAAGCGCGCGGGCGTGAACGGCGTGATCGGGATCGAGGTGGGAGCGCCAGCGACGATCTCGGCCACCACCTTGCCGGTGATCGGACCGGTGGACAGTCCGATATGGCCATGGCCGAAGGCGAAGACGACGTGCGGGTGGCGCGGCGCGCGGCCGATGACCGGCATGCCGTCCGGCGTCGAGGGCCTGGAGCCGCGCCATGGCGCAGGCTCGACGCTCTCGCCCAGGGCCACAGTCTGCCGCGCATCGGTCTCGACGGCGGTGATCTGGGTGAGGTTCGCGGGCGCGTCGCGGCGGGCGAGTTCGACGCCGGACAGAAGCCTCAGGCCCGCATTCATCGGCGCGACCACATAGCCGCCGCCGGTGTCGTGGATCGGTCGCGACAGCTTGTGCTCGCCGCCATCGGCGAAATGGCGGTGATAGCCACGCTCGGCGGCGAGCGGCAGTCGGTAGCCCATCGTGCCGGTGAGATCGTGCGCGGCAGCGCCCGCGGCGATCACCACGGTCTTCGCCGCGATCTCGCCGCCACCGTCCAGCAGCACCCTGGCGCCGTCGCCGTCCTCGACGACGGTGCGCGCCCGCGCAGCGACGATGGTCGCACCGCGTCCGCGCGCCGCGGCCTCATAGGCCTGCACCAGCGCGCCCGGATCGCGCACCGAACCCGTCTCGCTGTGCCAGACGGCTTTGGCGTAGCGCCGCTTCAGGGCCGGCTCGAACTGGGGAAGCTCCGCGCCCTCGATGACCTCGAAGCCGACCTTGTGCTGGCTCAGGAGTTCGCGCTCCAAAGCCGCGCCGGCAAAGGCCTCCTCGCTGCGGTAGAGCTTCACCCAGCCGCGCCGCATGATGAGGTCCTGCACGCCGATCTCGCCGGCGATGCGCCAGTGCTCGTCATAGGCCGCCGCGCAGAGAGGATCGAGGGCCGCCGCCGCTTCCCGCCACGACGCCTCGTTGCAGCGGCGCATGAAGGCCAGCGCCCAGGGCATCACCGCGAGCAGCGACCCATAGTCGACACGGATGGCGATGTCGCGGTTCAACGCGTAGCGCGGCAGCTTGGCGAGCAAGCCGGGTCCCGCCACCGGGAACAGCGAGCCGCGCGAGATGACGCCGGCATTGCCGTAGCTCGCCGCGTCGCGGATGCTGCCGGGGTCGACGAGCGTGACGGTGAGGCCGCGCGCAAGGCAGGCCAGCGCAGTGGCCGTTCCCACCATGCCGCCGCCGACGATGGCGACATCGCTCGTGTTGGCCGTGCTCATCGGGGCCCCCTGCCCTGCCGGCGCGCTCAGCGCGCCACCTTCGGATGCGTGCCCTCGCCGAGGTCCCAGTAGAGCCCGGCCATCAGGCCGATGGCCTCGCGCACCAGCGCCGATGGAACATGCTCATTGGGGGCGTGCTGCGAGCAGCCCGGATAGGAGTGCGGCACCCAGATGGTTGGCATGCCGATGATCTCGGCGAAGACGTCGTTGGGCAGCGAACCGCCGGCATTGGGAATGACCGCCGGCTTCTTGCCGGTGGTTTCGGCGATGGAAGCCGCCGCCCACTTCACCCAGGGGTGGTCGGGATCGGTGCGGGTCGCCTTGAAAGCGGCGTCGCGGCCGCTGGAGACCTCGACATCGGGAAAGCCATGGCGGACGAGATGGCGCTTGATGGCCGGGATGAAGCCGTCGGGCTCGGAACCGACCACGGTGCGGATCTGGCAGGTGGCCCTCGCCGAAGGCGGCACGGCGTTCTGCGGATTGCCGATGTCGCCAGCGCCGATGGCGAGCACCTCGAAAGTGTTCCAGCCATAGACCTTTTCGGCCGGCGTGAAGCCCGGCTCGCCCCACCAGGCGTCGATCTGCGGGCCGCCGGGAATGCTGGCGGGCTCGATGTCGGAGAGCGCCCGCTTCACCGATTCCGGCATCTCCTTCGGCAGCAGTTCATGGACGCGGATCTGGCCGGTCGGGCCGATGATTGTGGCGATGGCATGGGCGAGGCGGATCGCCGGGTTCGACAGGAGGCCGCCCCAGTTGCCGGAATGGTGGCCGCCCTCGCGGGCGTTGATCTCCAGGTCGATGCGATAGCCGCCTCGGGCGCCTAGGCACATGGTCGGGCGTTCGGCGGTCATGCGCGGGCCGTCGGAGCCGATCAGGATGTCGGCAAGGAAGAGCTCGCGGTTGTCGCGGGCGAGATCATGCAGGCCGGCCGAACCGACCTCCTCGCCCATCTCGATGAGATAGCGCACGTTGAAGCCGAGCTTGCCGCGCGTCTTCAGCACGCAGCGCAGCGCCTCGATGTTGATGGCGTGCTGGCCCTTGTTGTCGACAACGCCGCGGCCGTACCAGCGCTCGCCGGTGTCATCGAGCGTCCAGGGATCGCGACCGTCCTTCCACTGGCCCTCGAGGCCTGCGATGACGTCGCCGTGGCCATAGCCGAGGACTGTGACGAGGGCGGGATCCTCGATCCGCTCGGCGAGGAGGAAGGGACCCTTGGCGTTGGGGTGGGTGAGGATGCGGCAGGTGAAGCCCATGGACTCCAGCGAGGGCTGCATCTCGTCGGTCAGGTAGCGGGCAAGGTCCGGGGCGCGTGCCGGGTTCTGGCTCTCGGTCGGGATGGCGATGCGGCGGGCGAAGATCGCCTTCAGGCTGCCGTCGTCGAACATCTGGTGGGCGGCGGCGATGGCGGAGGCGCGGGTCATGTCGGACTCTGCAGAAGGGGTGAGGAGCAGGAGATTATCGCGATGGGCGGCTTCCGCCATGGGCGAAAGCCGGCAGGTGTCATGCGGAGACGGATGTCTCCGACCAACCGTCAGGACCGGCTGTCGGGTGCCGTCACGTCGCGCAGGCCGTCGCCCATCATGTTGATGGCGAGCACCAGCAGGGCCAGCGCCGCGCCGGGGATGGCGATGAGCCAGAAGGAGAAGAACATGAAGTTCTTGGCTTCCGAGATCATCAGCCCCCAGGAGGGCAGCGGCGGCTGTACACCGAGGCCGAGGAAGGACAGCGCCGCCTCGAGCAGGATGGCGCTGGCGGCCTCCACCGTGCCGACGACGATGAGGTGCGGCATGACGTTGGGCAGGACCTCGCGCAGGATGATGCGCAACTGGCTGGCGCCGCTGGCGCGCGCCGCCTCGACGAAATCGAGCGAGCGCACCTGCTGCGTCGCCGAGCGCATGACGACGGCGAAGCGGTCCCATTTGAGCAGGCCGAGCACGGCGATGACGATGCCGAGCGTGCCGCCGACCATGGCCACCACGGCGAGCGCCACCAGCACCACGGGAAGCGCCAGGCGCGTGGTGATGATGAAGGTGACGATCAGGTCGATCCGGCCGCCGAAATAGCCGGCGGCGAGGCCGAGCGCCGTGCCGATCGTGCCGGAAATCAGCATGACCGAAATGCCGATCAGCAGCGAGATCTGCGCGCCGTAGAGCGTGCGCGAGAGATAGTCGCGGCCGAGATTGTCGGTGCCGAACGGATGGAGCCAGCTGCCGCGCTCGTACCAGACCGGCGGCACGAGGCGATTGTTGAGGTCCTGGGAATAGGGGTCATGCGGCGAGATGAAGGGCGCCAGCAGGGCGATCAGCGCGATGATCGCGAAGATGCCGGTGCCGATCATCAGGCCCTTGTGCTTGAGCACGCGCCGCTTGAACCGCGAGGGCGGAACGACGGCGACGGCAATGGTCGGTGTCTGGACGATGTCGCTCATGTCAGCCCACCCTGATCCTGGGATCGAGCCAGGCATTGACGAGGTCGGCGGCCAGCGTCAGCCCGACATAGCCGACCGACAGCAGCATGAGCACCGCCTGGATGACCGGGAAATCCTTCTGGGCGATGGCCTGGTAGGCGAGGTAGCCGAGCCCGTCGAGCGCGAAGACCGTCTCGATGACGATGGAGCCGCCGAGGAGGAAGCCGAGCTGCACCGCGGTCAGCGCCACCACCGGCACCAGCGCGTTGCGCAGGGCGTGGCGCAGGATCACGGTCACGGGCGGCAGCCCCTTGGCGCGGGCCGTGCGGATGTAGTCGGCGTTCAAGACCTCGATCATGCCGGCGCGCACCAGCCGCATGAAGGGCGGCGTCACGTAGTAGCCGAGCGCCACCGTGGGCATGATGAAATGCTCCCACGAGTCGGCGCCGGACACGGGTAGCCAGCCGAGGCCGATCGAGAAGACCATCACGAGGCACAGCGCGAAGAAGAAGTTCGGCAGGGCCTGGCCAGCCACCGCGATCCACAGGCAGAGCCGGTCGATCCAGGAATTCTGCCAGACCGCCGCCATGATGCCGAGCGGCAGCGATAGGCCGAGCGCGAACAGGATCGACAGCACCGCGAGGACGATCGTGGTCTGGATCTTGGTGATGATGAGATCGAAGACCGGGGTGCGGAAATAGAGCGACTGGCCGAAATCGCCGGACAGCGTCTTCCCCAGCCAGTCGAAATACTGGACGACCAGCGGGCGGTCGAGACCGTATTGCTGACGTACGGCGGCGATGTCCTCGGCGCGGGCGCCTTCACCGGCGATCGCGATGGCGACGTCGCCGGACAGGCGCAGCAGCACGAAGGCCAGGGCCGACACCGCCAATGCGACGAGAGCGGCCAGTCCCAGCCGCTTGAGCGTGTAATTGAACATGCAGATGGGCGCCTTGGGCTAGCCAGTCCGGCCGCGACGGCAGTCGCCGCGGCCGGATCATAGCATCACTTCCAGCGCATCTCCCAGAAGCGCGGCAGTTCGTCGGGATAGGCCGCGAACTCGAGATCCTTCGCCGCCGCATAGAAGGTGACGAGGTTGTAGAGCGGCACCGAATAGACCTGCTCGGAGATGATCTTGTGCGCCTCGCGATAGGCGACGAGGCGGGCCTGCGGGTCGGTCGTGGTGTCGCCGCGCTGCAGGAGCTCGATCACCTTGGGATCGCGCGAAATGTCGTCGTCGAGACCCTTGTAATAGACGGGGGTCGAGGCCGACACGTCGTTGATCGAGAACGAGCCCCAGGTCTGGTGCGCCATGGATGCGCGATGCGAGCGGACCTGGTCGCGCATCGCGGCGTACTGGCCGAAGCGCAGCGTGGCGCGGATGCCGACGGCGCGCAGGTAGTTGATCATCGCCTCGGACTGGTTGCGCTCGCGATAGGCGTGCAGTTCCAGCTCAAATCCGTTCGGGAAGCCAGCCTCGGCCAGCAGTTCCTTCGCCTTGGCGGGGTTGTAGTCATAGACCTGAGCCTGCGAGGCATCGCAGCCGAACTGCGTGGGGAAGCAGATCGCATTGATGATCTGCGAGCCCTCGCCTACCAACTGGCGAGCCATCGTCTCGCGGTCGATGGCATGGGCGATGGCGCGGCGCACGCGCAGGTCACGCAGCTGCGGGGCCGGCGAACGCTCGGTGGTGGCGAGGTTCAGGAAGACGATGCGCATGGTGCCGCCGGAGACGATCTGCAGCGTCGGCACGGCCCGCATCTGCTGGGCCTGGTCGGGGGCGATATTCATGACGAAGTCGAGGCCGCCCGACAGCATCTCGGCGACCTGCGTCTGCCGGTCCGGGATGAAGCGGATGACGATGCGCTCGATCTGCGGCTGCGGCTTCGGGCCATCGCGGAAATAGTCGGGGTTGCGCTGCAGCGTGAGGGAGCGGCCGATCTGGTGCTCGACGACGCGGTAGGGGCCGGAGCCGACCGGCTTCTCGTTCATGCCCTTCGGACCCACCTGCTCGTAATAGGCGGCCGGATGGATGACGATGGGGCCGGCGAGGTATTCGATCGCCGCCGGGAAGGGGCGCTTGGTGATGATGCGCACCTTGTGGGCGTCGACCTTCTCGACCCGGTCGATCCAGTTGACGTTGGACTGCGTGGTGGAGCGGTTGGCCGGGTTGGCGACGAAGTTCAGCGTGTAGACGACGTCGTCGGCGTTGAACTCGGCGCCGTTGTGGAACTTCACGCCACGGCGCAGGTCGAGCTCGAGGGTCGTGTCGTTGACCCAACGCCAAGCAGTGGCGAGCTGGCCCTTGTACTCGTTGGTCTTGGGGTCGCGGTAGATCAGCGTGTCCCAGACCTGATGGGCGATGATCACGCCGATACGGACGTTGTTGAAGAACGGGTCGACGTTCTCCGGCACCTGGTCATAGGCGAAGCGGATGGTGTTCTGCCGCTTCTGCGCCTCGGCCGGCGCGGCCAGACCAGCGGCGAGCGCCACGCCCAAAATCATCCCAAAGAAACGTCGCGTGGACGAAAAACGCATCGCCACCTCCCCCAAAACAGAAAAACGATCTGTGATGCTGGCTTGCCGGCAAGGAGGGAGTCAAGGCGAGCCGGAGAGAAGCTGCCGCGCCGTCAGGCCTGCCGGAACGCGATGAAGCGTGCCGCCGCCATCAAAGTGGCGGCCCCGGACCCGAAGGGCGACAGATGCCGCTCTGCATCGCCAATCAGGCGCGTCAGTTCGTCGCGCGCCCAGGTCGCACCGCGCAGCGATACGAGTGTGCCCTTGCCGCGCGCGGCATCCTTGCCCGTCGCCTTGCCAGCGAGGCTGGCGTCGCCCTCGTGGTCGATGAGGTCGTCGGCGATCTGGAAGGCGAGCCCGATGATCTCGCCATAGGTCGCGAGAGCCTGACGCTCGGTCTCCCCGGCCCCGCCGAGAACCGCACCCGCCAGACAGGCGAACCGGATCAGCGCGCCGGTCTTCATCGCCTGAAGCTGGCGGATTTCCGGTTCCGGCAGCGCCAGCGGCGCGCCGCCGTCGAAGCGACCCTCGGCTGCGAGATCGAGCATCTGGCCGCCGGCCATGCCGCCGAGCCCTGCGGCGCGGGCGAGCAGCAGCGTGAGCTCCGCGCGGATCGCAGGATCGGCATGGGTCGGCGCCGCGGCCATGGTCTCGAAGGCGAGGGTGAGGAGGCTGTCGCCGGCAAGGATCGCCGTCGCCTCGTCATAGGCCTTGTGAACGGTCGGCCGGCCGCGACGCAGGTCGTCGTCGTCCATGGCCGGCAGGTCGTCGTGAACCAGTGAGTAGCAGTGGACGAGTTCGAGGGCCGTGGCAGCCGGAACCGCGGCGGCCGGCTCGACGCCGAATAGCGCCGCACTCTCGATCACGAGGAAGGGTCGCAGCCGCTTGCCGCCGGCAAGTACGGCGTGGCGCATGGCCGCCATCAGGCGCGGCGGGCGCGGCGTCTCGCCCGCGCGCACCTCGTCCGACAGCAGGCGTTCGAGTTCCCCCTCGACGAGACGCGCGGACACGGCGAGGCGTCTGTCGAAGGAGGAAGGGTCGGACAGGGCGGGGCGGGACTTGGCGCGGTCGGACATGGCGGTTCCGGCGGTCAGGGTTCATCCGGTCCGACCGGTGGCCGAGGCCAGGGCGCGCGTCAAGCGCCAGGGTGAGCCCGCGAGCATCCGGATTGCGGGAGACAACCCCCAGACCGATTGAAACCCGGGGCGACCTTGCTAGGATCGTCCCGTCCGCCACCCCAGCATCGATCCCGCCATGCGCCCGTCTCGCTTCCGCCTGCCCATGGCCCCTGCTCTCGCGCTGGCCTGTCTGCTGATGGCGACGACGGCGCCCCACCCGGCCGCGGCGCAGGCGACCCAGATGCACGGCGCCTTCAGCCTCAACCTGCTCTCGCCCGCGCAGCGCGCAGACGTGATGAAGCGCGTCGACAGCTACGCGCTGGTGGAGGTTTTCCTGCGCGCCTGCGGGCGGCCGCCGGCGCTGGAGAGCCGCTTCCGCCGGGCCGCGGCGGGCTGCATCCAGCCGCAGACCATCACCACGCTCACCGGCCAGTACCGGCGGGCGCTATCGGCGCGCGGCGGGCTGCGCTGGGACTGCCGCAGCGCCAACGGCAGGCGGATGATCGCGCGCTCGGAGCATGCGATCCGCCTGACGTTCACCGATCTCAATCGGCTGTGCCGGCGCGGCTGATCAATCGTCACGTTCGCGCTTCAGAATCGAGAAATCGACCCGGGACAGTTCGAGATCGTACTTGCGGCCATCGGCGGCGATGGCGTCGTCCACTTCGAAGCGGCCGTCGTCGAGTTCGATCTCGCCCCAGCGGACGAAGCCCTCGCGGCGCAGCGTCGCCTCGATCTGACGCCGCTCCTCGGGCGTGACGGGACGGTCGTCGGCGCGGGCGGGCGCCAGCGATGCGGCGGCGGTCAATCCGAGGGTGGCGGCAAGAACGGCACGGCGGTCGAGAATCGGCACGGAGACACTCCTATGGTCGTGGCAACACACGGGAGAAAACGCGCGACGGTCCGGTCAGGTCCCCATGGGTGACAGAGGGTCGCGATTCCGCCGCCTGCGCGCCGAGCCAGTCCGGGCCAATCACCGCTCGGGATGAGCCGGCAGATGGTCCTTCCAGGTGGCCAGTGCCGCATGCCCGGCCACCGAGAGCACATAGATGCCGCGCCCCTGCCGCTCGAACCAGCCATAGACGTTGCGGGTGAGGATCGCCGGCGCGTCGGCGGCGAGAGCGGTCAGATCGCGCGGGCGCAGGGGGCCGGCTGCCAGTGCCTGCGCCATGGCGAGCGTGCGCTGGCGGTAGGCGGTCATGATGGGCCGGCGCGTCGAACCGCCGAGCGCAGGGTCGCCGCGCCGGCGGCGATGTTCGGCGACGATGCGGGATCGGCGTTTGCCGTCGTGCCGCGGCTTCCACGGCACCGGCTCGACCACCACCTCGACGCCGCCCATGGGCAGCACCGACAGCAGCCCGAAGCCGCAGAGCCGGCAGAGCTTCCTGACGCGGCTGTCATGCTCGCGGCCGCGCCCTCGGGCCGAGGCCTTCACCGCCAGCCAGACCTCGTCGGCGGCGGCGGAACGGTCGACCGCCTGCAGGACGAGTTCCAGGGTGAAGGACTGCTTCAACTCGCCGACAACGACGGCGGCCGACGCGCCGTCGGACAGGGCGACGAGGTCGCAGCCCATGATCTCGCCCTTCACCTCAAAGCCGAGGCCTTCGAGGAAGGTTTTGACGGGGAGATAGAGCGAGGTTTCCAAGGGCGGGTTCCACGGACTGAAAACCCGCGCGTAAAGTCGATTCGGTTCTGTGTCGAGGCGGCAGAGGCGGCCCGATGGCGGGCTTTCCTTGACATTCCGCCCCGTCCCCTCTATCCGCACCCCACTCTCGCTCATCCGAGACCTGCCTTCGCCGACCGGGACCCGATCCCGGAGGTTCCCGCCCGACAGCGCAGCATGCGCCCTCGGGCGCGAAACGCGTTGCGGTTCCGGGGGACCGGGACCACCTTGGGGGCATCCCCAGGGTGAACTCCGGAGTGACCATGTTCGAAGGCCTGTCGACACGACTGTCCGGCATCCTCGACCGCCTCAAGGGCCGCGGCGCGCTGAGCGAAGCCGACGTGCAGGAGGCGATGCGCGAGGTGCGCCGCGCCCTGCTCGAGGCGGACGTGGCGCTCGAGGTCGTGCGCTCCTTCACCGACAAGGTGCGCGACCGCGCGGTCGGCGCCGAGGTCATCCGCTCGGTGACCCCCGGCCAGATGGTCGTCAAGATCGTCCACGACACGCTGGTCGAGACGCTCGGCACCGAGGGCGTCGCCATCGACCTCCAGGCCGTGCCGCCGGTGCCGATCATGATGGTCGGCCTGCAGGGCTCGGGCAAGACGACCACCACCGCCAAGCTCGCCAAGCGCCTCTTCGAGAAGCAGAAGAAGAAGGTGCTGATGGCCTCGCTCGACACGCGGCGTCCCGCCGCGATGGAGCAGCTCGCCATCCTCGGCAAGCAGATCGGCGTCGACACCCTGCCGATCGTCGCCGGCCAGACGCCGGTGCAGATCGCCCGCCGCGCCATCGAGGCCGGCCGCCTCGGCGGCTACGACGTGGTGATGCTGGACACTGCCGGCCGCACCCATGTCGACGAGGCCCTCATGATCGAGGTGGCCGAGGTCGAGAAGGCCGCAGGTCCGCACGAGACGCTGCTCGTCGTCGACAGCCTCACCGGCCAGGACGCCGTCAACGTCGCCCGCTCCTTCACCGGGCGGGTCAACGTCACCGGCGTGGTGCTGACCCGCGTCGACGGCGACGGCCGTGGCGGCGCGGCCCTCTCCATGCGCGCGGTCACCGGCAAGCCGATCAAGCTTCTCGGCACGTCGGAGAAGATGGACGGGCTGGAGGACTTCCACCCCTCGCGCATCGCCAACCGCATCCTCGGCATGGGCGACATCGTCTCGCTGGTCGAGAAGGCTGCGGAATCGATCGATGCCGAGAAAGGCATGGCGATCGCCAAGCGCATGCAGGCGGGCCAGTTCAACCTGGACGATATGGGCGACCAGCTCGACCAGATGATGAAGCTCGGCGGCATGCAGGGCCTGATGGGCATGCTGCCCGGCGTGAAGAACATGCAGAAGCAGCTTGCCGGCGCAATGGACGACAAGGCCATCAAGCGCCAGCGCGCCATCATCCGCTCCATGACCCCCTGGGAACGGCGCAACCCGAAGGAAATCGACGGCAAGCGCCGCCGCCGCATCGCCCGTGGCTCCGGCACCCAGCCGGAGGACGTCAACAAGGTGCTGAAGATGCACCGCGGCATGGCCGACATGATGAAGGCCATGGGCGGCGGCGGCGCCAAGCGCGGCCCCATGGCGGGCCTCGCCAACATGTTCGGGCTCGGCGGTGGCATGCCGCAGCCGACGCCTGAAATGCTCGCCGAGTTGCAGAAGAAGATGCCCGGCGGGCTTCCCGGCGCTTTGCCGGACAAGATGCCGGCGCTGCCGCCCGGCGGCCTGCCCCCCGGCTTCCCGGGCCTTGGTGGACTCGGGGGCGGCAAGCCTCCCGGCCTTCCCGGTTTTCCCTTCGGCAAGAAGAAATAGCCGGCTCAGTTCACCGCATTCCCACCCATCACGAACGACCCAACGGAGTATCCCATGTCGCTCAAGATCCGCCTCGCCCGCCGCGGCACGAAGAAGCGCCCCTTTTACCAGATCGTCGTCGCCGACTCGCGCTCGCCGCGCGACGGCCGCTTCATCGAGAAGATCGGCACCTACAACCCGATGCTGTCCAAGGACCAGAAGCGCTATGACCTCGACGTCGAGGCCGCCAAGGCCTGGCTCGCCAAGGGCGCGCTGCCGACCGACCGCGTCGCCCGCTTCTTCGATGCCGAGGGCCTGGTGAAGCGCACCGCCTCGAACAACCCGGAGAAGGCCGTTCCCGGCAAGAAGGCCGAGGAGCGCGCCGCGTCCAAGGCCGCCAAGGCCGCGAAGGGTGCCGAAGCCGCCGCCGAGTGATGTGCTGAACGCCTCCGTGCCGGGCGACCTGCACGGAGGCCAGTGCGTCCTTCGAGGCTCGCTGCCGCTCGCACCTCAGGATGAGGGGAGTTTGTGATTTGCATCGAGCTTTGTCGGAAGCGGCCCGGTCGTCGCGTCCCCCTGGTGCCCGCCACCCACCGTCCTCATCCTGAGGTGCGAGCGGCAGCGAGCCTCGAAGGACACGCTCCCCTCGTGCCAGGCTCATTATCCATGTCCACCGATCTCGTCCTCGTCGCCAAGTTTGGCGCCCCGCACGGGGTGCGCGGAGAGGTGCGCGTGAAGTCCTACACGCAGGACCCGGCGGCCATCCTCGACTACTCGCCGCTCCAGTCACGCGACGGCCGCCTCTTCACGGTGACAAGCGTGCGCCCGGCCGGCGAGGTGCTGGTTGCCCGCATCGCCGAGCTGACCGACCGCAATGCGGCGGAAGCCGTCACCAACATGCAGCTCTTTGTGCCGCGCGAGCGCATTCCGCCCGCCGAGGACGAGGACGAGTTCCTCCATGCCGACCTGATCGGCCTGAAGGTCGAGACCCTCGCGGGCGAGCCGGTCGGCACGGTCACCGCCGTCTATGATTTCGGCGCCGGCGACGTCATCGACGTGGCGCGCAAGGGCCAGAAGGCGGTGATGATCCCCTTCATTAGGGCCGTGGTGCCGACCGTCGACATCGCCGGTGGCCGCGTCGTCATCGACCCGCCGCCGGGGTTGCTGGAAGATACGCCCCGCGACCCGCAAGACCGCGACTGACGGGCCCGCCGATGTTCCGCGCCTCGGTCCTCACCCTCTATCCCGAGATGTTTCCCGGCCCCCTCGGCCTGTCGCTCGCCGGCCGGGCGATGGGCGAGGCCTGGAGCCTCGACACGCATTTCATCCGCGACTTCGCCACCGACCGTCACCGCACCGTGGACGACACGCCGGCCGGCGGGGGCCCCGGCATGGTGATGAAGGCCGACGTGGTAGCGCGCGCCATCGACCACGTCTCGCCGGAGGGTGACGCGCGGCCGCGCCTCTACATGTCGCCGCGCGGCAGGCCGCTGACGCAGGACCATGTGCGGGAGCTCGCCGCCGGCCCCGGGGCGGTCATCCTCTGCGGCCGGTTCGAAGGCGTCGACGAACGGCTCATCGCCGCGCGCGGCCTCACCGAGGTCTCCATCGGCGACTACGTGCTGTCCGGCGGGGAACTGGCCGCCATGGTGCTGATCGACGCGGTGGTGCGGCTGCTGCCGGGCGTCATGGGCCATGCCGAGAGCGGCACCGAGGAGAGCTTCGAGACGGGCCTCCTCGAATATCCGCACTACACGCGGCCGCAGGTCTTCGAGGGCCTGACGATCCCGGATATCCTCGTCTCCGGCGACCACGCGAAGATCGCGAAGTGGCGACGTGCCGAGGCCGAGCGCCTGACGCGCGAGCGGCGGCCGGATCTCTGGGCGAAGAAGCAGGGCTGATCCGGCGAGGACATGCCCTGCACGGCGCCAAGTGCGTCCTTCGAGGCTCGCTCCTTCGGAGCTCGCACCTCAGGATGAGGACCGTTGAGACCGGCATCACGGGTGGTTGCGGCACGGCCGTTCAGCTTTCCACCCGAGGTGCCATTCACCCACCTCCTCATCCTGAGGTGCGAGGCCGGAACGGCCGAGCCTCGAAGGACGCACTCTCCCTGGTGCAAAGCCGCCCGCAGCCGGCAGAATCCACGTGACAATCCCTGCCTTTTCGACTATCGAGCCCCCTTCCGGCGGGCAGGTCTCGTGAGACTCCCAAGCCCATCCTCGGAACCAAGACCAACAAGATGCCGGCAAAGCCCGGCCACAAGGATTGAACCGATGAACCTGATCCAGACCCTCGAGGCCGAAGAGGCCGCCCGCGTCCTCGGCGACAAGAAACTGCCGAACTTCGCTCCCGGTGACACCGTCATCGTCAACGTGAAAGTCCGCGAAGGCGACCGCTCCCGCGTCCAGGCCTATGAGGGCGTCTGCATCGCCCGCTCCGGCGGCGGCCTGATGGAGAGCTTCACCGTCCGCAAGATCTCCTATGGCGAGGGCGTCGAGCGCGTCTTCCCGGTGCATTCCCCGGTGATCGATTCCATCAAGCTGGTGCGCCGCGGCAAGGTCCGTCGCGCGAAGCTCTATTACCTGCGCGATCGTCGCGGCAAGTCGGCCCGCATCGCCGAGCGCGTGGAGCGCAACGACAAGGCCTGAGCCTTCCTCCTCCGAGCCAATCGCGGCGGGGCCTTCGGGCCCCGTTTGCTTTTCTGCGGCTCGCAATAGCGCCGCGTCCAAGCGTCTGCATTTGCCTCGTCGAAATCGATCGTGTACGGCGGAACGACGTGCTCTGCCAGTGGATCCCGATGCCAGATCGTTCACATGCCGACGCCGTCGTCATCGGCGCGGGACCAGCAGGTCTGACGGCCGCCTATCTCCTGACGAAGCAAGGTCGCAACGCCGCCGTCATCGAGGCAGACCCGACCTATGTCGGCGGCATCAGCCGGACGGTCGCGTACAAGGGCTTTCTCTTCGACATCGGCGGGCACCGCTTCTTTTCGCGATCGAAAGAGATCGTCGAGCTGTGGCGGGAGATCTTGCCGGACGATTTCATCGAACGGCCCCGGCTGAGCCGCATCTACTACGGTGGTCGATATTACTCCTATCCGCTGAAGGCGTTCGAGGCGCTGCGCAATCTCGGCCTCATCCAGTCCTCGCTCTGCATGCTGTCCTATCTGAAGAGCCGCATGTTGCCGAAGAAGGACGTGCGCTCGTTCCACGACTGGGTGGCCAACCAGTTTGGCGAACAGCTCTTCGCGATCTTTTTCAAGACCTATACGGAGAAGGTCTGGGGGATGTCCTGCGACGAGATCTCCGCCGACTGGGCCGCCCAGCGGATCAAGGGGCTCGACCTCATGGAGGCGGTGGGCGCCGCGCTGCGCAAGTCCCTGCAGCCGGGCGGCAGCGCCATCGGCCGCGACGGCCGTCCCATCAAGACCCTCATCGAACAATTCGACTATCCGCGCCGCGGCCCGGGCATGATGTGGGAGGCTGCCGCGGACCGCATTCGCGAAAAGGGCGGCACGATCCACATGGGCCACACGTTGTCGCGTATCACGCGCAAGGACGCGGGCGTCTACCGTGTCGAAGCCCGCACCGCCGATGGCGCCACGGTCAGCTTCTCCGCTCCCCATGTCATTTCCTCGGCGCCCCTCGCGGAACTGGTCCAGGCCCTCGACCGCCCGCTGGCGGCCGCACCGGCAGCGGCAAAGCTCCGCTACCGCGACTTCATCACCGTCGCTCTCATCGTCGACCGGCAGGACTTGTTCGAGGACAACTGGATCTACATCCATGATCCGTCGGTGCAGGTCGGCCGCATCCAGAACTTCCGGTCCTGGTCGCCGGAGATGGTGCCCGACCCGCGCCTCGCCTGCCTCGGGCTGGAGTATTTCTGCTTCGAGGGCGACGGCCTGTGGGAGAGTAGCGATGCCGAGCTGATCGCCCTTGCGAAGCGCGAACTGGCCAAGATCGGCCTTGCCAGCGAGGCGGAATGCATCGACGGCTGTGTCGTGCGGCAGAAAAAGGCCTATCCGGTCTATGACGGCGAGTACCGGCAACATGTGGAGGCCGTGCGCGCCGAGCTTGCCGAACACCATCCCGGCCTGCATCCGGTGGGGCGCAACGGCATGCACAAGTACAACAACCAGGACCACGCCATGATGACCGCCATGCTAACGGTCAGGAACATCCTGGCCGGCGAGGCGCGTTACGACGTCTGGCAGGTCAACGAGGACGCCGAATATCACGAGGCGGGCGCAAGGCCGTCCGCCGCCCCTGCAGGAGGACTGCGCGCCGTTCCGGCACGGTTCAGCGAGACGTCATGACGTCTCGCTCGTCCCTGGCTGCGGATCGCAGCGGTGACCGCGGCGACCGTTGGTGGGGACAGATGCTGCGCTATGGCTCCGTCAGTGCCGTTGCGCTCGCGGTGGACATGGCGCTCTTCCTTGCGCTCACGGGCTCCGATCTGGGGGCGTTGTCGGCGGCGGTTGCGGGCTATGCGGTGGGACTTCTGGTGCACTTCCTGCTATCGTCCCGGTTCGTCTTCGATGCAGCCCGCACCGGCAAGGGCCGGTCCCGACTGTTCGGCGAGTATGCGCTGAGCGGGATCGCCGGCATCCTCGTCACGGCGGCTACCGTCGCGATGTTGGTGGAGGGCGCGGGCCTTGCGCCCGTCCCGGCCAAGGCTGTGGCGGTGGTCCTGAGCTTCGTCGCCGTTTTCGTGATCCGCCGGTCCATCGTCTTTGCGGCGAGGCCCGCATGACGTCAGGCGGGATGGCGCATCAGAGGCCCAGGGCTGGCCCCCAGTCCCCCCCGACATTCTCCGGCCGTCGGGCGCTTGCGGCCGCACTCCTGCTTTTTTACGCAGGACTTGTCGCGTGGGGCGCCGCCCACCACGCAATGTGGCGCGACGAGATTCAGGCCTGGTTGATCGCGCGCGACAGCGCCGACCTCCCGGCACTTCTCGACAACCTGCGTTACGAGGGGCACCCGGCCCTCTGGCATCTCGTCATCTGGCCCTTCGCCAGGCTCGGCCGCGATCCCGCGCTGATGCAGATTCCGAACATCGCCTTCTCCATCGCCGCCGTGGCTCTGGTGCTCTGGCGAGCCCCCTTCAACCGGTGGGAGCTCGCTCTTTTTCCGTTCGGCTATTTCATCCTCTTCGACTACGGCGTGAAGAGCCGGAGCTACGCGCTCGGCACGCTGTTGACGATCGGGGCCTGCGTGCTCTGGCCTTACCGGCGCAGCCATCCCATCCGCCTTGCGGGGGTTCTGGCCTGTCTCGCCAATGTCCACCTGCTCTTCGCCATCCTCTCCGGGGCCCTGGCGACAGCGGTGGCGGTCGACCGGCTGCGCACCAAGGGGTGGACGCCCCCGGAGAGAGGCGAGGTGCTCGCCCTTGTGCTTCTGGCCGTCGGCTGGACAGGGGCCGTGGCGACCGCCTGGCCAGCGGCCGACGCGTTCAGCGGCCGCGCCCTCCTCGCACCCGACACCAGCCAGTTGATCTGGCAGGTGATGGCGCTCGGCGGCCTCATCGGTCCCTACGACTCGTTTCCGGCCACCGCCCTCGGTACCGCCGCCCTCGTCGCAGCGTTCGTCATGATCCGCCGCGAGCCCGCTGCGGTGATCCTTCTGGGGCTTACGACCGGGCTGATGCTGGCGATGTTCATGCTCGTCTACGGCAACAGTATCTGGCACCGGGGGCCGCTCCTGCTCGCCTTCATCGCAGCCTTGTGGATCGCGCGGCTCTCCCCAGACGCGGCTCGGGACGCGACCGCAGGGGCAGGGCGGATGCTGCTCTTGACGGTCCTCGCATGTCAGGCCGTCGCGGGCCTGATCGCCCTGTTGAAGGATGTTCGCCAGCCACTCTCGGCCGGCCCTGCCGTTGCCCGCCACATCCTCACGGAAGGCTGGCAGAACGATCCGCTGATCGGCACGCCGGATTATGCCGTCAGCACCATCGTCGGGCATCTCGGAATCGCCCGCGCCTATTACGGCAATGTCGGTCGCTGGGGCTCCTTCGTGCTGTGGGATCGGGCGAGGGTGACGCCGCGCGATGCCGCCACCATGCTCGACGACTCGGACGCCCTGCCCCGCCCCACAACCCTGGTCACGACGGCGCCTCTCGACCCTGGCCTTGCGGCCCTCCACGGATTCCGGGAGGTCGCCCGTTTCGACAATGCCGTCGAGCGCACCGAGCGGTTCGTTCTCTACCGGCGCGAATGAAGGGCCGGACCGCCGTTGGGTCATCCTGGCGGGCCGGATCGGCGGTTTCGTTCGGATCGACGCGCGCCCTTGCGTTCAGGGACGATGGATCGTTCCGGCCGAGCATTCGCCCTGCCGGGCCTCGCTTCCGCCGACCGGGCCATTGGCGCCATGGACGATGCGGCGAGGCAATCCCGCATACCCCCATGATACGCACGATACCGTTCATAGCAACCTATGATTGAATAATCATTAGGCATATTGCGTATTTATTGTGCAGCTTAAGACTTGGCTAACCATAAGGCCGGGATGCTTTCTCCCAGGGGGAAACAACCATGTCCAAACTCAAGATCGGCCTTCGTCTCGCTCTCGGTTTCGCCGCCGTCCTGCTTCTTTGCGGAAGCGCCATCGGCTTCGTCATCCTGAAGATCCATTCGGCCAGCGAAACCGCCGCGCGGGTGCGCGACCTGCGCGCCCCCGTCGCCTCGACGAGCCTCAAGCTCGCCGGCGCGACGACCGGGACCGCCAACCTCCTGCGCGGTTTCATCATCACCAGGGATTCGAGCCTCACTGACCAATGGGTCGCGCAGTGGCGGCAGGTCGACCAGCTCGTCGCCACGATGGACAGCCTCTCGGCCAGCTTCACCGATCCCGCCAACCGCGCCGCTTGGACCACTGTACGCACCGCCCTGCCGCGCTTCCGAGAGGCGCAGGGGCGCACCTTCGCCGTGGTCGAGCGCGGCACCATCGATGACGCCGCCAGGGAGTTGCAGGCCAACGTCCTGCCGCTGTTCCGCGCCCTGCAGACGGAACTGGTCGGCGCCGACGGTAATGGCGGCCTTTCGGGGGCCCAGTCGGGCCTGCTCCAGAGCGATATCGACGCCACCACCGGCGGCATATCGACCGCCAGCATGGCCGCTGTCGCCGCGCTGGTCGCGGCCATTCTCATCGGCGCGCTGATCGCGCTCCTGTCGGCGCGGTCGATCACCGTGCCGCTCGGACGCGTCCGCGGCGTTCTCGATACGATGGCCGCCGGCGACTACCACGTCGAGGTTCCGGCGATCGACCGCTCCGACGAGGTCGGCGACATCGCCCGTGCGGCGCTGGTGTTCAAGGAGAACGGGCTGGAGGCGCAGAGGCTGCGCGACGAGCAGGCGGCCGCCCGGGCGCGCGCCGAGGCCGAACACAAGGCGATGATGAACCGCATGGCCGACGACTTCGAGGGCGCCGTGGGCGCCATCGTGACGTCGGTTTCGGACTCGGCCGGGCACCTGAAGGCGGCGGCCTCCACCATGACCGGCGCAGCGACGGAAGCCTCGGCGCAGTCGAACGCGGTCGCGGCCGCCTCGGAGGAAAGCTCCACCAACATCCAGACGGTCGCCGCAGCGACGGAGGAGATGGTCTCGTCGGTGCGCGAGATCGCCGGACAGGTGGAGAACTCGGCCCGCATGGCGACCGATGCTGTCCGCAACGCCGATCACACGGCGTCCCAGGTCCAGGACCTTGCCGACAAGGTGCAGAAGATCGGCGAGATCGTCGAACTGATCAGCGGCGTGGCGGCACAGACTAACCTGCTGGCGCTGAATGCGACCATCGAGGCGGCGCGGGCGGGCGAGGCCGGCCGCGGCTTCGCGGTGGTTGCCTCGGAGGTAAAGGGCCTCGCCGACCAGACGGCCAAGGCGACGACGGAAATCGCCACCCAGATCAACGCGATCCAGGAGGCGACGCAGTCCTCGTCGCAGTCGATCGGCAGCATCACCCGCGCCATCCGCGACATGAGCCAGGTGTCGACCGACATCGCGGCGGCGGTCGAGGAGCAGACCGCGGCGACGTCGGAAATCTCCCGCAACGTACAGCAGGCCTCCACCGGAGCCCATGAAGTGGCGACCAACATCGTCGGCGTGTCGCAGGCCGTGGCCGAAACCGGGGCCGCTGCGGCGCAGGTGCTGTCGTCGGCCGATGGCCTCGCCGAGCAGGCGACGCGGCTGCGGCGGGAACTCGACCAGTTCCTCGGCACAGTCCGCGCGGCCTGAGGCCAAACCCGGCCTGTGGGGTGCGGGGCGGGTCCGGCGCGCCCCGCCCGCGACCGCCTGACAACGGCACCGACTGATACCCACCACCGACGCGCGACGGCATTGGCCGATCGACCCGCGCTGTCCAGACAGGGCCGGCCGCCTTCGTCGCGGCAACGAAGATATGAGAGCGGCTTGGCGGCGTGTCGCCGGCCACGATCCGGCCGATTCCTCTGCGTCATCTGGCGCAGCGTTTCATCCCTGACCTCCACGTTAACACAACGTTAACCATATCGTGTGAACGATATCGTACTTAACGTTTGGTCTCTTGCGTTCATTCAGCTTCGACCCCCCGCCCTGGAGTCTCCGAATGCGCGAATCCAGCATTGCCGCACGCCTCGCCTTCCATGCCATCGACGCCGTGCTCGCCACGTCGCTCCGGGACGGGAAGCCCTTCATCCTGTCGGTCATGCCCGGCGTCCTCGATACGTTCTACACGCACATCAAGGGGTTTCCCGACACCGCCGGGCTGTTCAGAAGCGAGCAGCACATGGCGCATGCCAAGGCCATGCAGCTGAAGCACTGGGACATCATCCTGGATGCCCGTTTCGACGAGGCCTACGAGACCTCGGTGACCCGGATCGGCGAGGTCCACAACACGCTCGGCCTCGAGCCGCGCTGGTATATCGGCGGCTACAGCGCCCTGGTCGCCGGGGTTGTCGCAGCCATTGGCGCCACGTCGAGACCCCTGCAGGGCCGTCGTCGCCGCGAGGAACAGGACCTCCTGCGCAAGGCGGTCATCAAGGCCGCGCTCCTCGACATGGATATCGCGCTCGGGGTCTATATCGAGGCCGGCAAGCGGGATCGCCACGAGACGCTCGGGCGCATCGCGCAGGAGTTCGACACGGCCATCGGCGGCATCGTCGGCGAGGTTACCCTGACCGCCGGGGAACTGAACACCGCCGCCACGTCGCTGACGCAGAGCGCCGAGCGCACGTCGACCCGTGCGAGGGCCGTCTATGCGGCCGCGGGAGAAGCGAGCGGCAACGTCCAGACCGTCGCCGCAGCGACCGAGGAACTCTCCTCGTCGGTCTCGGAGATCGGCGGGCAGGTGCATGACTCCGCCCGCATCGCCCGCGAGGCGGTCGGGCAGGCCAGCCAGACGGCCGAGACCATCCGCAGGCTTGCGGCGGGCGCCAAGAAGATCGGTGACGTCGTGAGCCTCATCAACACGATCGCCGGCCAGACCAATCTCCTCGCGCTCAACGCGACGATCGAGGCGGCCCGCGCCGGCGAGGCCGGCAAGGGCTTCGCCGTCGTCGCCCACGAGGTGAAGTCGCTGGCCGAGCAGACGGCGCGGGCGACGACGGAAATCTCCCAGCAGGTCGGAGAGATCCAGGCCGCGACCGACGCGTCGGTCACCTCGATCGACAGCATCTCCGCCATCATCAGGACGATGGACGAGATTGCCGCCTCCATCGCCGCAGCGGTAGAGGAACAGGGGGCGGCAACCGGCGAGATTTCCCGAAACGTCCAGCAGGCCGCGACCGGCACATCCTCCGTCACCGCCACCATCGAGACGGTGACGACGGACGCCGCCGAAACCAGTGCCGCCGCGACGCAGGTCCTCAATTCCGCCGGGGCGCTGGCACGGCAGTCGGAACAGCTGCGCAGCGATGTCGACCGCTTCCTCGCGACAGTCCGGGCGGCATAGAACAAACCGCATAGAACAAACCGCATGGAACAAGGATCGATTTCCCCGATCCTGACGGGGCTCTCAATAGTTGGGCTCCGGCCAAGATCATTCGCGCCGGTTGCAGGACGAACGCCATGCAATCAATCTCAAAATTGGAATATGATCTTACTGCAGGCAGCTAAGATCGATATCGTACATTTAAAGATTTCACAGCCAGTTTTCACGTAACCATTGCAACCGGCTACATCAATTGCTCTAGATGGTCGAATAGCGACCCGGCTGGCAACGGTCCGGGCCCCTGTCAACCGACCATGCCAAGCAGGCCTTGATGAGCCAGAGTGCAGCAGTCGTCACCGCTTCCGCCCCCGAACTGACGCAGAATGCCCTTTTTCGTCTTCTGAGACCCGAAGCTCTCGCCTTCGTGGCCCGGGAGATCGAGGTCAGGCCGGTCGAAGCCGGCGATTGCATCTATGAGGACAACGAGTCCGTCACCGATGCCGTGTTCCCCCTTTCCGGCATGATCTCGTTCATGGCCCGGATGACGGATGGCCGGACGATCGAAAAGGGCAATGTCGGCCCGGAGGGCTTCGTCGGTATCGCCACCATGATGGAGCGAGATGTCATGCGCGGCCGCTGCGTCGTGCAGATCGGCGGCCATGCCGCCTGGTTGCCGGCGTCGGTGTTCGACGAGGCGATCGAGCGGTTCATCTGCGTCCGCCGCATGCTGCTGCGCTACGGCAAGGCGCGCATCGAGCAATTGCACGAACTGGTCGTCTGTACGAGCCTGCATTCGGCCGACCACCGCGTCGCCCGATGGATTCTGGACGCCTCCGACAAGGCCGGCAGCCCCACCTTCGAGCTGAAGCAGGAGGTGCTGGCAGAGTTGCTCGGCCTCAGGCGCGCAACCGTCAGCGGCGCCTGCCACCACCTTCTCGGTGAGGGAATCATCCGCTACAGCCGTGGACGTCTTGAGATCGTCGATCGGGCGCGGATGGAGGCGGCCGCCTGCGAGTGCTATGCCCACATCCGCAGTCGCTTCGCCTATCGGCCCCTTCCCCTCCGCTGAACGGCCACCCATGGATCAGCGCTCCCGGAGATAGGCCTCCGCCTGGTCGGGCGGCATGGGGCGGGCGAACAGATAGCCCTGGCCGATGTCGCAGCCGTAGGACTTCAGGATGTCGAGCTGTCGCTCGTTCTCGATGCCCTCGGCGACGACATCCATGCCGAGGCTGTGGGCGAGCGAGACAATGGTGCGCGGGATGACGCCGCGGTGGTCGTCCATGCCGATATCTGCGACGAAGGAGCGGTCGATCTTCAGTCGGTCAACCTGGAACCGCTTCAGATGGGCGAGCGAGGCATAGCCGGTGCCGAAATCGTCCAGCGAGATGGCCACCCCCAACTCATGCAGTCGGCCGAGCGTGCGGCCGATCTGCTGCGCCGAGCGGTCGAGCAGAACCGTCTCGGTCACCTCGACCTCGATCTCCGTCGCCGTCAGGCCATAGGCCCCGAGCTGGACGGCCAGCCCTTCGGCGAAATCATCGAGCTTGAGCTGCGCCGCCGCGACGTTGATGGCGATGCGGCCGGGGGAGAGGCCGCGGTCCTTCATCGCCCTGACGAAGCCGAGCGCCTTGTCGATCACCCGGTTGCCGAGCGGCACGATCAGCCCGCTCTCCTCGGCGATATGGATGAACTCGGACGGTGGCACCAGCCGGTCGTCGCGACGCCAACGCACCAGCGCCTCGAAGCCGACATGGCGGCCCGTCCTCAAATGCAGTTGCGGCTGCAGTTCGATGTGCAGGCGATCCTGCTCGATGGCCTCGCGCAGGATGTCCTCGATCTGGCGGCGCTGCTCGGCGGCGCGCAGCATGTGATGGTCGAAGAAGGAGTAGCGCGCCCGCCCGGCGGACTTGGCGTGATAGAGCGCGATGTCGGCGCGCTGGAACACGTCGCGGCGCGACATTTCGCCCGGCGCGAACAGGGCGACGCCCATGCTGAGCTGCGGGGTGACGGTGCGGCCGGTCAGCGCGACCGGCTGCTGCACCGCGGCCATGACCCGGTCGAGGCGGCGGGCCAGCGTCTTCTCGCCGGACGGGCAGCTCATCACGAGGGCGAATTCGTCGCCGCCCATGCGGCCGACCACTGTGCCGCGGCCGACCGCGCCGGCGAGCCGCCGGCCGATGACCACCAGCAGTTCGTCGCCGGCATCGTGGCCGAGAGAGTCGTTGATCGCCTTGAAGCCGTCGAGGTCGATGAGCACGAGAGCGGCCGTGCGGCTCGCCCGCTGCGCCAGCATGGCGTCGACCCGCGCCACCACCACGGCGCGGTTGGCGAGCCCGGTCAGCGGGTCTTCCTCGGCCTGCCGGCGGATGGTCTGCTCGGCTTCCTTCAGCTCGGTGATGTCGGTGCGGGCGGTGACGGTGAGGCCGGTCGCGGTGCGGAACTCGCGCAGCTGCATCCAGCGGCCGTCGGCCAGTTCCAGCACCACTGGGCGGGTGGAGTGGCGATGCTCGTCCATGCGCTGCTCGACCCAGGCCTCCACGTCGTCCTCGCCCACTCCGGCGAAATGGCCCGAGCGCGCCATGCGGCGGACGATGGTCTCGTAGCGGATACCCTCGCGGATGACGTTCCGCAGCTCCGGATAGAAGCGCCGGAACTCCTCGTTGCAGGTGACGAGGCGGTCCTCGGCGTCGAAGGCGGTGATGCCCACGGGCACCGTCTCCAGCACGTCGCGCAGTAGTTGCTCGGCGCGCAGGCGGCGGGCGTTCTCGGCGGCGAGCGCCATCTCCGCCTGCTTGCGCTCGGTGATGTCGAAGCGCACCGACAGGTAGCGCTGGATGCGCCCGTCGCGCGACAGCAACGGCACGATGGTGGTGTCGACCCAGTAGAGCTCGCCGGACCTGGCGCGGTTGCAGATCTCGCCGTGCCACTTGCGCCCCGATGCGATGGTCGACCACAGATCGGCGAAGAACGCCCTGTCGTGATGGCCGGAATTGAGGATGCTGTGCTTCTGGCCGACCAGCTCGCGCTCGCTGTAGCCGCTGATGCGGCAGAAGCAGGCATTGGCGTGGAGGATGGTGCCGTTGCGGTCGGTGGCCGCCACGATGGCGTTGTCGTCGAGCGCCGCGTGCAGCGCCCTCAGCTCCTCGCCGATCCGCGACGTCCCCAGCACGTTCCCCCCCGCCATGGACCGCAGCGCCGTATCGACGGCGGCGGTGTCGTCCCGCCCGGTCTCCCGGGGCGGATCGCGCCAGTCGGCGGAGGGCTGCAGGGGGGCGAGAGGTTTCGGGAGCAGCGACATTCCACCATCCTGGTGTCTTTTATGAACTAAACCGTACATTACGGACGGTAAAGCAAGAATGAACGACGCGCCGACCTGGCGGCTGGCCGGGTATCCCACCGGGGGGGCCTCCCGACCCGCCCGCGTCAAGTCGCTCCGGAGGGGACCGCGATTATTCGTTAGGAGAACGCGCCGCCGGGGCGCATACTGTCCGGAACGAGGACTGGGCTTCCGCCCGCTCGTTCCTCGCCTGCCGCTCACCCGCGCACTCCCCTGCGTGCGTCAGGCCTCCATCGCACAGACGTGCCGCGCAAGACGCAACCTCCGCGCCCCAGGGCCGGAGCAAGGCCGGAGCCTTAAGCTTCGGCTGCAGGATTGCGCGCGGCCCGCCCGCCTTCGCCCTCGTCCTGTCGGTCCCCCGCCTTCCCGGCGCCGGAGCGGCCGATCCCTCTCCTGCGCCACCCGGCGCGAAAGGTTCCCGCCTCATGTTCACCTCCACCCTCCGCCGCCCCGCCTCCAGCCAGCGCCAGGCCCTCTACGCCGCCGAGGCGCTGTTCCGGCCGATGCCGGTCTCCGCCGGACCGCGCCTGCGCTCCGTGCCCTCGGCCGAGGGCGACCGCACCGACGGCTGCCCGGCCTGCGGCACGCGCCACCCCATCGCCCCGGTGCGCTCGCGCCATCTCTCGGCGCGCGCCATCGAGCACGACTGGCAGTGCGCGGCCTGCGACCACGCCTGGACCACGACCACGACGCTCGGCGCCCCGTCGCTGGTGCCGGGCCACAGCCCGCGCTTCGCCATCGGCTCCTCGGTGCGGCTGATCGCCGGGCAGGGCTCGCGGCCGATCCCGAGCGCGCCCTTCGTCGTCGTGGCGCTGCGCCCCTCCGACAGCGGCGGCGTGCAGTACCGCATCAGCTGCCCGGTGGAGAGCTTCGAGCGCGTGGTGCGCGAGAACGAGCTGGCGCCCGCCCTGCGCCGCGACGGCGTCTGACCATGCGCGCCTACACTCTCGCCGCCTGGATGATGCTCGCCGCGGCCGGCGCGTCTCACGCCGACGAACCCTTCAACCGCCCCCCGACCGGGGAGGAGCAGCGGATGATCGAACTGGTGCTGAAGGCCGAGGGCTTTTCGCCGTGCAGCACCATCACGCTGGTCGCCAGCCAGTGGTCCTGCCGGACGAAGAACGCCGAGGGGCAGGATTTTCAGGTGTCGCTCAGCAATGTCGACTTCGCGGTGCTCGGACGCCGGCGGGTGCAATAGACCGTCGCGGCAGCCGCTCCCAATGGGCGCCGAGCTCGAGGAGATAGGCGAGGCGCAGGGCCATCAGCTCCCCGTCCACCGGGCCGGAGCCGGGAACGCCGTAGAGGCGGCTGGCGCAGGTCTCGGCGAGCCGGCAGCAGCGGGCGCGGCGGCAGGCCTTGCGCCGGCAAAACAGATGCGCGCCCTCGGCGCTGTGGAGATGGCGGCGGATGCCGCGCGTCTCGTCGGGGGTCGGCGGTTGTGACGGCGCGGTCCGGGTCATCAGGGTTTCCTGTCGATCGGTGACATCAACGATGGCCATGCGGGACGCCTCTCCACCCTCCCCTCGAGGGGGTGGGACGGCGACCGGCAGGTCGACGGGGTGTGGGTGCCTTCACCGTGTCGGCTCGCCCGCGAAACCGGCATTGCCGATCCACCCCGCCGGCGCTGCGCGCCAGCGACCCTCCCCCTGCAGGGAAGGGTGAACGGCGGCGGCCTTCCCGCGCCCGGCCTTCCATCCACCCACGCCTCCCCGTTCCCGCGCCTGAACAGGCCGGGTCTTGCTCCGTCGGTCCCCGCGCCTCCCTTGGGAAGGCACGAGGGGTGAAGCGCCGTCAGGCGCGGAGGCGATGAGGCCTCCTGGCCCCGCAGGCTGCCCCACGGGACCGGACTTCGGATCGCCGAAGCCCGCCGGCTCGCGTGCGGGCCGCACCTCCCGCGTTCAGCGCTGCCCCGGATCAGGCATCCGGGATTCACGCTTGCCCGGATCAGGCATCCGGGCGGGAGACACGGCCCGCACGCGAGCCGGCGCGCCTCACGGCGCTTCACCGCGGCATTTGTCGTCCTCCGGGACCGCGCGTCCGGGGCGGCGGATGCGGGAGGAAAGGCCCGCGTGGGGCCTCGCCACCTCCCGGGCCTCGGCATCGTCGCGGGCCCCGCGACGGCTCTGGCCAGGCTGTGAGGAGACGCGGTCGCCCGCCTCTCCCCTTGCCCCCGACGGACAGGGTTGCCCCCGCCCGCCGGTCCCGCGCGCCCCCCTAGCGAAGCTCCTCGCGCAACGGTCACCCCCGGCGCAAAAGCGCCTCAAGGGCCCGAAGGGGCGGTGTTCCCGGCGACGCCCCTGGCGCCTCGGCTGGTGAGGCCGCGTGCGCCAGGGGAACCGCCCCTCCGCCCCACCGCCCGCACCACCGGACGATGCCTCGATGAGGGCAGAAGGTCGGACGAGGATGAAGGAGGTTCGGCGGATGGGGAGAAAGGGGGGTGCGGATTTCTGTCAGCAGGCGGGAAAGGCGTCGGGGATCAGGGGGTTGGGCGGAGGGGAGGACGCGAGGGAGCCGGAGTTGTCCCCGGTGCGGGGCGGGTTTCGGCTTGGCTCCTCTTTCCCCTCCCCCCGCGCGGCGCAGCCGCGTGGCGGGGAGGGTCAGGGTGGGGGGCCGTGCGGTTCACGGCGGGCTCCCGGAATGATCACGCCATCCTCCGGCCATCACTCAGCCTTGCCGCCCCCCACCCCTGACCCCTCCCCTCCGCTAGCGGGGGGAGGGGAACAGCGCCGCGCTTCGACATGCCCGGCTTGGCCCGCACATGGCACGACGTCTCCACGAACCCTCTCCGCTCGTGGGAGAAGGATCGCGTCACGCGCCCGCCCGACGCCTCAGCGCGCGGCGCGGCGGAAGCTGCGCGGGTTGATGTCGGGGCAGGTCAGGCTCATCCGGTCGGGGCCGGTGAGGCGCATGGAGCAGGCCGCGGCGCCGGAGCCGTTGGCGCCGTTCTCGCATTTGTTGCGCTCGTCGAGCGTGACGGTGCGGCTGGCGGCAGCGACCGCGCCGGAGAGCACCTGCGCGCAGACCGTGCCGTCGGTGCGGTACCGCCGGACGGCGGCGATGCGCGGGCCTTCGCTGCGGATCTCCAGGCTGATCTCGTCGCGGTTGGTGGAGGTCCAGCGCCCCACGAAATCGGCGGTGGTGGTCGGCGTCTGGGCGGAGGCGGGGGCGATGGCGGCGAAAGCGAGGGCGGCGGCGAGGGAAGCGAGCAGCGGGCGGGTCATGATGGGGTTCCGTTGGGTCAGGGACCCCTGTGTGGCGGCGGGAGGAGGAAAGGTTCAGGGGGTGGGGCCGGTGTGGCCGATTTCAAGCGCTTTGCCCCATGGGTCCGAAGGGGCGGGCCCGCCTACGCCACCACGTGCTGGCCGGTGAGGCCGCTGTGCGAGCTGGATGAAGTTCTTGGCCCAAGATCTGTCACCTTTGAAGTGGCTGGAGACGTGTTGGCGGCAGACTACTTGACTTACATGCAGTTGCGGGAGCGATAGAAACTGGCTTATGGTTGCATAGGAAGCAAATAAGGAACCAACCATGGGGCGATTCGCTGAAATCCAGTTCGGCTACAGCAGTGCCGAAACGGAAAGCATGGAGGAACCTGGACTTCTTTTGGATGGCTTTGTGGATATGCAAGGCGCCTTCAACCAAGCAAGGACTGGCCCTAAATTTCTGTTTCTTGGTTACAAGGGAGCGGGCAAATCAGCAATCGGCGAGAGGATTCGCTTATCTGCGATCGACTCGCCCCTCGATTTTGTTACTCAGTTTTATCTTCAAGATTTTCCCTTTACCCCCTTTTCTAAGATGATACGCGGGGATGCGGAACCTGAGTCAAAATATCCGGATGCTTGGTCTTGGATACTTTTGATATATACAATCGCGTCGCTTGCGAAGGATGAGGGAATGAGGCACCCGGATCATGGCGCCATTCGAAGTGCCCTTGATGCCTTCGGAGAAATGGGATTGTCTCCCAATGCTAACGTAGCAGAACTGGTCCGCAAGACAGCAAAAACGAGCTTCAAACTTTCTGTTCCTAAGATCTACGAACAATCTTGGAGTAGCCGCGAGGTCCGCCCCGCCTCCGAGATTCCTGACTTCGTAAGCGCCCTCAAAGACCTTGCATCAAAGGCACGAACAGACAGTCGCCACTATATCATAATCGACGGCCTTGACGATATTCTGACGTCTCGTGATGTACAATACAAATCTCTTGGCGCGTTGATATTCGAATGTTCTCGCCTGAACCAATTTTTTAAGCAAAATCACGTTCCAATGAAGATAATAATACTATGTCGTACAGACCTTTTTGAAAGGATAAGCGGCGCCAATAAAAATAAGATCCGCCAAGACTTCGCAATCGAACTCGACTGGTATCACGACCCCCACAAGCCTGGAGAATCTCAGCTTTTTCAGATTGCCGACATGCGCATTAAGCGCAGTCTTGGCGCTGGCTATAAACTAACTGATTTCATTCCCGACCATGTAAACGGCTCCAACTCATTGACATACCTTCTCGACATGACGCGCCACACTCCACGTGACTTTATACAGCTGCTGTCTCAAATTCAAAAACTTTCCCACGGCGACAAACTCTCAAACGCCGAAATAACCAGTGGTATGCGGCAATATTCGATAAAGTATTTTCTACCGGAAATTAAAGATGAACTCAGCGGTTACGCCGCACCTGATGAGATTGATAATATATTTTCCATTTTCTCCAGGGTAAAGAAAAGAGATTTAAGTCTCAAAGACATCTATGTTGCTGCCGGCATGTTTGGGATTAAACTAGATCAGAAGAGGATCGAGGCTCTTCTGACGCATCTTTTTGAGTGCAGCGCCATTGGAAATATCAAAAAGAAACCTGGCGGAACAACCTTCTATACGTTCAACTATCGAAATCGCCACTCAAGTTTTGATCCTATGGAAGGAATCATGCTGCACAAAGGACTTTGGAAAGCGCTGAACCTTATGTGAGCAACTCCTCACCCCCTCCACCCCTTCCCCGGCTTGCCCCCGCCCTTCTTCCGCACCTCCGCGCCCATCGGCACTTCCCGATCCGTCCCCGGCCCCATGCTGTCCAGCCCGGGCTTGGCGGCGCGTGACGGGGGCAGGTTGGCCGAGCGGCCATATTTCTTCGGGCCCCTGAAGCCGCCGGTGCGGTCGTCCACCGCCTCCTGCCGCGCGAGGGGATCGTCGGAAATCGCCAGTTCCGTCTCGCGCAGGCGCTTCAACTCGTCGCGCAGGCGCGCGGCCTCCTCAAAGCGCAGGTCGGCGGCGGCCTCGCGCATGCGCTTCTCGAGGTCGGCGATGACCGCCTGGAGGTTGTGGCCGACGGCGGCGCCCTGCCTGGCGAGGCCCGCATCGACGGTGACGTGGTCCTTCTCGTAAACACTGTCGAGGATCTGGGCGATCTCGCGCTTGATGGTCTGCGGCGTGATGCCGTGCGCCTCGTTCCAGGCCGTCTGCTTCTCGCGGCGGCGGTTGGTCTCGGCGATGGCGCGCTCCATGGAGCCGGTGATCCGGTCGGCATAGAGCAGCACGCGGCCGTCGACGTTGCGGGCGGCCCGGCCGATGGTCTGGATGAGCGAGGTCTCCGAGCGCAGGAAGCCCTCCTTGTCGGCGTCGAGGATGGCGACGAGGGCGCATTCGGGAATGTCGAGGCCCTCGCGCAAGAGGTTGATGCCGACGAGGCAGTCGAAGGCTCCGAGGCGCAGGTCGCGCAGGATCTCGATGCGCTCGATGGTGTCGATGTCGGAGTGCATGTAGCGGACGCGGACGCCCTGCTCGTGCAGGTACTCGGTGAGGTCCTCGGCCATGCGCTTGGTGAGCACGGTGACGAGGGAGCGGTAGCCGGCGGCGGAGGTGGCCTTCACCTCGCCGATGAGGTCGTCGACCTGCGTGCGCGCGGGGCGGATGATGCAGGGCGGGTCGATGAGGCCGGTGGGGCGGATGACCTGCTCGGAGAAGGTGCCGCCGGTCTGGTTCAGCTCCCAGGGACCGGGGGTGGCCGAGACGTGCACCGTCTGCGGCCGCATGGCCTCCCATTCCTCGAAGCGCAGCGGGCGGTTGTCCATGCAGGAGGGCAGGCGGAATCCATATTCCGCGAGGGTGGCTTTCCGCCGGAAGTCGCCGCGGTACATGGCGCCGATCTGCGGGATGGTGACGTGGCTCTCGTCGACGAAGACCAGGGCGTCGTCGGGAACATATTCGAACAGGGTCGGCGGCGGCTCGCCGGGGCGGCGGCCGGTGAGCCAGCGCGAATAGTTCTCGATGCCGGCGCAGGAGCCGGTGGCCTCCATCATCTCGAGGTCGAAGCGGGTGCGCTGCTCCAGCCGCTGCGCCTCCAGCAGGCGGCCGGCCTTGTTGAGCTCGTCCAGCCGCCAGTTCAGCTCCTCCTTGATGCCGGAGATGGCCTGCACCAGCGTCGGCCGCGGCGTGACGTAGTGGGAGTTGGCATAGACCTTGACGAAGGCGAGGTCGGCGTTCTTCTGGCCGGTGAGCGGGTCGAACTCGGCGATGCTCTCGACCTCGTCGCCGAAGAGGTTGATGCGCCAGGCGCGGTCCTCGAGGTGGGCGGGGAAGAGCTCGATGGTGTCGCCCCTGACACGGAAGGTGCCGCGCGAGAAGTCCATCTGGGTGCGCTTGTACTGGAGCGCGATGAGGTCGGCGATGAGCTGGCGCTGGTCCAGCCGCTCGCCGACCTTCACGCCGAAGGTCATGGCCGTGTAGGTCTCGACCGAGCCGATGCCGTAGATGCAGGAGACGGAGGCGACGATGATGACGTCGTCGCGTTCGAGCAGGGCGCGCGTCGCCGAGTGGCGCATGCGGTCGATCTGCTCGTTGATGGAGGATTCCTTCTCGATATAGGTGTCCGAGCGCGGGACATAGGCCTCCGGCTGGTAATAGTCGTAGTAGGAGACGAAATACTCCACCGCGTTGTTGGGGAAGAAGCTCTTGAACTCGCCGTAGAGCTGGGCGGCGAGCGTCTTGTTCGGCGCCAGCACGATGGCCGGGCGCTGCGTCTCGTGGATGATCTGCGCGGCGGTGAAGGTCTTACCGGAACCGGTGACGCCGAGCAGCACCTGGTCGCGCTCGCCGGCCTCAATGCCGGCGACGAGTTCGGCGATGGCCTGCGGCTGGTCGCCGGCGGGCTGGAACTCCGAGACGATCTCGAAGCGCTTGCCGCCCTCCCACTTCTCCGGACGCGGCGGCTTGTGCGGCACCCAGAGCTGGCCGTTGACCTCCGGCCGGCCCTCCTGGATCAGCCGCTCCAGCGCCTTCACCGTGGCGGTGACGCCGGAGGCGCCGATCTCGCTCTCGATGTCCAGCGCCTGGGCCTGCTCGACGCCGATGCCGAGGCGGTGGGCGAGCGCCTTGTCGGCCAGCGTCGCCTCTCCGGCGAGGGCGGCCTGCGGTGCCTCGGAAAAGCCGCCGGAGGGCCCGGTGCCGGAGCCGAGGCCGGCCGTGCCGCGGTTGATGGCGGGGTTGAGCAGGTCGGCCAGCGCCGGCCCGAGCGGCTGCAGCTCCGGCCGTGTGGCCTTCGACTTCGGGGCACGGGCGGGCTTCGCGCCAGACGTCTTGGGGGCGGGTGATTTCGGCGCTTTGGGCATGGCGGCAATATGGGCGCGCCGGGATCGATGGGGAAGGGTTCTGCTGCCGCTCTGCTGACAGGGGCTGGCGGCAGTTTGACTATCTCACCGGCATCGATTGAATAATCCCGCGGAACATTTCCAGAGCCTCACGGGCGCTTTCGCCCTCTCTTTGGCGCTGCGCGGCTTCTGCCTGCGCCTGCTGCATCGCCAATGATGCGCCAGAATGTCCAAGTTGGGCTGCCCGCCCCAGCAACTGCCATTTGGTTTCGGACGCTGATTGCGGTTGGGCGAAGTTCCTTTCTATCAGCTCCGCCAAGCTGACCATGCTATCGGCATCATTCAGTCGCACCCCACGACGGAAGAGTCGGGCCGCTTCAGCATAGTTGCGATTGAGTCGAACCTCCAAGGAGCCAAGATTGTCGAAGGCGGCAGGGTAGCCCGCATCTGTCAGCCGACGGAACGCAACCATGGCGTCCCGCGGCGCATTGATCTGTTGCGCCCGGGCAAGCTGGTACTGGAAACGAAGCTCTGCGGGATAGGTCTGGACAGCTATTCGACACGCCGCGATAGCGGCAGCGGTGTTCGCAGCGAGAGTGCCATAGGGAACGCCGGGAACGCTGGATGGTCTGCGTTGGTCGGTCGGATTGGCGGCAAGCAAGTCGCAGTCGATGCCCGCCCGCTCGCGGCGCTCCGCTTCGGCGCGGGCCTGAGCCTCCTGTTGCTGACGCTCGCGCTCAACGCGTTCGGTCCGCTCTCGCTCCTGCTGCTGAAGCTGCAGCGCAGCCTGCCGGTCTCGCTCAGCGCGCTCATTCTTCTCCTGTTCCTCACGTGCGCGCTGTTGTTGGATAGCAAACTGTCGGGCTTGTTCCTCGCGCTGGCGCTGCTGCTCCAACTCCGTCCGTCGGCGACGCTTCTCTTCAAGGTCTTTCCGCCACTGGGTCACCACGTCTGCCGTGACCGGCGTTAGTTTGGTGCCCGTCTGGCTATGAAAGCCGTCTGAATCGAAGAACTGATACTCGCCTGTATCACCCTTCCAGTACCAGAGGCGCGGTGCACCCGTAAGCGCATCGAAGAAGCCGAATTTTTCAGGATCGTCGACGCGCTGCGGCACCCGTCGCTCGCGGACCGCCCGCATCTCATCGACTTGTCTGTGCCACTGACCGACTACCTCCCGATTGACAGGCTGCAACTCTTCGCCAGTGCGGGGGTGATACCCCATAAGATCAAACAACTCGATCTGGCCAGACTGTGATCGAGCAAACCAGATGACGGGCGAACCCGTGCGCGGATCGAAGAAGGTGGGTTGACCGGCGACGACGGCGGTCGGGCGGCGGCCGCCCTCATATTCGCGGATCCGTTCTGCGATATCCGGCGTGATAGGCCTGCACTCCAACCCACTGACAGGATCGAACCCAACCCTCTCCCGATAGAGAATCGCGGTTCGCGTCATGACGTAACACTTGGCGGCTTGCCCGGATGGATCGAACGGCTGGTCACGCGTGATGCGCCACAGGACCATGGAGTGTCCGACCAAGGCGACCGCCAGCACAGCCCAAGCGGCATAACGCCGTCTCCGCGAGAACGAAAAGACAAAGCGCGCCACTATTGCCAGGAAGGCAAAGGCGACGATCGTCAGCGCGGTCGCCAGATGCCTGTTCATGTCGTAAGTCTGGGCAATCTGGTCGATATAGCCCGATGAAAGCCGGTAGATGACGACCTTGTCGACAATCCAGAAAGCGATGAAAGCCAATACCAAGAAGGCTGCCACCTGCAGGGCCATCTTCGGATAGCCGCTGAATTGCGGCGGAGAAAACTGCGGCGACCTGTGAGGCTGGGCAGCGTCGGGCGGTGCGCTCGGTCCTCCAGAGCCAGGAGCGGACTGTTGCGGGTCGGCGGTTTCCCGGGTTTGGCCGTCCGCCTCTGACGACGTCGCTTGGTCGGCTGAGCCTTGAGTGTCCTTCGGTGGCAATTCCGCTGGTTGCTCGATCTGGCGGCGGGACGCACTCCGCTTGGCTTTCTTGTTCTCCTTTGGGGATTCTTCGGACATAGATCGACTACCACCTTGCCTATGCGGCCACTCAACCAACTATAAAACGCAGGCCTCGTCGCATTGCAAGACGAGCGAAATACTCTTCAAAGTTGATGATTCGGATATGCCGGAGGTGCACCCGCGCTTCGACCACTGGATTGCGTGGCTGGAACGTGCCAGCCAAGGACAGGCTACATGGCCGATCCGGTCGGCCGCTGGCGTTCCAGAGGCGGCCTGATTGGCGGCGTTGCGCAGCAGCGCCGGCTTCCCTTCCGCAACGCGCAGGATAGTGTGCGACGTCGCAACGGGGGAAACCGCATGGCGTCGGATACGAGCGCAATCCTGCAGGCGGCTGCGGAGTGCTTCACCGAGCAGGGCTATCACGCCACCAGCATCGACGACGTGGCGCGGCGGCTGAAGGCGACGAAGGGGCGCATCTACTACCACTACGCCTCGAAGATCGACCTGTTCTTCGACGTGCACCGCGAGGGCATGCGACGGCTGTTCGCCGCCGTCGAGCCGGCGATGCAGACGCCCGGAGACGGGCTGGCGGCGCTCTCGGCCATGCTGCGCGCGCACGCGCTGGCGATGATGGACAATCTCGTCTTCGAGACCGTGGTGGCGCAGGGCGTGCAGATCCACCGCTTCGGCGCGACGACGCCGGCGCAGCGCGAGGTGCTGGACGAGCTCATCGCCAGCCGCCACCGCTTCGAGGGCCTGTTCAAGACGGCGACGGCGCGCGGGGTGGCGGACGGCTCGCTCGGCCCCCTCGACGTGTCGGTGGCGGTGAAGTGCATGCTCGGCGCGCTGCAGTGGACCGTCATCTGGTACCGACCGGAGGCCGACCGCGGCCCCGGCGGACGGGTGGCACTGGCGGGCGAGATGGCGCGCACCCTGCTCGAGGGCCTGCGCGCGCGCTGAGCGAAAGCCGCTTGCGCGACAGAAATGATACTCAGTAGTATGTGACTGGCGATGAGGCTGGCGGAAGCCGGCGCGACGAGGAGAATCGGCGGGGATGCGGGTGCTGGTGACGGGCGCAGGCGGGTTTCTCGGGCGGCGGCTCGTGGGCGCGCTGCTGCGGCAGGGGTCGCTGCCGGTCGACGGCGAGGCGCGGCCGATCGGTGAACTGGTGCTGGCCGATCGCGGCGCGATGCCGTCCGCCAGCCATGCGACTATCCGGGTGCGGACGGAGACGGGAGACCTCGCCGATCCCGACTTCTGCGCTCGGCTCGCCGCGGAGAGGTTCGACGCGATCTTCCACCTCGCGGCCCTGCTGACGCTGGACGCGGAGCGCGATCCCGCCGCGGCCCATGCCACCCACATCGCGCCGGTGCGCCGGCTCGCCGCGGGGCCGGGCCGGCCGCGCCTCGTCTTCGCCAGTTCCATCGCGGTGTTCGGGGGCGCGCTGCCGGACGCGGTGACGGAGGCGGTCCCGCCCTGCCCGCAGACGACCTACGGCACGCACAAGGCGATGATCGAGTTCCTGCTGGCCGATGCGAGCCGGCACGGCGCGGTGGATGCGCGGACCCTGCGGCTGCCGATCGTGCTCGTGCGCCCGACCGCATCGACGCCCACCATCTCCGACGCCGTCGCCGCCCTCGTGCGCGAGCCCCTGGCCGGGCGCGAGACGACCTGCCCCCTGCTGCCGGAGACGCTGCTGCCGGTGATCTCGGCCGGCGCAGTCGTGCGGTCCCTGCTCGCCCTGCACGACGTTCCCGAAGCCGCCCTGCCGCCAGGGCGGGCGGTGAACCTGCCGGCGCTCGGCGTCACGCCGGCCGAGATGGTTGCGGCCGTCGGTCGGCGGGCGGGAGCGGCGGCGGCCGCCCGGGTGCGTTTCGCCCCGGACCCGGCGATCCAGGCCGTCGTCGATGGCTGGCCGAAGCGTTTCCTCTCATTGCATGCCGCCCGGCTCGGCCTTGAACCCGATGCCGACTTCGACGCCATCGTCGCCGACCATATCGACCATTCCGCGGAGGACCGCGATGCGCGCGCCTGAGTCTGCACCCGCCGACATCTGCATCATCGGCGCGGGATCGTCGGGCATGACGGTCGCCAAGGCGCTGAAGGCGCGGGGCCTTGCCTATGACTGCTTCGAGAAGGGCTCCGACATCGGCGGGATGTGGCGCTACCAGAACGACAACGGCCTGTCCTCGGCCTATGCCAGCCTGCATATCGACACCAGCCGCGACAATCTCGGCTACACCGACTTTCCCATTCCCAGCGACAAGCCGGACTTCCTGTCGCATGCGGAATTCCTGCGGCATCTGGAGGCCTATGCCGACCGCTTCGGACTGCGCGAGGGCGTGCAGTTCCGGACGAGCGTCACGGCGGTCGAGCCTGCCGCGGACGGCCGATGGACGGTCAGGACCGACACGGGCTTGGAGCGCACCTACCGCACGGTGATCGTCGCCAACGGCCATCTCTGGGATCCGCGGCTGCCCGACTTTCCAGGCTCATTTGCCGGCACACAGATCCATTCGCATCACTACCGCACGGCCACCCCCTTCGAGGACAAGGACGTGCTGGTCGTCGGCCTCGGCAATTCGGCGGTGGACATCGCGGTGGACCTCTGCCGGCGGGCGCGCTCGGTGACGATCTCGACCCGCCGCGGCGCCTGGATCATGCCGAAATACCTGATGGGCATTCCGGTCGACCGCTGGTCGGGCTTCCTGTCACGCAAGCTCCGCCTGCCGACACGGGTCACCCGCATGATCATGTCGCGGCTGATCCGCCTCGCGGTCGGGGATCAGCGACGCTTCGGCCTGAAGCGGCCCGACCATCCCATGTGGCGCGAGCACGCCACACTCAGCCAGGAACTGCTGCCCTATATCGGCCACGGCTGGATCGCCGTGAAGCCGAACATCGCCCGGCTGGACGGCGAGGAGGTGGTCTTCGACGACGGGTCGCGCCAGCGTTTCGACGCGATCATCCACGCGACGGGATACCGCACCAGCTTCCCGTTCCTGTCGACGGAGATCTTCGACGGCGAGCGCCGGCCGGTGCGGCTCTATCGCCGCATCCTGCCACCGGATCGTCCGGGACTGTTCTTCGCCGGCCTCGTCCAGCCGATCGGGCCGACCATCCCCCTCGTGGAGACCCAGGCGGTGTGGATCGCCGGTGTATTGGCCGGCGCGGTGGCGCTGCCGGACACGGTGGCGATGCAGCGGGAGATCGAGGCCCATGTTGCCCGCCAGCGGACAACCTATGTCGATTCCGAGCGCTACGCCCTCGAGGTCGACTACCGGGGTTATTCCGGGGAGCTCAAGGCCGACATCGCCGCTGAAACGGCCGGCGTGTGACGCCCGTTCGCCTGCGCCAGATGCCGCAGCGATAGAAAAAGGGGCGGAGCCGACGGCTCCGCCCCAGGTCGTGGGAGGCACTGCACTGCGGGCAGGTGTCAGGCGCGCCTGGCGGAGGCACGCTCGACAGCGACGAACAGGGCCAAGGCGACCGCCGCGAGAACCGCGAAGATCACCCAGGGGCTGACCCCGAGCAGGGTGTGGAGCTGCACCCGCCCCATGGCGCCGACGGGCAGGATGTTGTCCTTCACCCAGTCGAAGGTGAGCGCATAGACGATGCCGCCGACCAGCATGCCGCCGGCGCCGACGAGGGCGTGCAGGCTGCCGCCGCCGATGGCGGCCAGCGCCGTGCCGGGGCAGTAGCCGTAGAGCACCATGCCGACGCCGAACAGCGCGGCGCCAAGCGACACGGCCAGCAGGTCGGCCGGCTTGATGTGGAACTTCGCATAGCCGAACTGGACCATGAGGAAGACGCCGACGCCGCCGACGATGATGGCGGTCATCATAATCTTCAGGACGGTGAAGTCCTTGAACAGGAACTGCCGGACGATGGTGTTGTAGTCGGCGACGCGGCCGCGATGCAGCAGGAAGCCGAAGGCGAAGCCGAAGACGACGGAGAGGACGAGAGCGGCCGTGCCGGTGATGGGAAGGGTCATGACAGGGTCCTCGATCAGCGGGCGGTGCGGAACATGGCGAAGGCGGTGGCCGTGCCGGTGGCGAACATGACGGCGAGGAAGACCCAGCCGCTCAGCGCCAGTTGCAAGCCGCCGGAGATGCCGTTGCCGCTGGTGCAGCCATTGGCGAGACGGGCGCCATACATGGCGACGATGCCGCCAAGGAGGGCGACCGCGTAGCGCTTCATCGGCGAGGGGCCGAAGCGCTCGCTCCAGACGGTGGGCACCTGTTCGATGCGGAAGGAACCGGCCATCACGGCCGAGCCGAAGCCGCCGAGCAGCGTGCCGACGAGGAACAGCGTGCCGTAGTCGAGCTTGAAGAGGTTCTTCGCCCAGTAGCTGTTCTTCGCCACGGCCTCGGCGCCGAGGAACGGCGTCGCGACGGCACCGGAAACCTGGCCGATGGCCGTGGTGATGCCGAGCGGATTGTTGACGACGAGAAAGACGACCCAGCTCAGCACACCGATGCCGATGCCGACGAGATAGGGCGTCCACTGGATGTTCAGGCCTTCGCGGGCGACCCCGTGGCGATAGTCGAGGGTGTTCTGTAGGGACATGGCGACCTCTGCGTGTCCTCGCGGGGGCCGGACCCTTGCGGGGCGTTCCGGCGTCGCGCTGCGGAAAGCCTATACATATACGTATCTTTGAATACGTCAACCGTCCGTTCGGCTGCACATCGCTCCGGAGGATGGCGTCACAGCCCGATCAGGCCCATGGGCCGCCGGTCAGAGGCCGTGCGCCCGTTCACAGGGGGCGGTTCGCCGAGGCGGCCAAGCCGTGGGGCCGGCGCTGAGGCCACCTTTCCAAACTGTCACGTGAAGCCACCCGGCGCCCGTGATAAACAGGCACCATGAAGCCGGAATCCGTCTGACCATGCGCCGTTGGCCCCTCATCGTCCTCGTTCTCGCCGCACTCGGCGGCGGCGCCTGGTGGTTCGCCGGGCCGGGAACGCTCGCCGTCGCCGACCAGCCGGCCTGGCGCCTGGCCAAGGTCGACCGCGGCGATGTCGTGGCCGCCGTGAACGCCACCGGATCGATCAACCCCATCTCGACGGTGGTGGTCGGCTCACAGGTCTCGGGACAGGTGCTCGAGATCACCGCCGACCACAATTCGCAGGTCGAGGCCGGGCAGGTTCTCGCCCGGCTGGACCCGACGCAGGTCAAGGCCCGCCTCGACGGCGCCCGCGCCGATCTCGCCAATGTGCGTGCCGCCCGCGTGGTCCAGCTCGCCCAGATCGAACAGGCGCGCTCGGAGATCAACCGGGCCGAGGCCGTGCGCCTCGATGCCATCGCCAAGCTGGCGCAGGTCGAGGCGCAACTCGCCGAGGCCGAGCGCAACCTTGCCCGCCAGCGCGAACTCGGCTCGCGCGGCACCGTCGCCCAGGCGGTGATCGATACGGCCCGGGCCAATGCCGAGAGCCAGCGCGCCGGACGGGATTCAGCCCGCGCGCAGATCGCCTCGGCGGACGCCTCCAAGCGGTCCATCGAGGCGGCGCTCAGGGTCGCCGAGGCGCAGATCGGCACGATCGAGGCGCAGATCGCCCAGCGCGAGGCAGTCGTGCGGCAGATCGAGGTCGACCTGTCGAATACCGAGATCCGCTCGCCGGTGAAGGGCACCGTGGTGCAGCGTTCCGTCGAACTGGGCCAGACGGTGGCCGCCTCGCTGCAGGCGCCGACGCTGTTCCTCGTGGCGCAGGACCTGCGCTCGATGGAGATCTACGCCAATGTCGACGAGGCCGATGTCGGCCGCGTGCGCACCGGGCAGCCCGTCACCTTCACCGTCAACGCCTATCCCGGACGCGACTTCCGCGGCGAGGTGAAGCTCGTCCGCCTCGGCTCGCAGACGGTGCAGAACGTCGTGATCTACACGGCGGTCATCTCGTTCCAGAACCCGCGCATGGAACTCCTCCCCGGCATGACCGCGACGCTGCGGATCATCACCGACCGCCGCGAGGGCGTGGTGCGCGTGCCGAATGCGGCGCTGCGCTGGCGTCCGGCCGGCACCGCGGCCGAGCGCCCGCAGGCGCAGGGGCCGGCGGCCAATCCGTTCGGCCCGCCCGCCATGGGACGCGGCATGCGCGGGCCGGGAGGCGACGGGCAGCAGCAGGGCGGCCGCCAGATCGGCGAATTCGTCGAGACCCTGAAGACCGAGCTCGCCCTCGAGCCGGCGCAGCGCGAGCAGATCGACGCCATCGTCGCCGACGCACGGCCGCAGTTCCGCGCGCTTATGGACCCCTCCATCGACCGCAGCCAGCGCGTCGAGCGCATCCGCACCATCCGCGCCGAGATGGGCCGCAGGATCGAGGCCCTGCTGACCGAGGACCAGCGCAAGGCCTTCGCCGACATCCGCGCCCGCTTCGACGGCTCGCGCGGCGCCGACGGCGGCATGCCCGGCCGCGTCTTCGTCGTCGGGGCCGACGGCAAGCCGCAGGCAGTGCCGGTCCGGATCGGGGTGTCGGACGGCGCGATGACGGAAGTGATGTCCGGCGAACTCGAACCGGGCCGCGAGCTGATCATCGGCACCGGCCAGCCGCCGGGCGCCGCGCGCGCAGCGCCGCGCGGCTTCCGGATGTTCTGATGCCGCTCATCGCAACGACCGATCTCGCGCGCCACTACACGCTCGGCGATCAGGTGGTGACGGCACTGGCGGGCGTCTCGGTCGCGGTCGAGGAGGGCGAGTTCGTCGCGGTCATGGGACCCTCGGGCTCGGGCAAGTCGACGTTCATGAACCTCGTCGGCTGCCTCGATAAGCCGACCGCCGGCCGCTACGTGCTCGACGGCGAGGAGGTCTCCGCCATGTCGGCCGACGCGCTCGCCGACGTGCGCAACCGCAAGATCGGCTTCGTCTTCCAGCAGTTCAACCTGCTCGACCGGCAGGATGCCCTGGCCAATGTCGCGCTCCCCATGGTCTATGCCGGCGTCGCGCGCCGCGAGCGGCGAAAGCGCGCCGAGGAATCGCTGGCCAAGGTCGGCCTCGCGGGCCGCGTCCACCACCTGCCGACCCAGCTGTCGGGCGGCCAGCAGCAGCGCGTCGCCATCGCTCGCGCCCTCGTCAACAACCCGAAGGTCCTGCTGGCGGACGAGCCGACCGGCGCCCTCGACAGCCGGACGTCGCTGGAGATCATGGCGCTGTTCCAGGACCTCAACCGGCAGGGCATGACCGTGCTGGTCGTCACCCACGAGCCGGACGTCGCCACCTTCGCCGGCCGCGTGGTGCGCTTCCGCGACGGCAAGGTGCTGTCCGACACGCGGCAGGCACCGCTGGATGCGGCGAAGGCGCTGGCGGAACTGGTCGACGAGGTGGCGTGAGGGAGTTGTCTATTGCCAACCAAAGTGACGGCATTGCAGATCTCGCGCGCAATTCATTACCCTCAAATAAAAATATATACTACAGGACTTCTTTCCAGTATTTGTCATAGGCGTCAAATGCTGGCTCTGTGTAAACGTCAGAATTTAGCTCACTTCTTCCCTCGTACTCCATCAAAAATTTTAACCAGAGGGCAATGGCTCTCTTCTTCTCTTGACTCATGGATGTAAACCCATCCCAGCCGTCGGGATAGGAAAATCGACGCCCTGGCGTTACGAAAAAAATCGCTGATTCGAATGCTGTGTCGGCAATTTCAGGCCCCAAAAGGCTCACCTTCATAAAAAACGGCAAGTAATAAAAGGCGATTTTTTCGGGCATAAACGCCAGGGCGGCATCGATAGGCGAGCTTAGATTGTTTCGCGCATCGTTGAACTCCAAAGATTGCCAACTCCTTCCCATAAAGTACCGACGTACTGTAATGCCTTCGTAGTCGTCATATCGGGACTCGTATCCGGTAAGTGGATATTCTTTTGGTAGGGGATCGTCTCCGAAAGCCGCATCGATAAGGCCTGATATTTCACCCCGAAGCTGGCGGGCGGACATCGTGGAAATCCTCGTTGGAGAACTGATCAGATTAGGTCCCGAGTATTCTGGCCGAATGACCGGCCTTTGCCACTACCTCAGAATCGCTGTCACACCCGACTGACTGCCAGATATTCCTAACTTCCCCTTCAACCGCTCTGGTCAGGTCGTGGATGGCCGGGACAGCCCGGCCATGACGGAGAGGGCGGCGCCTTCCCTCTCCCCGGCGGGAGAGGGAGAGAGACCTTTCGGGCGGCAGCCTGCAACCTGGCGGTTCCCACGTGCGTCCCACGCGCCACCACCGCATCTGCCCGGCGGGGCATCGGCCCCAACTCTTCCTTCACCACCCCACCCCCACACATAAAGAAATCTTTATGTCTTTATTGCCTCCCGCCCGTGGTCATGCTAGAGCCCGCGCCGACAAGCCGGACATTCCGCCGGCCCGCTTCCGCCTGCGCGCACTATTGAGGACATCATGGCTCTCGACCAAGGCAAGGACTTCATCGTCAAGGACATCTCGCTCGCTCCCTTCGGCCGCAAGGAGATCGATCTCGCCGAGACCGAAATGCCGGGCCTCATGGCCATCCGCGCCGAATACGGCCCGTCGCAGCCGCTGAAGGGCGCGCGCATCGCCGGCTCGCTGCACATGACCATCCAGACGGCGGTGCTGATCGAGACGCTGAAGGCTCTCGGCGCCGACATCCGCTGGGTGTCCTGCAACATCTTCTCGACCCAGGACCACGCCGCCGCCGCCATCGCCGCCGCCGGCATCCCGGTCTTCGCCTACAAGGGCGAGAGCCTGGAGGAGTACTGGGACTACACCGCCCGCCTGTTCGACTGGCACGGCGGCGGCGTTCCCAACATGATCCTCGACGACGGCGGCGACGCCACCATGCTTGTCCACTACGGCCTGAAGGCCGAGCAGGGCGACACCGGCTTCCTCGACAAGCCGGGCTCGGACGAGGAGGTCATCTTCTTCGCCCTCATCCGCAAGCTGCTCGCCGAGAAGCCGAAGGGCTGGTTCGCCGAGGTCGCCAAGGCGATCAAGGGCGTCTCGGAAGAGACCACCACGGGCGTCCACCGCCTCTACAAGCTGGCCGAGGAAGGCAAGCTGCTGTTCCCGGCGATCAACGTCAACGACAGCGTCACCAAGTCGAAGTTCGACAACCTCTACGGCTGCCGTGAATCGCTGGTCGACGCCATCCGCCGCGGCACCGACGTGATGCTGGCCGGCAAGGTCGCCTTCGTCGCCGGCTTCGGCGATGTCGGCAAGGGCTCGGCCGCCTCGCTGCGCCAGGCCGGCGCCCGCGTCATCGTCTCCGAGATCGACCCGATCTGCGCCCTGCAGGCGTCGATGGAGGGCTACGAGGTCGCGACCATCGAAGACGCCTTCTCCCGCGCCGACATCTACGTCACCGCCACCGGCAACAAGGACATCATCACCGTCGACCACATGCGGCAGATGAAGGACCGGGCCATCGTCTGCAACATCGGCCACTTCGACAACGAGATCCAGGTCGCGGGTCTCAAGAACTTCAAGTGGGTCAACATCAAGCCGCAGGTCGACGAGATCGAGTTCCCGTCGGGCAACCGCATCATCCTCCTGTCGGAGGGTCGCCTCGTGAACCTCGGCAACGCCATGGGCCATCCGAGCTTCGTCATGTCGTCGTCGTTCTCGAACCAGACGCTGGCGCAGATCGAGCTGTGGGCGAACCCCGGCAAGTACGAGAAGAAGGTCTATACGCTGCCGAAGCTGCTCGACGAGAAGGTGGCGGCCCTCCATCTTGAGAAGCTCGGCGTCAAGCTGACCAAGATGAGCAAGGAGCAGGCCGACTACATCGGCGTGCCCGAGAAGGGTCCCTTCAAGCCCGACCACTACCGCTATTGATCAGGGGCCTTCGGGCACCTACAGGAAGGGCCCGGCATCGCCGGGCCCTTTTTCGTTTCAGGGCGACCTGCACGGGGCAAGTGCGTCCTTCGAGGCTCGTTCGCTTCGCTCGCTCGCACCTCAGGATGAGGGAGGTGGTGCATTTCATCGAGGTGGGACAAAGCGTGACCGTTCCGGTTGCCCTGACCGACATGCCATTCATCACGGTCCTCATCCTGAGGCGCGAGCACCCGGCGATGCGCAGCATCGTCCGGAAGCGAGCCTCGAAGGACGCACTGCCCTGATGCCAGACGCCCGCATCCACAGACCGCACCCACCATGCCCCTGACGCTTTCCACCTTCACCGCCGGCATCATCGCCCCACTGGTCGGCTTTGCCGGCACGGTGGCGCTCGTCATCGCCGCGGCGCAGGCGGTCGGCGCGACGCCGGCGCAGACCATCTCCTGGCTCGCCGCCATCTCGCTCGCCAAGGCGCTGGGCGGCATGGCGCTGACCTGGCGCTACCGCATGCCGGTGATCATGGCCTGGTCGACGCCCGGCGCGGCGCTGATCGCCGCCTCCTCCGGCATCGCCTTTCCGGCCGCCGAGGGCGCCTTCGTCGCGGCGGCGGTGCTCATCATCCTCACCGGCCTCGTGAAGCCGCTCGGCGAGATCGTCGCGCGCATCCCGACCGGCATCGCCTCGGCCATGCTGGCGGGCGTGCTGTTCAAGTTCGTCGTCGACGTGGCGCTGGCCGCGCCGCAGGTGCCGGCGCTGGTGCTACCACTGGTGGCGGTGTTCCTCGTCGCGCGCCTCGCCCATCCCGCCAGCGCCATGCTGGTGGTGGTCGCGGCCGGCGTGGCGCTGACCTACGCCCTCGGTCTCGCCGGACCGCTGCCGACCGATCTCGGTCTGTCGCAGCTCGTCTGGACGACGCCCGAGTTCTCGCTCGCCGCCATCATCGGCCTCGGCGTGCCGCTCTATCTCGTCACCATGGCGGCGCAGAACCTGCCCGGCCTCGCCGTGCTGCGTGCCAACGGCTACACGCCGCAGGTCGGCCCGATCCTCACCGTCACCGGCATCGTGTCGCTCGTCTCGGCGCCCTTCGGCGCGCATACCTCGAACCTCGCGGCCATCACCGCGGCGATCGCGGCCGGTCCGGATTCGCATCCCGATCCGGCAAAGCGCTGGCCGGCGGGGATCGTCTACGGGCTCGCCTTCATCCTGCTCGCCGCCTTCGCCGGCCCCTTCGTCGCCCTCTTCGCCGCCATGCCGAAGGCGCTGATCACAACCGTCGCGGGGCTCGCCCTGACCGGCGCGCTGATGGGGTCCATGTCTCTCGCCATGGCCGACGACCGCACGCGCTTTGCCTCCCTCCTCACCTTCGCGGTGGCGGCCTCGGGCGTCACCATCGCCGGGGTCGGCGCCGCCTTCTGGGGCCTCGCCATCGGGCTGGTCGCCCTCGCGGTGGAGCGCGCATGGCAGGGCGTCTCCAGGGGCTGAACGCGTCACGAGGCGGTGAACATCCTCGGACCTCGCCTTGAACCCGGCCCCCGCCGCGCCTACCTTGATCCCAACGAACCGATTCCTCCGGACCTCTGGGAGACGTGCCATGGGCGCAGTTGCCGCCACCACCGATGCCACCTTCGACGCCGACGTCATCAAGTCCGAGACGCCCGTCGTGGTCGATTTCTGGGCCCCCTGGTGCGGGCCCTGCCGCATGATCGCGCCGGCCCTCGACGCCATCTCGACGGAGATGGGCGACAAGGTGAAGATCGTGAAGGTCAATGTCGATGAGAACCCGAAGATCGCCTCGAACTACGGCATCATGTCGATCCCCACGCTGATGATCTTCAAGGGCGGCCAGATGGTCGACCGCAAGACCGGCGCCTCCCCGCAGGCGGCGCTGAAGCAGTGGATTTCCGGCCACGCCTGACCGGCACTGCCGTCCACCGCTGGGGAAAGCCGCCGTTTCACGGCGGCTTTTCTTTTGCCCCCACCGGGTTTGTCCGACTGATCGGGTCCGCCGCGCAGCGGTAGGCTCTGGAGATGGATGGTGAGGACGACGCGCTGGCGCCCGCGATACCGGTCCGCCGGCGGCTGGCGGCTGGCGCCTCGCGCGCCCTCGACTGGCTGCTGCCGCCGCTGTGCCTTGCCTGCCGCAACCCCGTCGGCAGTCATCACGCGCTCTGCCCTCATTGCTGGAAGGGCGTCGCCTTCATCACCGCGCCGGTCTGCGAGCGGCTCGGCACGCCGCTCGCCTTCGACCTCGGCCCCGGCGCGCTGTCGCCGGAGGCCATCGCCAACCCGCCGGCCTTCGACCGCGCCCGCGCCGTCTTCCGCTTCGACGAGGTCGGGCGCGCCCTCATCCACGGCCTGAAATATGGCGACAGGCTGGAAGTCGCGGTAGCGCTGTCGGGGTGGATGGCGGTCGCCGGGCGCGAGATGCTCGCCGACGCGGACGCCCTCGTGCCGGTGCCGCTGCACTGGACGCGGCTTGTCGCCCGGCGGTTCAACCAGGCGGCGGAACTGACGCGGCACCTCTCGCAGCGCACCGGCATCGCCAACGAGGCGATGCTGCTGAAGCGCGTGCGCCGCACCCGCCACCAGGTGGGCCTGACGCGGGCGCAGCGGCTGGACAATGTCACCGGCGCCTTTCGCATCGCCGAGGACCGCAAGGGCTGGGTGCGCGGCAAGCGGGTGGTGCTGGTCGACGACGTCCTGACCACCGGCGCCACCATCGAGGCCTGCTGCCGGGTGTTCAGGCGGGCGGGGGCCGCGCGCATCGACGTGCTGACGGCGGCGAGGGTTGTGGAGGGTCCCTTCGCGGTCCATATCTGAGGGCCTGTGACACATCCACGGAAGCCGTGATGCCCGAGATCATCGTCTACACGAAGGACTACTGTCCCTACTGCCATGCGGCGAAGGACCTTTTGCGCAAGAAGGGCGCGGCCTTCACCGAAATCGACATCCAGAAGCATCCCGAGCGCCGCGCCGAGATGATCCAGAAGGCCGGCGGCAGCACCACCGTGCCGCAGATCTTCATCGGCGGTCGCCATGTCGGCGGCTGCGACGACATCCATGCGCTGGATAGCGCCGGCAAGCTCGACCCGATGCTTGGCGCCTGACCCATGGCGGAGGCGACGAGCGGACCCTTCACGGCGGCCTGCGTTCAGATGCGGGCGGATGTCACGGTGAAGCCGAGCGTCGATCAGGCCATCGCCCTGATCCGCGAGGCGGCGCGGTCCGGCGCGCATTATGTGCAGACGCCGGAGATGACCAACATCCTGCAGCCGGAGCGGCCGAAATTCTTCGAGGAAATCCGCTCGGAGGACGAGGATCCGTCCATCCCGCTGTTCCAGGCCGAGGCCATGACGCTCGGCATCTGGCTGCATGTCGGCTCGCTGGCGATCAGGGTCGGCGAGCGGCAGGCGGCGAACCGCGCCTATGTCATCTCCCCCGACGGCGAGGTGGTGGCGGCCTATGACAAGATTCACATGTTCGACGTGGACCTGCCCAACGGCCAGACCTATCGCGAGTCCGCGGCCTATGCGCCGGGCGACGTCGCCGTGATGGCCGACCTGCCGTGGACGCGGCTCGGCGTCACCATCTGCTACGACCTGCGTTTCCCCAACCTCTACCGGACGCTCGCCGAGCAGGGCGCCGGCGTGATGGCGATCCCCTCCTCCTTCACCGTGCCGACCGGCGAGGCGCACTGGCATGTGCTGATGCGCGCCCGCGCCATCGAGAACGGGGCCTTCGTCGTCGCGGCGGCGCAGGGCGGCATGCACGCCTGCGGCCGCGCGACCTATGGCCACAGCCTCATCGTCGACCCCTGGGGCCGCATCCTCGCGGAGGCCGATCACGACGAGCCGGGCGTAATCCTCGCCGAGATCGACCCGGCCAGGGTGGACGAGACCCGCGGGCGCATTCCCTCGCTGGCCAATGGCCGGGTGTTCAGCGTCGCCGACATCCCATGATCAAATACGCCCTCCACTGCGAGAAAGCGCACGAATTCGAGAGCTGGTTCCCCTCATCCGAGAGCTACGAGGCCCAGAGGAAGCAGGGCTTCGTCGCCTGCCCGGCCTGCGGATCGACGCGGATCGACAAGGCGCTGATGGCGCCGCAGGTGGCGCGCCGCGACCGCCGTCCCAAGCCCGTGCCTGTCGCCGGCCCGCCGGTTCCAGCCGCCGCCGCCGAGCCGGTCGCCATGGTCTCGCCGGTCGAACAGGAACTGCGCGCCAAGATCCGCGAACTGCGCGAGCACCTCGTGAAGAACGCCGACCCCGTCGGCGACCGCTTTGCCGAGGAAGCGCGCAAGATCCACTACGGCGAGACGAAGCACCGCTCGATCTTCGGCCAGGCGACGCCGGACGAGGCGCGGGAACTCGCCGATGAGGGCATCGAGTTCCACGCCCTGCCGGTGCTTCCCGACGATCGCAACTGACCGCGCGCCGGACGGGCTTTGCGGGAGCGGCGCAGCCTGCTAGGCGATGGGCGAGGAGCCCCTGCATGACCCGTCTGATCCTTCTCGCCGGCCTGATCGCATGCGCGTCGCCAGCACTCGGCCCGCCAGCCCTTGCCGCACCCGCCAGTGTCCGCATCGCCAATGAGAGCGTGCCGACGCTCTGCGCCGAGGAGGACAATGTCGACCTGAGGCTGCATGGGGCGACGGTGCGCCGCTTTCGCGTCGAGGCGCTGCATCCGGCTGCCGTCGGCACCATCGTGCAGGACATCACCGCGCCGGATTTCACCGACTGCACCATCACCGACAAGGAGGACTTCCGCTTCACCCCGCGCGACGTCGTCATGTACGAGGACGCGCGCATCAAGGTGCTCGGCATCACCTTCGACAAGTTCTGGCGGCCGGACCGGGTGCCGTTCAGGGTGGGCAACCGCACCGAGGACGACTTCCACCTGGTGCAGCTCTACCACAAGGAGCCCGGCAAGGAGCCTTACGAGTTCCTCGTCATCTATCCGGTCGACGGCTACTGGCGCCTGAAGCCGCAGCCGCCGGCCAACCTCACCGATATCGTCTATGGCACCTCCATGCTGGTCGGGCCGATCGAGGTGATGCAGCGGCCGATCGTCAACATGCGCGCCATCCGCTTCGATCCGGCGACGCTGACCTTCCACCTCGATTTCAGGCTCGGCGGCTCCGCCGAGGTGAAGGTCGCCGGCCTCGACCGCAGCCGCGTGTCGCTCGACGTCGCCCTGTCGCAGCCGATCTCCGGCCGCCCCTTCGCAGCCCTCCGATCCATGTATGTCACCGAGACCAATGCCGACGGCGCGCGGGTGGAATGGCGGGCGGCGGGCGCCAACCGCTGGCAGGAGAGCCCGGTCATGGACTTCCGCGGCGGCGAGGGCATCGAGATGAAGCTGACCCGCGCCGTGCCGAGCCGGCACAACACCTCGGCGCCGGACTATCGCTTCGTCGGCTTCGCCGACTGATCACATCGCATCGGCGGGACAGCCGAGCCGCACCGGAGGACGCAGCATGAAGGCCATCGTCATCGAGGGGTTCGGCGATCCCGCCACCACCATCCACCTCAAAGACCTGCCCGAGCCGGCAGCGCCCGGGCCGGGCGAGGTGACGGTGGAGATGCTCGTCCTCAACATCAACCCCTCGGACCTGCTGCAGATCCAGGGGCTCTACGGCACCTCGCGGCCGCCGCTGCCCTTCATTCCCGGCGGCGAGGCGGTGGGCCGCATCACCGCGCTCGGCGAGGGCGTGAGCGGTCTTGCCGTCGGCGACATCGTCTCGCCGATGATCCTCAACTGCTGGGTGGAGCGGGTGACGATGAAGGCCTCGCTCGTCATGAAGCTGCCGGCCGACATCGACCTGAAGCAGGCGGCCATGCTGAAGGGCAACCCCGCCACCGCCGAGGCGCTACTCTCCGACCAGGTGGCGCTTGAGCCCGGCGACTGGCTGATGCAGAACGCCGCCAACTCCGCCGTCGGCACCTTCCTCGTGAAGCTCGCCAGGCAGCGCGGCATCCACACGCTGAACATCGTGCGACGCGAGAGCGCGGTGGCCGGCGTGCAGGAGGCCGGCGGCACCGTCGTCCTCGCCGATGCGCTGGAGGACGCCCGCGCCTTCCGCAAACGCGTGCAGGAGGCGACCGGCGGCGCGCCGGTGAAGCTCGCCATCGACGCCATCGGCGGCGCGGCGACCGGCGTCATGGCGGGTGGCCTCGCCGAGGGCGGCACGGTGGTGAACTACGGGCTTCTTTCCGGCGAGCAGTGCCGGATCGATGCCCAGCACCTGATCTTCCGCAAGATCACGCTGAAGGGCTTCTGGCTGATCCACTGGTTCCAGGACGCCGGGCGCACCGGCATCGCAGAGACCTACGGGCGGGTCGCGAAGGGCATGGCCGACGGCACGCTGACCACGCCGGTGGCCGCCGTGGTCCCGATGGCCGAGGCGGTCCGCGCCATGACCCTCGCCGGCGAGGGCGGGCGCGACGGCAAGGTGCTGATGGTGACGGAGGCGGGGCGGGGACTGGGAGTTTGACGACGCTCATTTGAGCAAGCTCGGTTGCCGGATACGCACCGGCCAGGCGGGCAGCGCCTTGCACCAACGAAGTGCGTCCTTCGAGGCTCGCTCACGCTCGCACCTCAGGATGAGGACCATTGTGACCTGCGTGGCGGCCTGGATGCGCGACCGGCTTCGCCTCACTGGCGCCGATGCCAGACACACCCTTCCTCATCCTGAGGTGCGAGGCGCCGGCGATGCGTCAGCATCGTCCGGAGGCGAGCCTCGAAGGACGCACTCCGGTGATGCAAGGCGCAGGTCCCGCCGAGGGGGCCTCGCGGCGCTCCCCTCACGCGTAGAGGCGCCTGATCGCGTCGGCGTATTTCGCCTCGATCGCCTTGCGGCGCACCTTCATCGTCGCCGTGACCTCGCCGTCGTCGTGGTCGAGTTCCTTGTCGAGGATCTCGAAGCGGCGGATGTTGGCCACCTGCGCCAGCGTCTCGTTGGCCTTGTCGACGGCCTGCTGGACAAGCTCCACCACCTGCGGCGCCTGCGACAGGTTCTTGTAGTTGGTGAAGGCGATGCCCTTCATCTCGGCCCACTTGCCGACCGTCTCCATGTCGATCTGGATCAGGGCCGCGACATATTTCTGCCGGTCGCCGAAGACGATGCACTCCTTGATGAAGGGGCTCATCTTCACCGCGTGTTCGATCTCGGTCGGCGACAGGTTCTTGCCGCCGGCGGTGATCATGATGTCCTTCTTGCGGTCGACGACCTTGAAGTGGCCGGACTGCATCTCGGCGACGTCGCCGGTGCGCAGCCAGCCGTCGACGATGGTCTGCGCCGTCGCCTCCTCGTTCTTGTAGTAGCCCTCGAAGATGGCGGCGCCGCGGGCCATGATCTCGCCGTCCTCGGCGAGCTGGACCTGCGTGCCCTTCATCGGCTTGCCGACCGTGCCGATGATGACGTCGTCGGGCGTCTGGCCGAGGATGCCGCCCGAGGTTTCGGTCATGCCGTAGATCTCCACCAGCGGCACGCCGATGACGCGGAAGAAGCGGATCACCTCCGGCGAAATGGGGGCAGCGCCGGTGAAGGCGACGCGGCAGCGGGTGAGGCCGATGGCGTTCTTCAGGGCGCGGAACACCGCGACATAGGCGAGCGCATATTTCGCCTTGTCGGCGAGCGACCACTGTCCGCGCGGCTTGTCGGCGAAGGGCGAGCAGAGGTCGAAGGCCGTCCTGTAGAGCCATTTCTGAACGGGGCGCGCCTCGTACATCTTCACGCGGATGCCGGAGTGCATCTTCTCCCAGATGCGCGGCACGCCGAGGAAGGTCATCGGCGCCACCTCGCGCAGGTCCTCCTGCACCGTGCGCAGGCTCTCGCCGAAGTTCACCTGGCTGCCGGAATAGAGCGGGCCGAAGATGGTGGTGGCCTGCTCGGCGACGTGGCAGAGCGGCAGATAGGACAGCGTCGTCCAGCCATGCCCGATGCCGTAGCGGTCGAGCAGGCCGTTGGCGCCGGCGCGGATGTTGCGGAAGGAGAGCATGGCCCCCTTCGGCTTGCCGGTTGATCCGGATGTATAGATGAGCAGAGCAATGTCGGAGAGCGAATGCCCCTGCATCAGCTCGTCAATGATGCCGGGGTTCTTCTCGTACTCGGCCCGGCCGAGCGCCTCGACCTCGTCGAAGGTCATGACGAGACCGGGCTCGTAGCCGGAAAGGCCGCGGTTCTCCAGCGCGATGATCTTCCTGACCTTCGGCAGGTCGGCGCGCGCCTCGACCACCTTGTCGATCTGCTCCTGGTCCTCGCAGACGACGATGGCGCAGTCGGCGTGGTCGAGGACATAGGCGACCTCGTTGGACGGGCTGGTCGGATAGACGCCGACCGTCACGGCGCCGAGAACCCCTGCCCCCATCTGCGAGAGCACCCATTCGATGCGGTTCTCGGAGATGATGCCGACATGGCCCTTCGGCGCGAGGCCGAGCGCCCGGAAGCCGAGCGCGACGTGGCAGGAGCGCAGCCAGTATTCGGCGAAGGTCGTCGGCTGCCAGATGCCGAAGCGCTTCTGCCGGATGGCGATTTCGCTGCCGCGCTCCATCGCGTGCTTCTTCAGCATCTGAACGACCGAGAGCGGCGGCAGGGCCGCGGCCGGATCGGTGGCGGCGGGGTTCGCGGCCTCGCGGGCCATGTCGAGCGGAAGGACGGTTGCGGTCATGACAGCCACCTCTTGCGCCGCTTGTAGTGCTTGATGTCGCGATAGCTCTTGTGGGCGAGGCCGAGATAGAACTCCTGAACGTCGCGGTCGGCGGTGAGCTTCTCGGTCGGCCCGTCGATGACGATGCGCCCGGTCTCCATGATGTAGCCGTAGTGCGCGATGGAGAGGGCGACGGAGGCGTTCTGCTCGACGAGCAGCATGGAGACGCCCTCTTCCCGGTTGATCCGCGCGATGATGGAGAAGATCTCCTCGACCAGCAGCGGGGCGAGGCCGAGCGAGGGCTCGTCCAGCAGGATGACGCGGGGCTTCGCCACCAGCGCGCGGCCGATGGCCAGCATCTGCTGCTCGCCGCCCGACAGATAGCCGGCAATGGACTTGCGGCGCTCGGCGAGGCGCGGAAAGTAGCGATAGACGATATCGAAATCCGCGGTCACGTCCGGACGCCCGGTCAGCGCATAGGTCGCGGCGGTCAGGTTCTCCTCCACCGTCAGGTCGCCGAAGATGCGGCGGCCCTCCATGACGTGGAACAGGCCGCGGCGGACGAGTTTGTGCGGCGCGCTCTGCTCGACCGGCTCGCCGTCGAAGCTGATGCGGCCCTCGGTCACCAGCCCGTTCTCCATCGGCAGCAAAGCGGAGACGGCTTTCAGCACCGTCGACTTGCCGGCGCCGTTGGAGCCGAGCAGGGCGACGATCTTGCCCTTGGGAACGGCCAGCGACAGGCCGCGCAGGGCCTGGATGGCCTTGTTGTAGACCACCTCGATGTTGTTCACCTCGAGGATCAGGTCGCCGGTCGTCGCCATGGTGTTCTCAAGGCTCTGCGGGAGAGGAAGGTCGGGGCGGCAGGGACCTGCCCGCCGCCCCGATCCGGGATCAGGCGGCGGGCGCGATGGTGATCCAGTCGGACGCCGGCTTCAGCATCTTGTCGGCGGCGCTGAACTGATAGACGCGGCCGTGCGGGAAGGAGTTACCGACCATGGAGATCGGCACGCCGAAGACGCCGCCGGTGTCGTAGTTCTTCAGCGCGCGCGCATGCTTCATCATGTTGACCGCGTTCAGCTCCTCGTTGGCGGCGAGAGTGCGGCGCAGCACCTCGATGGCCAGCATGGCGTTGGTCCAGCCCTGGTAATAGGCGTGGGTGCGGGTCTTGCCGACATTGGCGGCGCGAATCGCCTCGATCTGGACGCCCTTGGCGTTCGCATCGAAGTTGTAGCAGGAAACGCCCATGTAGCCGTCGGCGGCGGCGCCGGCGCGGTTCATGAGAACCGTGTCGGTGGAGTAGAAGGTGCCCATGAACTTCGAGGTCATGCCGGCCTGGCGGGCCTGCGCCATGAACTCCGGGATCGGCTGCAGCACGTAGCCGTGGAAGATGACGAAGTCGGGGTTGCGGCGGCGGATCTTCAGCACGTCGCCCGACACGTCGACCGAACCCGGCTGGGTCACGATCTTCTCGACAAGGTTGAGTTCGAGGCGCTTGGCCTCGGCCTCGCCGGCGGCGATCGGGTCACGGCCGAACTCGGTGTCCGAGTGGACGAAGACGACGGAGGCGCCCTTCTTCTGGCTGGCGATGTAGCGCAGCAGCACGCGCATCTGGTCGGAGTAGTTCGGGCCGGGGATCCACTGGTTCGGGAAGGCCTGCGGATTGTCGATCTCGGAGGCGAAGGAGGCGCCGGCCATGACGGTGGTGCCGCGGCGGTTCAGCTCGGGGTTGATGGCCTTCTGGAAGCCGGTGGAGTCGCCGAAGAACACCGGCGTCTGATGCTGCGAGGTGATGCGGGTGAAGATCGCCACGGCGTTGTCGACGCGGTAGCCGGAATCCTCGTTGACGTAGCGGATGCGACGGCCGGCGACGCCGCCGTTCTTGTTGACGAACTCGAAGTGGTCGCGGCCACCCTCGAAGCCCTCGACGCCGGCGAAGGCGAAGACGCCGGACATCGGATTGGCGGCGCCGATGACGAGTTCGGGAGCCTGGGCGAAGGCGCGGCCGCTGGCCGTCGAGACGAGGGCGGCGCCGAGGCCGAGCTGGTGGAATGCACGGCGGGACAGTCGGGTCATGGGTGTCTCCTTGAGGGTGCTGGGCCCGCCTTGGCGGCGGTTATGTCTCTTGGGCTCACGTCCTGAACGGCCAGAGGGCGAAGTAGCGGCGCGTCCTGCGCCACATCTCCGCGAGCCCCATGGGTTCGAAGATGAGGAAGCCGATGATGAGCAGTCCGAAGATGATGTTGCGGATGGGGGCGAGGTAGATCGGCGCATCCGGGAACCAGGGCACGACGCCGGTGGCGGCGAGCTTCAGGAACTCCGGGATGAGGGTCATGAACACGGCGCCGAAGATGCCGCCGATGATGGTTCCGGCACCGCCGACGATGACGGCGGCGAGAAAGAAGATGGAGGCGAGCGCCGGGAAGCTCTCCGGCGTCACGACGCGGAAGAGATAGGCCCACAAGCCGCCCGCGACACCCGCATAGAAGGAGGAGATGGCAAAGCTCATCAGCTTGTACTTGAAGAGCGAGATGCCGATGATCTCCGCGGAGATGTCGCGGTCGCGGATGGCGATGAAGGCGCGCCCGACGCGGGTGCGGAACAGGTTCTTCGCCGCCAGCACCATCACCACGCAGATCGGCATGACCAGCCAGTAGAGACGGTCCGGCGTCGCCAGCTCGATCCCGGCAATGCGGGCGGTCGGGACGTTCAAGCCCCTGAGGCCCCCGGTCACCGGCGTCCAGTTGAGGAAGACGAAGCCGAGGATGACCGAGGCCGCCAGCGTCGCGATGGCGAGATAGAGGCCCTTGATGCGCAGCGAGGGCAGGCCGACGAAATAGCCGATGCCGGCCGCCACCGCGCCGGCCAGGACGAGATTGAGCAGCACCGGCGTGCCGAAGCGGCCGTCGAAGAAGGCGACCGTGTAGGCCCCGACCGCCATGAAGGCGGCGTGGCCGAGGCTGACCTGGCCGGTATAGCCGGTGAGGACGTTGAGGCCGGTGGTGGAGATGACATTGATCATCACCAGCACGGCGAGGAACATCCAGTAGTTGGAGCCGTGCAGCGGATAGAGGACGAGGGCGGCCAGCAGCAGGGCGAACCAGACCGTCTGCGTGTCGGTCTTGAACAGGCCCTGGTCGGCCGCATAGCTCTCCTTGGCGGTGCCGACGCGCATCAGAAGGCCCCCCGCATGCCGTTGCCGGAAAACCGGTTCCCACTTTTCCGCGGCATGCTCAGAGCCTCTCGATCTCGTGGGTGCCGAACAGCCCGTAGGGCCTGACGACCAGCACGACCAGCAGGATGGAGAAGGTGGCGAGGAGCTTGAACTCGCCGCCGAGGAAGCGCCCGACCATCGCCTCGAGCCAGCCGATGAAGAGGCCGGCGATGAGCGCCCCGAGGATCGAATCGAGCCCGCCGACGATCACCACGACGAAGACCGACAGACCGAACAGGCCCATGGCCGAGGAGATGCCGCCGACCGAGCCGACGAGGATGCCGGCGAGCGCGGCGACGACGGCGGCGAGCATCCAGGAGAAGGAGAAGACGCCGGGCACGTCGATGCCGACGGATGAGGCCGCAGCGCGGTCGGTCGCCGTGGCGCGCAGGGCGATGCCGCCGCGCCAGAAGGAGAAGACCGTGATCAGCACCGCCATGGCGGCCGCGGCGATCAGGAAGGAATAGGCCGTCTTCGAGGCGATGAAGGCATCGGCGATGATGATCGGCTGCGAGGGCAGGAACTCCGGCAGGCGGCGCGGCTCGGCCGACCAGATCAGCTCGACGACGCCGATCAGCACCGAGGTGAGGCCGATCGTCACCATGAAGACCGAGACCGGATTGTCCTTCAGCAGGGGACGTATCATGGTCCGCTCGATGAGCCCGCCGATGACCGCGGCCACCGCCAGCGTCAGCGGCACCGAGGCCCAGATCGGCAGGGAAAGCCCCGCCGAAAAGCCGTAGAAGACGAAGGCGCCGATCATCAGCATCTCGCCGATGGCGAGATTGATGACCTTGGTGGCCTTGTAGATGATGACGAAGGCGACCCCGGTGAGCGCCATCAGCGATCCCGTGCCGAGGCCGGCGAGGCTCGTTTCGACGATGTCGACGAATTCCACGGCCATCATGCCACCTCGCCGATCGGCGCGCGCGGCGGTTCCGCTCCGGCGCCGAGATAGGCCTTGATCACATCGGGATTGGCGCGCACTTCCGCAGGCGTGCCGGCGGCGATGCGGCGGCCAAAATTGAGCACGCAGATATGGTCGGAGATGTCCATGACCATGCCCATGTCGTGCTCGACGAGAAGCACCGTCACGCCCCATTCGTCGCGCACGTCGAGGATGGCGCGGGCCATGTCCTCGGTCTCCTCGCGGTTCATGCCGGCGACCGGTTCGTCGAGCATGAGGATGCGCGGCCTCATGGCGAGCGCGCGGGCGAGTTCGACCTTCTTCTGCAAGCCGTAGGGCAGGATCGCCACCGGCACGTTGCGGATATGGTCGAGTTCGAGGAAGTCGATGACGTCGCGCTCGATCTCGGCGCGCAGCTCCATCTCCTCGCGACGCGCCTTGCCCCAGTAGAGGAAGGCGTCGAGCACGCCGGTGGTCAGGTGCGCGTGCCGGCCGAGCTTGATGTTGTCGAGCACGGTCATGCCGCGGAACAGGGCGATGTTCTGGAAGGTGCGGGCAAGGCCGAGCTTGGCGCGGTCGCGCGCGGGCACATTGGTGATGTCCTCGCCGTCCAGCTTCACCGTGCCGGTCTTCGGCCTGTAGAAGCCGGAAATGGAGTTGAAGGCGGAGGTCTTGCCTGCACCGTTAGGGCCGATCAGCGCGGTGATGGAGCCGGGCGCGACGGAGAGATCGATACCGTCGAGCGCCTTCACGCCGCCGAACTGCAGCGACAGATTCTCGACATCGAGACGGGCGGCGGGCGGCCGCACGGGCGCGACCGGATGCAATGGCGACAACGCCAGTTCCTCCCTGGGAGGCGCCGCGCGGCTTCAGCCGTCTTCGACGCCCATGCGTTCCTTGCGGCCGGCCGCAACGGGGCCGGACACGAGCGCAACCTACTCATGAGTACGGCCGGGTCAATGCGGTTTCGCGCGAAACGGGGCCGATTCAGCCCTTCGGCGGATGGCAGGTCGTCGCACCTGCCCGAAAACCGGTCAAATCAGGTGTCGATCCGCGTCAGGCCCGCACCGGCAAAGCCACCATCGGCGGCAATCGCCTGCCCGGTGATGTAGGAGGACTGGCTGTCGTCGAGCAGGAAGGCGACGAGCGAGGCGATCTCGTCCACCGAACCGTAGCGGCGCATCGGCACGTGCTTGACCCAGTGCTCGCGTGTCGCCGGATCATGGATCGCGGCGACCATCGGCGTCTCCACCGGGCCGGGGCAGACGGCGTTGGCGCGGATGCCGAGATGGGCGAGATCGGTGGCCAGCCCCTGCGTCATGTTGATGACGGCGGCCTTCGACGAGCCATAGGCGACGCGCCCCTTGGACCCGCGCACGCCGGAGACCGAGGCGATGGTGACGATCGACCCGCCGCCGGCATCGGCCATGATGCGGGCGGCCGCGCGCGCCGTGATGAAGGTGCCGAGCACGTTGACCGCATGGACCCGCTGGAACAGCTCGACGCTGGTCTCCAGCGCCGGCACGTCGGCGCCGAGGCCGGCCGAGGTGACGACGCCGATGAGCCGCCCGCGGCCCGCCGCCTCGCCGATCCAGGCGTCGACGGCGGCTTCGTCGGTGACGTCGACAGCCGCATAGGTCGCCTTGGCGCCGAGCGTCGTCTCAGCATTGGCGAGCGCCCGGATGTCGCGGTCGCAGACGGCGACATGCCAGCCCCTGGCGACAGCCGCACGCGCCGAGGCGAGGCCTATGCCCGACGCCCCGCCGGTGATCGCGACGATCTTCTTCTCCATGACGTTCCTCCGATGCGCTGTTGTTGCTTGGCCGGCATGGAAGCATCGCGGCAGCGCCGAGTCACCTGCCGCGCCGGGACCGGGCGGACATGGCTGGTCGGCAATACCGAGAGGCGTCGCATGGCCCCCTTGCCAGCCCTGCCGCGCTCGTCCCATGATCCGGCCCCGAACCGGGCCGGAAGACGCCTGGGCGCATGTCGAGAGAAACGCTGTCAGTGGAAGGAGGCGCACCATGTCGGAGCGCAAGATTGAACTCGCCGTCACGCGGCGCATCGCGGTGGCCGGCATCGGCGCCGCCGTCATGGCTCCCTGGGTGTCGAAGGCCCAGACGCTCAAATCGGAATACAAGCTCTCCGTCGTCGGCAATCGCCCGATCGCGCTCTCCGAAGGCGCGTTCCAGTGGGCCGAGATGGTGACGCAGCGCACCAACGGCCGCATCAACGTGAAGGTCTATCCGGGCTCGCAGCTCGTCGGCGGCGACCAGACGCGCGAGCTCGTGGCCATGCGCCAGGGCATCATCGACTTCACGGTGTCGTCGACCATCAATATCTCGCCGCAGGTGCGCGAGATGAACCTGTTCTCGCTGCCCTTCCTGATGCCCAACCACAAGGCCTTCGACGCCATCATCAACGGCGAGGTCGGGCAGGCCCTGTTCAAGGTCATGGAGACGCGCGACGTGGTGCCGCTGGCCTGGGGCGAGAACGGCTTCCGCGAGCTGTCGAACTCCAAGCGCCCGATCCAGAAGCCGGAAGACCTGCGCGGCCTGAAGATCCGCTTCGCGGCCGGCGCCATCTTCGCCGACATCTACAACGGCCTCGGCGCCAATCCGGTGCAGATGTCCTTCGCCGACCTGCAGCCGGCCCTGTCCACCGGCGCCGTCGACGGGCAGGAGAACCCCGTCAACCTGTTCCTCGGCCTGAAGATGGATGCGCTGGCGCAGAAGCACATGACCATCTGGAACTACTGCGTCGACGCCGGCCTCTTCCATGTCGCCAAGCCGGTCTGGGAGAGCTTCTCGGCCGCCGACAAGGAGATCGTCCGCGAGAGCGCCCGCGATGCGGCCAAGGTGCAGATCGGCGCGACGCGCAAGGGCCTCGGCATCCTCGACCCCAACGACAAGTCGTCGCTCGAGGAACTCGCCAAGCGCGGCGTCGCGACCGTCACGCTGACGGCCGAGGAGAAGCGCGCCTTCGCCCGCGCCACCCGCCCGGTCTTCGACAAGTGGGCGGCGCAGGTCGGCGCCGACCTCGTGAAGAAGGCGGAAGCGGCGGCCAACGCCGCGAGCTGATCCCGTCCGGCACACCTTCGACGCAGCCGGCTTTGCGCCGGCTGCGTTCTTCCGTCTGAAAGCCTGAACCTTGCCCGCGAACCTAGATCCCACGGCCAGCCAGCCAGCCCCGAAGACGCGCGTCCCGCTGAAGATCGAGGAGGTGCTGATTGCCGCGGCGATGGCGGCGATGGCGCTGATCACCTTCGGCAACGTCGTGGTGCGCTATCTCACCAATGTCTCCTTCGCCTTCACGGAAGAATATTCCGTGGTGCTGATGGTGGTGGTGACGATGATCGGCTCGTCGCTGGCGGTGGCGGCGGGACGCCATATCCGCATCGGCGTCCTGATCGACGGCATGACGCCGGCCTTGCGACGCCGCTTCGAGATGATCGCGATGATGGCGGTCATCATCTGCTTCGGCATCCTTCTGATCTATGGCGGCAGCCTCGCCTGGGACGAGTATCGCTACGAGGTTCTCTCGCCCGGCCTCGGCAACCCGCAGTGGCTCTACACCGGGGTCATGCCGCTCTTGTCCATCGCCGTCATCGCGCGGGCGATCGGCCGGATCATCCGCCTCTCTCGGGGAGAGGACGCATGACCGGCTTCGTCCTCTTCGCCGCCTTCATCGTCATGCTGGTGGCCGCCGTGCCGGTCGGGATCTCGCTCGGCCTTGCCGGGGCGCTCGCCATCTGGCTCGCCGGGCAGAGCATTCTCGCCATGCCGACCAACGTCTATGCCGGCATTGCGAAATACCCGCTCATCGCCATCCCGATGTTCGTCCTCGTCGGCTCGGTCTTCGACCGTACCGGCGTGGCGCTCAGGCTGGTGCGCTTCGCCACGGCGCTGGTGGGCGCGGGGCGCGGCGCGCTCGCCACCGTCTCCGTGCTCGTCGCCATGGTGATCGGCGGCATCTCGGGGTCTGGACCGGCGACCTCGGCCGCCGTCGGCCAGGTCGTCACCGATTCCATGGTGAAGGACGGCTATCCGCGCGCCTTCATCGCCTCGACGGTCGGCGCGGCGGCCGCCACCGACATCCTCATCCCGCCCTCCATCGCCTTCATCATCTACGCGGTGATGGTGCCGGGCGTCTCCGTGCCGGCGATCTTCGCCGCCGGCATGATTCCCGGCATCCTCGCCGGCGTCGCGATCATCGTGCCGATCCTCATCATCTCCTGGATCAAGGACTTCGGCGGCAAGACCCGCAACAGCGGCGATGCGCTGACCGTCTGGGGCACCTTCAAGGAGGCGATCTGGGGCCTGATGGCGCCCGTGGTCATCCTCGGCGGCATGCGCTCGGGGGCCTTCACGCCGACGGAGGCGGCCGTCATCGCGGTCGCCTATGGCCTGTTCGTCGGTTTCTTCGTCTATCGCACGCTCACCCTGCGCGACCTCTACGAGATGCTGGTGGAGGCGGGCGAACTCTCCGCCGTCATCCTCATCGTCGTGGCACTCGCCTCGGTCTTCGCCTGGTCGATCTCGACGCTGGGCATCGTCCAGCCGATCGCCGACGCCATCGTCGGGCTCGGGCTCGGCGCGACCGGGACCCTGGCGCTGCTGGTGATCCTGCTGGTGGTGGTCGGCATGTTCCTCGACGGCATCTCGATCTACCTGATCCTGCTGCCGATCCTCATCCCCATCGCCAATTCCTTCTCGTGGGACCTCGTCTGGTTCGGCGTCATCCTCACCATGATGATCGCCATCGGCCAGTTCACCCCGCCGGTGGCGGTCAATCTGATGGTCTCCTGCAAGATCGCCCGGGTGCCGATGGAGGCGACCATCCCCTGGGTGATCTGGATGGTGCTGGCGATGACCGTCGCCCTCGCCATGGTCGTGGCGATCCCGGACCTGGCCTTGTGGCTGCCGCGGGTTCTCGGCTACTGACCGGGGGCGCAAGCCAAACCTGACGAGCGGTTCATCCTTGATGCACCGCGGAAAATCCACCATTGTCCGCCGGTCAGTTCCAACCGAATGCGGCAGGCATTCACCCGAGGCCGGTCCGGCCGCAACGAGGCGATTTGCGATGAGTTCGAAGGTCTATTCCTCCGCGACGGAGGCATTGGCGGGTCAGATCAAGGACGGCATGACCATCATGTCCGGCGGCTTCGGCCTCTGCGGCATCCCGGACGTGCTGATCGAGGCGGTGCGCGAGTCGGGCGCGAAGAACCTCACCGTCATCTCCAACAATGCGGGCATCGACGGCGCCGGCCTCGGCATCCTGCTGGAGACCAAGCAGATCGCCAAGATGATCTCCTCCTATGTCGGCGAGAACAAGCTCTTCGCCCAGCAGTTCCTCTCCGGCGAGCTGCAGCTCGAGTTCAATCCACAGGGGACGCTGGCCGAGCGCATCCGCGCCGGCGGCGCCGGAATCCCGGCCTTCTTCACCAAGACCGGCGTCGGCACGGTGATCGCCGAGGGCAAGGAAATCCGCGAGTTCGACGGCGAGACCTATGTGATGGAGCGCGGCCTGTTCGCCGACATCTCGCTGGTCCACGCCTGGAAGGCTGACAAGGAGGGCAATCTCGTCTTCCGCAAGACCGCCCGCAATTTCAACCCGATGATGGCCACCGCCTCGCGCATGACCATCGTCCAGTGCGAGCATCTGGTCGAGGCCGGCGAGATCGACGGCGATGCGATCCACACCCCCGGAATCTACGTGAAGCGCATCGTCCACCTTCCGAATGTGGTCAAGCGCATCGAGCAGCGCACCACCCGCCCGAAAGCGACCTGAGAGGAGACGAGACCATGGCCTGGACCCGTGACCAGATGGCCGCCCGCGCCGCCAAGGAACTGCGCGACGGCTTCTACGTGAACCTCGGCATCGGCATTCCGACGCTCGTCTCCAACCACATTCCCGCCGGCATGAGCGTGCAGCTCCAGTCGGAGAACGGCATGCTGGGCATGGGCCCCTTCCCCTTCGAGGGCGAGGAGGATCCGGACCTCATCAATGCCGGCAAGCAGACCATCACCGAACTGCCGACGACGAGCTATTTCTCCTCGTCGGACAGTTTCGCGATGATCCGCGGCGGCCACATCAACCTGTCCATCCTCGGCGCCATGCAGGTGGCCGAGAACGGCGACCTCGCCAACTGGATGATCCCCGGCAAGATGGTGAAGGGCATGGGCGGCGCGATGGACCTCGTCGCCGGCGTGCAGAAGGTTGTCGTCGTCATGGAGCATTCGGCCAAGGACGGCCCGAAGCTGCTGCACCGCTGCAACCTGCCGCTGACCGGCGCCGGCGTCGTCGATCTCGTCATCACCGATCTCGGCGTCTTCGCCATCGACAAGAAGGGCGGCACGGGCATGACGCTGATCGAGATCGCCGACGGCGTCACCCTCGACGAGATCAGGGCCAATACCGAGGCGAGCTTCAAGGTGACGACGGCGCTCGCCGCCTGATCCGCGCCTCGCGCGTCGATGTGACCGATGGGAGGCCGGCGGCCTCCCATTGTCATTTCCGCACCGCGTCAGGCATGATGTTTCGCCGGTAAGCGGCCATCGAAATGCCACGTCGCACCGTCATGGTCCGGCCTGCTTCTCGATCGTGACCATCATGACCCGCCCGTTCGGGTGCGGGTCCAGCCGGGACCGGAACCCCCCTCACGTGAGCCTCGCTTCATCGATCAAGCGTGTGATGATCATCGCCGGCGCAGCCGCTGTCGCGCTCGGGGGTGTGCTGGCGCTCGTGCCGAAGCTGCTGCCGACCGAAAGCGTGCGGCGCACCGTGGTCGCCGAACTCAGCCAGCGCCTCGGCACCCCGGTCACCATCCGCGGCGACATCGCCATCTCGGTCCTGCCCCAGCTCTCCGTCCGACTCGAAGACGTGCGCTTCGGCGAGGACGAGGCCGGAACCGGCGAGCCGCCGGCCCGGGCCGAGGCGGTCGTCGGCGCACTCCGGCTGTTTCCGCTGCTCGCGGGCACCGTCTCCATCTCCGACTACACCCTTCACCGGCCGCGGATCAGCGTCCGTGTTGCGGCGGACGGCGCCTCCAACTGGGACACGGCCTTCGAGCGCCTGCGCGAGGCGACACGGCAGCGCCAGGCCGGCCTGACGGATTTCCGCGTCACGGAGGGCACCGCGGTCATCGACGACGCCAAGAGCGGCCAGCTCATCGACGTCACCGGGATCGACTTTGCAGTGTCCTGGCCGGGCCGCGACCGGCAGGCCAACGTCTCGGGCAAGCTGGTCGCCAATGGCGAGCAGGTCGAGATCAATGCGATCATAGCCCGGCCCCATGCGCTGTTCGTCGCGGAGCCGACCGGCATCAAGATGCGCTTCGTCTCGACCCCGTTGCGCGGCGGCTTCGAGGGCACGCTGACGAACGGCGACACCCTGACCGGGGCTGGCGCCCTGACCATGGAGGGCCCGTCGCTGCGCAACCTGCTGCGCTGGCTCGGCCAGAACCCCGGCATCGGCCCCTCCTTCGGTCCCTATGCGCTCAAGGGACAGGTGGAGGTGCTGCCCAATTCGCTGGCCTTCACCAAGGTCAACGCCGAGCTCGACGGCAACGTGGCCGACGGCGCACTGACCATCAGCTTCGAGGGCTCGCGGCCACAGATGCGCGGCACCCTCGACGCGGGCCGGGTCGTCGCCACCACCTATTTCCGCGACCTGCACCTTGCGCCCGAGGGCGGGCAGGGCTGGAGCCGGCGGCCCATCGACCTGTCGGCAATCGCCTCGACCGATCTCGACCTGCGTGTCTCCGCCCGCGAACTGGTGATCGGCAGCGCGCAGTTCGGGCGCTCCGCCGCGGCCGTCACGGCGCGCAACGGCCGTCTCACCGTGACGCTCGGCGAGGCCCAGGCCTATGGCGGCGTCCTCAGCGGCGCTCTCGTCGTCTCGCCATCCGGGCCGGACATGGAGGTGAAGGCCTCGCTTACCGTGCAGCGGGCGCAACTCGGCCTCGGTCTCGGCGAGTGGTTCGGCTTCCGCCGGCTCGACGGCACGGCCAACGTCCAGATCGGCATCGAGGCGCGCGGCGACAGCATGGCCTCGCTGGCGCGCACGGCCAACGGCCAGATCTCCCTCACCGCCATCGAGGGGGCCGTCCACGGGTTCAATGCCGAGGGGATCCTGCGCCGCCTGGAACGGCGGCCGCTGTCGATCGCCGGCGCCGACGCCCGATCGGGCCGCACCCCCTACGACCGGATCGCCGCGACGGTGCGAATCGTCGGCGGCGTCGCCACCACGACCGACATGGTGCTCGACGGCCAGGTCGTGCGCGTCAGCATCGAAGGCAGCGCGCAACTGCCCTCGCGCGAACTCGACATGCGCGGCACCGCCACGCTGAAGCGCACGGCCGGGGCCGCGCCGCGGCCGGGCGAGGGCAATTTCGAACTGCCCTTCGTCGTCCAGGGCTCGTGGGACGACCCCTTCATCCTGCCCGATCCGCAGATCCTCATCCGCCGCTCCGGCGCGGCGGCGCCGCTGCGCGACATCACCCGCGACCGCGACGCGCTCAGGGCGGTGCTCGACGCGATCAACCGCCAGGCCGGTTTCGACCCCGAGGCCGTGCCGCCGCCCGTCACCTCCTACGGTCCCTATCCCACCATCCGGCCGCAGCCCTAAGCTGCCCGCGGTCTCGGCGGCCATGCCGTGTCGTGGCATGGTGCAGGGGACGATTCGCCCGCAGAGCACGCCATGTTCCTGAGCCTCCTTCCCGCCCGGACGACCCCGCGACGCGTCCTCTCGCTGGCAGACCGCCTGCGGCCGGTCGTGCTCGCCTTCGCCGCCGCGCTCGCGCTGGCGGTCGCCGGCGCCACGGCGATGGCGCAGACCCCCGAGCCGGCCGCGCCGTCGTCGCAGATAAACGCCGCGGTCGCAGCGCTCGACGCCGCCAGGACGACCCTCGACCAGGCGGAGGCCATGCTGGAGCGGCAGCTCTCCGGCGCCGACCTGACAAACGTCCGCAACCGCCTCGACCCGGTGCGCGAGGCGCTGGTGGCGGCCATCGCCCAGGTCGAGCCGCGCCTTGCCGAAGCCCGCGACCGGCTGAACCAGCTCGGACCCAAGCCGGCGGAGGGCGCACCGGCCGAAACGCCGGAAGCCCGGCAGAGCCGCGAGGAGCAGACCCGCACCGTCGCCGACCTCGACGCCCGCGTGAAGGCCCTGAAGGTGCAGCAGGTGCGGGTCGACCAGCTGGTGGAGCGCATCACCGAGCGCCGCCGGCAACTCTTCGCGGCCCAGCTCTTCGAGCGCTCGGTCCCGGTCGTCGACCCCCGTTTCTGGCTGCAGCTCTCGGACGCCCTGCCGCGGCTGGGGCGCTCGGCGCAGTTTCTCGCTGAGGACTGGTGGCACCACCTCACCGAGGTGGCGGGCCTCAGCCGCATCGCCGTTGCCTTCGGCCTCGGCCTGGTCGCCGCCATCGTACTCTACGTCCTGTACCGGCAGCTGCGACGCTACGGTCTCTACGGAAGCCCCGCCGATGTCCCGGCCTCGCGCCTCGCGCGGGTGAAGGCTGCCATCCGCACGACGTTCGAGCGCGCGCTGGTGCTGCCGGTGCTCGTCGGCATCCCGCTGCTCATCATCCAGAACTTCGATCTGGTTCTGCCACGCGCCCAGCCCATTCCGGTGGCCATCTTCTTCGCCGTGCTGATCATCTCCGTGACGCGCGGGGTGATGCAGGGCGTCATGGCGCCGGGCGCCCCCGCCTACCGGCTCATCGAGCTGCCGGACGCCTTTGCCGAAGCCGTCTTCGCCTCGGTTCGCTGGGCGGCCTGGATCATCGCCGTCGGCCTCGTCGCCCTCGCCTTCGCCCAGGTGATGATCGCACCCCTCGCCGTGACGGTCTTCATCACGAGCCTCACGGCCATCGGCATCGCGGTCGTCATCTTCCTGTTCCTGCGCAACACCACCGAGCGGCAGCAGGACAGCGAGGACGGCGGCGTTCCCGAGACGCAGCCGGCCGCGACGAAGCAGCCCTGGGCCTGGACGCGGCCTGCCCTCTGGGTGGCGCTGACGGCCATCGCCATCGCTCTGGTGGCAGGCTTCACCCCGCTCGCGGCGTTCTTGGCGAGCCGGATCGCGGCGGCGGTCGTCATCGCGGCGGTGACGGTGATGATCCTCGTCTTCCTCGACGCCATCATCGCCGAATGGTTCGGTCCGACCACCGTGCGCGGCCGGTCGCTGTCGGCCGCCATCGGCATCCGCCCGGACCGCCTCGACCTGATCGGGACGTTGTTCGGCGGCTTCCTGCACATCGTCGTGCTGATCGCCTCGGCCCTCGTCGTGTTCGGCCCCTGGGGCTTCGGCGGCGGCAGCGCCTCGCTGGAGGACGCCTTCTTCGGCGTGCGCTTCCGCGAGATCCAGTCGCTGGCCGTCACCCTTGCCGGAGCCGGCCTCGTCCTCGTCATCGGCGCGCTGGCGCTGCGCGCGGTCATGACCTGGTTCCGCGAGAAGGTGCTGCCGCGCACCGGCATGGATTCCGGCCTGCAGAATTCCGTCTCCACCATCGTCGGCTATGCCGGCTTCGCGCTGGTGGCGAGCCTCGGGCTGCGCCAGCTCGGCCTCGACCTCTCCAACATCACCATCATCGCCGGCGCCCTGTCGGTCGGCATCGGCTTCGGCCTGCAGTCCATCGTCCAGAACTTCGTCTCGGGCCTGATCCTGCTCGCCGAACGCCCGATCCGGGTCGGCGATTCCATCGTGGTGAAGGGCGAGGAAGGCCATGTGCGCAAGATCTCGGTGCGCTCCACCGAGATCGAGACCTTCGACCGCGCCACGGTCATCCTGCCGAATGCCGAGCTGATCACCGGCGTCGTGAAGAACTGGACGCTGTCGAACACCCTGAGCCGCATCACCATTCCGGTGCGCGTCGCCTATGATTCCGATCCCGACATGGTGCGCGACCAGATGATGGCGGCGGCCTGCGACAACCGCTTCATCGTGCAGGAACCGCCGCCGCGCGTCCTCCTGATGCGCTTCGGCGATCTCGGTCTGGAATTCGAGCTGCGCGGCGTGGTGACCAACGTGGAATATGCGTTGACGACGCGCAGCGAGCTGCAGCTCGGCATCCTCAGCCGCTTCCGCCAGCACGGCATCATCATCGCGCCGCCGGTGCAGAAGGTGCAGTCGGTGCTGGAGCCGCCCGCTGCCGCGAAGGCCGATCCCGGACCCGCCCCTGCCGCCCCGGCGGAAGCCCCGGCCAGGCCGAAGCCGAAGGCCTGACGCGCCCTAGAACAGGCTGCGGACGGCGTCGCGGGCGCGCACCAGCGTGCCGACCACCCGGTCTTCGTAGGGGAGCCTCGGCAGCGTCACGCCGAGAACCGTCCGGGCCGGCGCGGCGACGGCGGCCGGCGCGATCATCGAGGAGAGTTGCAGCGGTTCGCCGGGCGGCGTCACGGCTTGCGCCGCCGCCGGGCGGGACGTCGCGCAACGCGCTCCGCAGGGCCGCGCCGCGGGCTGGGAGCCGCGGGCCGTCCGCACGGGAGCGCGCGAAGCCACGGGTGTCGCCTCCGGTGTGGGAACCGCGGGGCGGACGAGATCGCGGGGCACGCCGGGGGGCGTCGCCACAGGCCAGACGAAGGCCGCGTCGAAATCGACCGGCGGGGCGACATGCGGCAGGAGTGCTGTGGTAGCGGGCGCCTTCGCGCCCTGGCCGATGGCCGACAGCAGCGGTGGCACGGCGATGGCCGCGCAGGTCGCCGCAACGACCGAGATCGCGATCTGCGCCGCGAGCTTGCGGCCGCCTGCCGCCACCATTCCGATCATGCCACCGCTCACGGCCCGCTCCGCTGTCCGTTCAAACCGGGGGCGATAGTGGCCGCCGGTTTGTGGCGGCAATCCGGACCGAATTGTTGCGATTTCAGCCCCGTACGTAGCCGATTGTTTCCGGCGGGAACTGCGCCGCCGCCTCGCCGAGCCAGCCCCGGAAGGCCTGCTGGCCCGGCGGGGTGACGGCCAGCACCCGGCCGGCCGTCGCCCGCCGCACCCAGCCGCGGGCGATCGCCAGATCGAGCACCGCCTTGCCGAGCGCGCCGCCGAGATGGGCGCGCCTCTCGCTCCAGTCGAGGCAGCGCCGGCACAGCGGACGGCGGGACGTCGCAAGCGCCGTGACGTCGATGCCCTCGGCGACGAAGAAGGCGCGCCCCCTGTCAGTCAGGGCGACGGCATCGCCCTCCACCGCCAGACGGCCGTCGGCGAGACAGGCATCGAACAGCCGCACCGCCCACTCGCCAGCCATATGATCGTAGCAGACGCGGGAGAGGCGCATGGCGGGGTCGCGCGGACCGGTGCGCGTGCGCAGGCGGCCAGTGCGGGCGGCGAGCCCCATCAGCCCCTCCAGAACCTGCGCGACATCCGCTCCGGAGAGGCGGAAGTAGCGATGGCGGCCCTGCGCCTCGCCGATCAGCAGGCCGGCCTCGCGCAGTCTGGCGAGATGACCGCTCGCCGTCTGGGCGGTGACGCCGGCCTCGCGCGCCAGTTCGCCGGCTGTCAGCGCGCGCCCCGACATCAGCGCCGCCAGCATGTTGGCGCGGGCGGGATCGCCGATCAGGGCCGCAATGTCGGCGATCGATGGACCTTCCCTCATGGCGGGGCTCCCCGGTTCATCGCATCAGGCTACAACGGTTGCCGCGACGATGCTTCGGCCTGAACCGAAACATCCGCGCGGCCGCTTCGCCCAGAGTGCGGCCGTCGCATCAAGCCCGTGGTTCCCCGATGTTCATCCTCGCAACCGCCGTTGTCGTCTTCATCCTCGCCGGCCTCGTCAAGGGCGTCATCGGCCTCGGCCTGCCGACCATCGCGGTGGGCCTTCTCAGCCTCTTCGTCAGCCCGGCGCAGGCCGCCTCGTGGATGCTGGTGCCCTCCCTGCTGACCAATGTCTGGCAGGTCGCCGCCGGTCCGAACCTCTGGGTGCTGACGCGCCGGCTGGCGACGCTGCTCGCCGGCATCGCCCTCGGCACATGGCTGGGGGCCGGCATCATCACAGGCGCCTCGGCCGGCCATGCGTCGGTGGCACTGGGCGTCGTGCTCATGCTCTATGCCGGGCTCGGCCTTTCGCCCTTCCGCCCGAAGGTGCCGGCCGGCATGGAGCCGTGGCTGTCGCCGGTCGTCGGGCTGATGACCGGCGTCGTCTCGGCAGGGACCGGCATCTTCGTCATGCCCTCGGTGCCCTATCTGCAGGCGCTGGGACTTGAGAAGGACGACCTCGTCCAGGCGCTCGGCATCACCTTCCTCGTGGCGACGGTGGCGCTGGGGATCGGCCTGTTCCGCGAGGGCGTGCTGGCCGCCGGCACCGCCATGATGTCGGTCTGGATGCTCATCCCGGCGCTCCTCGGCATGGCGCTCGGCCAGGCGATCCGCTCGCGCATCAGCCCGGCGGCGTTCCGCACCTGGTTCATGATCGGGCTCCTGCTGCTCGGCGCGCATCTGGCGGTGCGGCCGCTGCTGTGAGGGCGGCGCGCTTGCCGTGGAACCTCACGCTCCCGGCGCGCTGCACGGCCCAAGTGCGTCCTTCGAGGCTCGCCATAGCATCGAGCGCACGCGAGATGCGTTCGCCTCTCGCTATGGCTCGCACCTCAGGATGAGGAGGGGGGAGACCTGCGGCACGGATGTATCGGAGCGCGCATCGTGTCGCCGGGTGCCACACGACACCCTCCTCATCCTGAGGTGCGAGCCGAGAGACGATGCGTCAGCATCGTCCGCTGGCGAGCCTCGAAGGACGCACTCGGCCGATGCAGGGGAGCAACCTCCAGCCCCTACCCTTCCAGCCATTCCCTGAGCTTGGTGATGCGCGGCTTCATGCGCCCGCCATCCACGGCAATCCGCAGGGCGCGCGTCTCGCCGACCATGACGACGAGGGACCGCCCGCGCGTCACCGCCGTGTAGATGAGGTTGCGCGCCAGCATGGCGTAGTGCTGCGTCGTCACCGGGATCACCACCGCCGGATATTCCGAACCCTGGCTCTTGTGGATGGTGGTGGCATAGGCCGGCATCAGGTTTTCCAGATCCCCGAAGGAATAGGAGACCTGGCGCCCGTCGAACAGGGCGACGAGTTCGCCCTCTTCCTGGTCGATGCGCAGCACCTGGCCGAGGTCGCCGTTGAAGACGTCGCGGTCATAGTCGTTGGCGGTCTGCATGACGCGGTCGCCGGCCGCATAGGTCCAGCCGTAGCGTTCGACGACCGGCCGGCCCTCGGGCGGGTTGAGCACCTTCTGCAGTTCGATGTTGAGGTTGCGGGCGCCGAGCACGCCCTTGTTCATGGGGCTAAGCACCTGCACGTCGCGCATCGGGTCGAGGCCGAAGCGGCGCGGGATGCGCTCCTTGACCATCTCGATGATCTTGGCGAGGCCGTTCTCGGGCGAGGAGGCCTCCACCCAGTAGAAGTCGCTCTCGGCGCCGGCCGGCACGGGCTCGGGCATCTCGCCGCGATTGATGCGGTGGGCGGTGGCGATGATGCGGCTCGCCTCGGCCTGCCGGAAGACCTCGGTCAGCCGCGCCACCGGCACGAGCCCCGAGGCGATGATGTCGGCGAGCGCCTGTCCCGGCCCCACCGGGGGCAACTGGTCGACGTCGCCGACCAGCAGCAGGCCGGCATCGACGGGGAGCGACTCGACGAGGGCGAGCATCAGCGGGATATCGACCATCGAGGTCTCGTCGACGACAAGAAGGTCGCAATCGATGAGGTTCTCGCGGCCGCGCGAGAAGGCGCCGAACTCCGGGTCGATCTCCAGCAGGCGGTGGATCGTCTTCGCCTCGATGCCGGTCTGCTCGGTCATGCGCTTGGCGGCGCGGCCGGTGGGAGCCGCGAGCGTCACGGAGACGTCGTGCCGGGTCAGCAGCTTGAGGATGGTATCCAGCAGCGTCGTCTTGCCGACGCCGGGGCCGCCGGTGATGACCGAGACCTTGGCCGAGAGGATGGTCCCCAGCGCCTCGCGCTGCGACGGCGCGAGGGCCTTGCCGGTGCGGACCTCGACGCGCGGCACCTCGCTGGCGAGATCGATCCTGCCCCAGGGCGGGGCACCCCTGGCGAGGTCTCGCAGCCGCTCGCCGATGATCTTCTCGGCGCGGTGCAGGTCCTTCAGGAACAGGTGCGGATCGCCGCCGATCGTGTCGGCGATGAGGTTGCCGGAGGCCACCTCGGCGGCGGCGGCCTGTTCGATCGGCCCGACATCCCCGTCAAGGAGCCGGGCGGCGAGCGCCACGGCCTCCTCGCGCGGCAGGCCCGTATGGCCGTCGTCGCGCGCCTCCTGGAGGGCGTAGGTGATGCCGGCGCGCAGGCGCTCGGGCGCGTCGCGCGCAAGTCCGAGCGACATCGCCACCTGGTCGGCAGTGAGAAAGCCGATGCCCTTGACGTCGCGGGCGAGGCGGTAGGGGTCCTGGCGGATGAGACCGATGGCCTCGGTGCCGAGCGCGCGAAACACCCGCGCCGCCTGGCCGAGACCGAGACCGTGCTCCTGCAGGAAGACGCCGAGGTCGCGGACGATGCGGTCCTCGGTCCAGCTCTCGACGATGCGCCGGATGCGTGCGTCGGTCAGGCCGACGATCTCCTTCAGCCGGTGCGGCTCGCTGTCCAGCACCTCGAAGGTGCGCTTGCCGAAGGCCTGGACGATCTTGTGGGCGGTGGCGATGCCGATGCCCTTGATGGCGCCGGAGGCGAGATAGCGCTCGATGCCGTCCTCCGAGGCGGGCGGCGCGGTGACGAGGCGCGTCGCCTTGAATTGCAGGCCGTGGGCGCGGTCGTTCACCCAGGAGCCCTCGGCCGTCATCATCTCGCCGGCCGCCACCGCCGCCGTGGTGCCGACGATGGCGACGGGCTGCGGCTTGCCGCGCACGCGCACCTTCAGCACCGCGAAGCCCGTCGCGGGCGAATGGAACGTCACGCGCTCAATGGTGCCGGTCAGGGTCTCCATCGGGCTGTCGGAGGGCGAAGGATTGGCGCTCGCGCGCATGAAGGCGAATCGTTCTAGCACTGGTTGGACGGGATCGCTGGAAGGCTAGAACGCCCCACCGCCCGCGTCCACGCCGAACCGGCCAAGCCCGCAAGCCCGCCCCATGGCCTTCGCCCTCGCCGACGTCTCACTTCTGCAAGCGGTCCTGGTGGCCGGAACAGCCTTCGGTGCAGCCATCATCGGGGGCATGGCGGGCTATGGCACCGGCCTTCTGCTGCCGCTTGTGCTGGTGCCCGTGATCGGCGCGGAGAACGTCGTGCCGGTCATCGCGGTCTCCTCCATGTTCACCAATGTCGGCCGCTTCGTCGCCATGCGCGAGGCGGTGGACTGGCGGAAGGTGGCGATCATGCTGCCGCTCGCCGTGCCCCTGGTCGTGCTGTCCGCCTACGGCTTCACCCGGCTCGACAACCGGGGAGCCTCGCTCGTCATCGGCGCGATGCTGGTCGTTCTGGTGCCGCTGAGGCGCCGGCTGGCCCGTGCCGGCTTCCGCCTTCAGAGCTGGCAGCTTGCCCCGGCCGGCGGCGTCTACGGCTTCGTGACGGGTGCCTCCAGCGGGGCCGGGGTCATCCTCATCTCGTTCCTTATGGCAGCGGGTCTCACAGGCAAGGCGGTGATCGCCACCGATGCCGCCATCTCCGTCGTCATCGGCATCGCCAAGGCCAGCACGTTCGGATGGAACGACGCGCTGCCGACACCGCTGCTCGTCTTCGCCCTGCTGGTGGGCCTTGCCACCCTGCCTGGCGGCTTCGTCGCCAGCGCCCTTCTCGACAGGTTGCCGGTCCGGCTGCACACGCTGATGCTGGAGTCTGTCATCGTCATCGGCGGGCTCGCCATCATCGCCCGCGGACTGTTCGGGCCGTCATAGGGCCGCCTCGTCACGACAATGTGAGCCCCAGGCTGTAACCCGCCGCCCCCGGACGCCGAAGCATCCTCATGACCGATGCTGCGACCGAGGAGACGCCGATGCACGCCGCCACTGGCCCGACCGCCGCCCGTCCCGCACCCCTGCCGTCGGCCTGGGACAGCCTGGTGGAGGCCGTGCTCGCCCATGACGGGCGGGTGCCCGAGCTGATCGGCGGCATCCTCGCCAGGCACCCCGACGACAGCCGCGCCCAGGCGGTGAAGGGCCTGATGCTGGTGCTGCTGGCGCGCGCGGAACTCGTGGGGGAGGCCCGCCGTTGCCTTGCCGACGCCGACAGGCTCGCCACATCCGGCGATGGCGCCGGGGGCTATCGTGCCGCCCTGCGCAGCTGGCTCGCGGGCGAGCCGCTCGTCGCGGCCCGGCATCTCGAGGCGCAGCTCGACGCCGATCCCGGCGACGCCCTGGCCTTCAAGATGGCGCACCAGACGCGCTTCATGGCGGGCGACGTGGCGGGCATGCTGGCGAGCGCCAACCGCTACGGACAGGCGCTGGCGGGCCAGCCCTACGAGGGCTATGTGCTTGGCTGCCTCGCCTTCGCGCTGGAGGAGAGCGGGGACACCCGGCGGGCCGAAGCGACCGGCCGCAAGGCCATCGCGCTGGCGCCGCGCGACGCCTGGGGACGCCATGCCGTCGCCCACTGCCTGGAGATGACCGGTCGCGCCGACGAGGGCGCCACCTGGCTCTCGGCGACGACCGAGACATGGCGCCACTGCACCAGCTTCGCCTTCCACATTTCCTGGCACCTCGCCCTGTTCCTGCTCGACCAGGGCCGCATCGGCGAGGTTCTCGACCTCTATGACACCGAGATCCGCGCGACCCGCGCCGACGACTACCGCGACCTCGCCAACGGCGCCTCGATGCTCGCCCGGCTGGAGTTCGAAGGCGTCGACGTCGGCGACCGCTGGGAGGAACTGGCGGAGCTTTCGGCCCGTCGCGTCCAGGATCGCCGGCTGGTCTTTGCCGACCTGCATTATGCGACGGCGCTGCTGGGAGCGGGGGCTACCGCCGACGCCGAAGCCCTGGCGGCCAACATGCTGGCCGACGCTTCGCGCGGCGCGACCCATGACGGCCGGGTCGCGGCGGCGGCAGGCGTCGCCGCCATGGAGGGGCTGTTCGCCTTCCACGCCGGGCGTTACGGAGAGGCCGCGCGCCATCTCCTCCGCGCCCGCCCGCAGATGCCGCGGATCGGCGGCAGCATCGCCCAGCGCGACCTGTTCGAGCAGATGCTGATCGAGAGCCTGATCAGGTCCGGGGACATGGACCGGGCCGAGACGATGCTCCGTGAGCGGCTGGTCGCGCGTGGCGGGCGCAATACCTTCGCCACACGGCGGCTGGCGCGCATTGGCGGCAGCACGCGACGGGAGGCGCGGACGGGAGCGCTGGCGCTGTCGATGGTTGCAGCGGCTGCGTCCCACTGACGTCCTGCCGCCTTGCAATCCGCCGATCAGCCCCCATCTCAGGGTCACTGGCTGACGAGGCCTGCCCATCCGACGGGCGCGCAGCGGGATTTTTCCGGAAAACCGGAACCTTCCGTTGTCTGTGACGTTGAGACGGCGTGGCGATTCTCGTGAGGCCCCATGCGCTGCCGACCGGCGGCGCGGAGCCACGCGAAGCATTTCAGCCTGACGCGAGATCACCTCATCCAGCCGACCGCGGATGTAACGGCGGCAAGAGGGTGGTCCCGCGTCGACAAATTCTGTATGAGGCGAACCCTGGCATCGAGCGGCACACCCGCTTCGCCGGGGTTTTCTGCGCCGCAACGCCGGCGCATCGACGGAGAAGCCAAGCTGATGGCGAAGGAAGACGTCCTCAATTTCGAAGGCAAGGTGACGGAGGTCATGCCCGACGCCCGGTTCCGCGTGGAGCTGGACAACGGTCACATGGTCGTCGTGTACACCGCCGGAAAGATGAAGAAGAACCGCATCAAGACGCTGGTCGGCGACCGCGTGACGGTGGAGATGACGCCCTACGATCTCGACAAGGGCCGCCTCGTCTTCCGTCACAAGGGCGACGCTCCGCCTCCCGGCGCGCGCCCCGGCGGCGCCCGCCCCGGCGGACCGCAGCGCCGCCGCTGATCCCTTTGCCGGCGCGGATACCGTCCGCGCCGCAGGTGCCCGCCATGGCGACCTGACGGTCGCCGCTTGCCGTCACGGGCCTTCCACGTCCTCCGGATCATCATGTCCTCCGGATCCCTCTCCTCCCGCTCGGCGACCCTCCTCGGCTTCGGGGCCATCGGCCTTTGGGGCCTGCTGGCGCTGTTGACCGCCGCCTCGGGCACCGTTCCGCCGTTCCAGCTCACCGCCATGACCTTCGCGGTGGGCGGCGGCATCGGCCTCGCCGTCGTCGCCATGCGGCCGGGCGGACTTGGTCTCCTCGCCCAGCCGCCGCTGGTCTGGCTGCACGGCATTGCCGGGCTGTTCGGCTACCATGCGCTCTACTTCACCGCCCTGCGTTTCGCGCCTGCCGCGGAGGCGAACCTCCTCAACTATCTCTGGCCGCTTCTCATCGTCGTCTTCTCGGCGCTGCTGCCGGGCCAGCGCCTGAAGGCGCATCACATCGCCGGCGCCCTGCTCGGCCTTGCCGGCACAGTGTTGCTGATCGCCGGGCGCGGCGGGCTCGGCGAGGGTTTTGCCGCGGGCCATCTCCTCGGCTATGCGGCGGCCATCGGCTGCGCCCTGTTCTGGTCAGTCTACTCGGTGACGGCGCGGCTCTTGCCCCATGCGCCGACGGAATCGGTCGCCGGCTTCTGCCTCGCCACGGCGGCCCTGGCCCTCATCTGCCACCTCGCCATCGAGACAACGATCTGGCCGACCCGTCCGACCGAGTGGCTGGCGATCCTCGGCATGGGCCTCGGCCCGGTGGGGGCTGCCTTCTACCTCTGGGACCGGGGCATGAAGCGTGGCGACATCCAGGTGCTGGGGGCGGCAAGCTATGCAGCCCCGGTGATCTCGACGCTGGCGCTGGTCGCCTTCGGCTTTGCGCAGCCGAGTCTGGTGCTCGCCGTCTCGGTGGCGCTGATCGTGACGGGATCGCTGGTGGCGGCGAAGGACATGCTCAGGCGGTAGCGAAGCGCCCTGCATCGGCCGAATGCGTCCTTCGAGGCTCGCCTCCGGACGATGCCGTCGCATCGCCGGGGGCGAGCCTCGAAGGACGCACTTGCGGTGGTGCAGGACTGCCTGTTCTCGACGTCCTAACCCGCCTGCTGCATCCTGCGGCAGTGATAGGAATAGGCGACGGTGAAGCCGAGCCGCTGATAGAGGGCGTGGGCCTTCACATTGGTCCTGCGCACCTGCAGGTAAGCCGCCTGTGCGCCGTGCGAGCGGCCCCAGTGCAGGAGCGAGCCGATCATGCGCTGGCCGGCGCCGGAGCCGCGCGCGTCCGGGTGAACGGCGAGATCGTAGAGCCCGACATAGCCGCGATCGGCGACGCCGAGGCCGAAGCCGAGCGGCTTGCGGTCGATGTAAACGGTGGCGAAAGCCGTCTCGACGCGGATGGCGCCGACGATGCGGCCGAGCATGTCGCGCTGCCAGTCGGCCAGTTCATAGGCCTCCGCCGCGCCGTCGATCCAGCCCTGCGAGGGCTCCTCCGACAGCACGACGGCGGCATCCGGCGCCCCCGCGATCTTCACCCGCGCGGTCAGCGGCGCGACCATGACGTCCGTCTCGTCGTAGATGGTCCAGCCGGCTGCTGCGAAGGCGGCGTCGATGCCCTCGCCGGCCAGCGGCGTGATGCGCACCATCGGCTCGATGCCGGCCCTGCGGTAGAGCTGTTTCACCGTGGCGATCAGCTCCTCGCCCGAGATGGTCGAGGGATAGAAGGGGCTGGCCGCATTGGACCGCTTGGTGTGGCCGCCAGCCATGCGCAGCATCCAGCCGTCGACATAGACGGTCTGCATGGCCGGCCAGGCGTTGAAGAGGCGTTCCTCCAGCGAACGGACGAGGGCGATGTCGGTCATGGGACGGTCCGTCAGGTGCCCGGAGCCCAGCCGGGAGGCGCCAGCGTGAAGCCGGCGAAATCGAAGCCGGGCGCCACCGTGCAGCCGACCAGCGTCCAGTCGCCGAGGCTCTCGGCGGCTTGCCAGTGGTGCGGTTGCACGATGCCTTGCGGGCGCTCGTCGCCAGCGAGATCGGCGCCGAGGACGAGATGCGTGACCGGACCTGCGTCGGAGGCGGCGAGCGACAGTTTCAGGGGCGCGCCGGCGTGCCAGTGCCAGACCTCGGTCGCATCCACCGTGTGCCAGTGGGAACGCTCGCCGCGCTTCAACAGAAAGTAGATGGCGGTCGAGGCGGAGCGGCCGCCGGGACCCGGTGCGTCGCGGAAGGTCTCGCGGAAATGCCCGCCCTCGGGGTGGGGCTGAAGACCGAGCAGGGCGATGATCTGGTCGGCGGTCATCGGCGTCACTTGCGGTTGCGTCCGAAGTCCGGATCGGCCGTGTCCTGGCGCTGGTCGATGATCGAGCGGCGGATGGCGCGGGTGCGGGTGAAGAGGTCGAAGAGCTGGTCGCCCTGCCCCCAGCGGATGTTGCGCTGGAGCGCGATGAGATCTTCCGTGAAGCGTCCGAGCACCTCCAGCACCGCCTCCTTGTTGTGGAGGAAGACGTCGCGCCACATGGTCGGATCGGAGGCGGCGATGCGGGTGAAGTCGCGGAAGCCGCCGGCCGAGAACTTGATCACCTCGCTCTCGGTGACCGTCTCCAGGTCCGAGGCGGTGCCGACGATGTTGTAGGCGATGAGATGCGGCACGTGGCTGGTGATGGCGAGGACGAGGTCGTGATGGTCGGGCGCCATCACCTCGGTCTTCGAGCCGAGCCCCTGCCAGAAGGCGGAGAGACGCTCGATCGCGGCAGGGTCCGTGTCCGGCACGGGGGTGAGGATGCACCAGCGGCCGTGGAAGAGCTCGGGGAAGCCGGAGTCGGGGCCCGAATGCTCGGTGCCCGCCACGGGATGGGCCGGAATGAGATGGACGCCGGCCGGCATGTGCGGCGCCATCTGCGCGACGATGGAGCCCTTGGTGGAACCGACGTCGGAGACGATGGCGCCGGCTTTGAGGTGCGGGCCGATGGCCTCGGCCACCGCCCCCATGGCGCCGACGGGCACACAGGCGATGACGAGGTCGGCGTCCTTCACGGCAGCGGCCATGTCGGTGGTCGCCTCATCGGCGATGCCGAGTTCGCGCACGCGGTCGACGACGGCCTCGGAGCGGTCGGCGGCCACCACCGTTCCAGCCAGCGGAACGTCGCGCAGGGCGCGCGCAATTGACGAGCCGATCAGGCCGATGCCGATCAGCGTGACCTTGCCGAAGAGCGGCTCGCCGCTCACCGCTTCATGAACTCGGCGAGGGTCGCGACGAGATGGCGGTTGGCCTCCTCGGTCCCGACGGTGAGACGCAGCGCGTCGGGGAGGCCATAGGCGCCGACGCGGCGCAGCACGAGGCCCTTGGAGACGAGGTAGCCGTCGGCATCGGCGGCCGTCCTGCCGGCCTCCTTCGGGAAGTGGACCAGCAGGAAGTTGCCGACCGAGGGCGTCATCTCGAGGCCAAGCTTCCCGATCTCGGCGGTCAGCCAGGGCAGCCAGGTCTCGTTGTGCTCGACAGCCTTCTGGACGAAGGCCTGATCCTGAATGGCAGCGGCGCCGGCGGCGATCGCCGCGGCGTTGACGTTGAAGGGGCCGCGGATGCGGTTCACCGCATCGATCAGGTGCGCCGGGCCGACCATCCAGCCGATGCGCAGCGCCGCAAGGCCGTAGATCTTCGAGAAGGTGCGCGTCATCACGACATTCTCGTTGGAGGCCACCAGTTCCAGCCCGCTCTCGTAGTCGTTGCGGCGGACATATTCGGCGTAGGCGGCGTCGAGGATCAGCAGCACGGACTTCGGCAGGCCGGCATGCAGGCGCTTCACCTCGTCGAAGGGGATGTAGGTGCCGGTCGGATTGTTGGGGTTGGCGAGATAGACGATCTTCGTCTTCGGCGTCACCGCGGCAAGGATGGCGTCGACATCCGTCGTCAGGTTCTTCTCCTTGACGACGACCGGCGTGCCGCCGGCGGCGAGGATGGCGATCTTGTAGACGAGGAAGCCGTGCTCGGTGAACACGCCCTCGTCGCCGGGGCCGATATAGGCGTTGGTCAAGAGCGACAGGAGTTCGTCGGAGCCCGAGCCGCAGAGGATACGGTCGGCATCGAGGCCGTAGAGGCCGGCGATGGCCTCCCGCAGCTCGGCGGAGGAGCCCTCCGGATAGAGCTCCAGCTTGCCCGCGAGCTTCTGAAAGGCCTCGATGGCCTTCGGGCTGGCGCCGAGCGGCGTCTCGTTGGAGGAGAGCTTGTAGACCTTGGCGGCGCCCGGCGCGCCGGACTTTCCGGGCACATAGGCGTCGATCGCCATCACTCCGGGACGGGGAACGGGACGCGAGGCTTGGTTGGTCATGGCGATACCGGAGCGAGGAGCGGCACGGGCCGCAAGCTGTCAGAAATATCAGGCCGCGATGGGCTTTGCGGTGTAGCCGACCGTGCGGGCGGCTTCAACCGCCATGCCGGAGGCGACGTCGCGCGCGATCTCCTCGTCGGAGGCCTCGCGCGGCCCCCAGGCAAGGACATGGTGATGGCCGCCCTCGTCGGCGCTGGCGAGCACCGCGTCGACATGCACCGGGGGATGTCCCGTCAGCGTCACCGCGACGACGCGGGTGTCGAGGCCGGCCGTGTCGATGGAGGGATGGCCGATGACGAGCGCCTGCGGCGGCCGCGGGCTGGCGGCGCGGGCGATGGCCGGGGCGGTCGCCATGGCGATCGGCTGGTCGGGAAGGCCGAGCTTGTCCCACCAGGCCTCGCGCGCGGGGCCGAGACCGATGAGGCCGAGATCGCCGCGGTCGCGGGCGATGGCGGCGATCACCGAGCCGGGGCTCGAGTGCTTCACCAGCGGCACGCCGAAGCCGAAGTGGAAGCGGGCGAGTTCGCGGGCGTTCTCCTGCTCCGGCCCCATGACGACATGGACGGAGTGCGGCGACTGCACATAGGTAAAGGTGGAGATGATCTGCCGCCAGATCTGCACCACGAGTTCGACCGGCAGCAGGCCCTTGTGGTTTTCGACGAGGCGGCGGACGACCTCGACCTCGCGCGCCGGCCGGAAGGCGGAGCCGGTCTCGGCGGTCTTCTTCACCTCGATCAGCTTCTCGATGATCTGGCCGCGCTCCATCAGCAGCGCATGCATGGCGCCGTCGATGCGGTCGATCTCGCCGCGCAGGTCGGCGAGGCTCGGCGTCTTGGTCTCGGTCATGATCGGTCCGCCGGGCTGCGGGGTCAGGAGAAGATGGCGTCGGGCGCGGCCGTCGCCGGCATGGCGGCGGTGACCTCGATCTCGATCTTCATCTCGGGCTTCAGCAGGCCGGCGACGACGAGCAGCGTCGCGGCCGGGCGGATGTCGCCGAACATCTCGCCGAAGATCGGGAAGACCTTGTCGGCGTCGGCGGCGTCGGTGATGTAGTAGGTGGCGCGCACCACCTCGGCCATGGACGTGCCGGCCTCGCGCAGCGTCGCGGCGATGGTCTTCAAGCAGTTGCGGGCCTGGTCCTCGACGGAAACGGGAAGCTGCATGGTGGAATAGTCGTAGCCGGTCGTCCCGGCGACGAAGACGAAGCCGCCCTGCACCACGGCGCGCGAATAGCCCGCAGTCTTCTCGAAGGGAGAGCCCGTGGAGATGAGACGGCGATCCATGGCGGGCTCCTTCGGTGTCGGGGCTCTCAGAGCCAGGGACGGGCGGCCGAGACGGTGGTCTCGAACTGGCCGATGGCCTTTTCCTTGACCATGGTCAGGCCGATGTCGTCGAGGCCGTTGAGCAGGCAGTGCTTGCGGAAGGCGTCGACGTCGAACTTGATGACGCCGCCGTCGGGGCCGCGGATTTCCTGCGCCTCTAGGTCGACCGTCAGGGTGGCGTTGGAGCCGCGGTCGGCGTCCTCGAACAGCTTCTCCAGCTCCTCCGGCGAGACCTTGATCGGCAGCACGCCGTTCTTGAAGCAGTTGTTGTAGAAAATGTCGGCGAAGCTGGTGGAGATCACGCAGCGGATGCCGAAGTCGAGCAGCGCCCAGGGGGCGTGCTCGCGCGACGAGCCGCAGCCGAAATTGTCGCCGGCGACCAGGATCTGGGCGTTGCGGTAGGCCGGCTTGTTGAGGATGAAGTCCGGGTTCTCCGAGCCGTCGTCCTTGTAGCGCGCCTCGGAGAACAGGCCCTTGCCGAGGCCGGTGCGCTTGATGGTCTTCAGGTACTGCTTGGGGATGATCATGTCGGTATCGACATTGATCGTGCGCATCGGCGCCGCGACGCCGGTGAGGACCGTGAACTTCTGCATGGGTTTCCCCCTGTGGGCTCGTTGCCGGCGGTGTATCAGAGGGGCGCGGCCTCCGGCAAGGCGGCCGGAGGCGCGGCGGGGTTGCGGATGCGGCCCGGCTGGCCGATATGCCGCCGGACAGGGAGAGAGCGATGAGCGTGCGCGACACCATGACGGACAAGCTGACGGCGGCCTTCGCCCCGCAGACGCTGGAGGTCCTCGACGAGAGCGAGAACCATCGGGGCCACGGCGGCTGGCGCGAGGGCGGCGAGACGCATTTCCGCGTCAGGCTGGTCTCGGCGGCCTTTGCCGGCAAGTCGCGGGTGGAGCGTCATCGCATGGTCAACCAGGTGCTCGACGCCGAGTTGAAGGGCCGCGTCCATGCCCTCGCGATGGAGACGAAGGCGCCGGGGGAGTAGCGCCTAGAACGATGCGATGAGCCGGTCGGCGGTCGCAAGGTTGCAGGCCATGGGCACGTCGTAAACGACGGCGAGCCGCGTCAGCGCCTTGACGTCGACGTCGTGCGGGTGCGGCGACAGCGGATCGACAAGGAAGACGAGAAGGCCGATGCGGCCCTCGACGATGAGCGCGCCGATCTGCTGGTCACCGCCGAGCGGACCGCTCTTCATGAGGCGGATATCGAGATCGGGCAGGTCGCGTTTCAGGAGCGATCCGGTCGTGCCGGTGGCGACAAGCGGATGGCGGACGAGGCGGGCGTGATGGCGCCGGGCCCAGGCCAGCATGCCCGGCTTCTTCTGGTCGTGGGCGATGAGGGCGATCAGCGGTCCGGTGTCCTCGGCCATCATGTCCTCGGTGGCGCGGCAGCGCGCCCGTTTCAGCGCGCGAACAGCCGCCCGAGACGACGTCTTACCCGGAACAGCACTTCCTGCGCGAGGGCCCCCGCCGGAATATCCCTCAGGACCGGGCGCGTTTCGATGACGGTCCTCGCCAGTTCGCGGGGGGGCACATCGGGGAGGTCGAGCCCCTGGCGAAGCTCGGTCAGGGCCGCCCGCATCAGTCTGTTCTGCTCGAGGATCGATGGATTGCCCGGATTGGAATCGGCGATCTCGGGACGCGTCGCGCACAGGAGCGCCAGATCCATGGCGCTCCACATGACGCGGTCGAGGGCATCGGGCACGTCTCCGGTCGTGTAGCGCAGGGGTCCTCCCAGCGATCGGACCAGGTCCGCCACCACCTCGTCGTCACCGAAATCGTGCTCGCACAGATAGTGGACGGCGGCGCGCCTGAGGTCATCGGCCGTCATCTTCGGCACGAGCGGGACCAGCGCCTCCAGCCAGTCGTAGCAAAGATAGTCGGCCTTGCCCGTGCGCACGGCATTGCCGAGCCGGGAGATCGCCACCTTGCCCCGCAACTGCTCCACCGAGCGGACGGGAAAATGGGCCAACGAGAGTTCGGGCACCTGTGGCGCGGGCTCGAGATCCTGCAGTCCCCGCGCCGCGCGGTGCATGCCGTGGCTCCACAGGAAGTCCGGGTCGGCGGCAAGATCCCGGCCGACGGCGAGCTTGAGGGTCCGCGACACCTCGCGCGCCCGCCGGTGGGTGATGCGGGCCAGCACGTCGATCTCGCCCGCGGGATCGTCGGGCATGGGCACGTAGCTCATCCACTCGATGGCCGAGACGCCGTTCCGCGCAACAGTTTTGAGCAGGGCGCGCATCGCGCTCCTGTCCGAGCCGGTCAGAAACTCGTCCGCATCGAGAGGCACCACCGGATGGGCGCCGAGGCGCGTGGCGGCGGCGCGCGCCATGCGGGTCATCCAGTCGCCCTGGTGCTTGCCGGGCAGCGTCACGCGGCACAGCGCGAGCGGCAGTCCTTCCGCGACGAGGGCGGCGAGGATCTCCGGCGTGCGATCCCGGCTGCGGTGATCGAGGACGATCAGCCCGTCGACGACGGCGAGGTTGTGACGCACGAACCGTTCGACGACGTCCTGTTCGTCACGGATGCAGGCGACCGCGATGATCGGCTCGGCGTCCGCGGCGAACCTGGCGCGCAGGATGTCGCAGGCGGTCCCGATCTCTCCGTCGAGATCAGTCATGCCCGAGGGGTCGGCCGAGGATGGTTTCATAGAGACCGAGTGTCGACTGGGCGGCATCGGTCCAGCTCGGCGCGCGCAGGGCGGCGGTCCGCAGATGCAAACGCCGCTCCGGCGACAGCGGCTCGTCGGCGAGGCGGCCGAGCGCCTCCGCCCAGGCGTCGATGTCGAGGGCCGGCAGTTCGATGGCCTCGCCCTGCCCCGCCTCGACGCAGGCCGTGCCGCACGAGATCAGCGCGTCGGTGCCGCAGGCCAGCGCCTCCAGCACCGGCAGGCCGAACCCCTCATAGGTCGAGGGATAGGCGACCGCGCGGGCATGGCGGGTGAGGTCGATGAGTATCGGGCGATCCAGATAGCCGGCGAGGACGATGCGCCCGTCGGCCAGCGCGGAGTCGAGGCCGGAGGGCCATTGCAGGTCGCCCCAGCCACGTGCCCCGGCAATGACCACAGGCTGGCGGCGGGCGCGGGCCGGCGGCAGCGCCAGTTGGGCGGCGACCAGCGTGCGCAGGTTCTTGCGCGGTTCGAGCGTCGCCACGGCCGCGACATAGCGGCCGCTCGTCAGGCCGAGCGGCGCGACGTCGCCCGGTATCGTGCCGTCGGCGAGCGGCGCTGCGAGACATTGCCGGTCTGCTCCCGGCGGAATGACGTGGATGCGGGCGGGCGCGATGCCGAGCAGCCTGACGATCTCGTCGCGCGAGAAGCGCGACACCGTATGGATGGCGGGCGCCGACCGGACCTTGTCGAGTTCGGCCTCGAAGAAGCGGACGCGCTCGGCCGGATGGTCGTCCGGATTGGTCATGCAGGACATATCATGCACGACGGGCAGCAGCGGCGCCCTGACCGAGGTCACCGGCACATAGTTCAGCGAGTGGAAGAGATCGCAATTCAGGCGCGACAAAGGGATGCGGTGAAGCAGCGCGCGCGTGCGGCGCGCCACCCCGCGCAGCAGCGGGACGCGATGAACGAGACGGTGCAGGCGCGGCGACACGGAATCACCCGTCGGAGCCGCCCGCCGGGTTTGGGTGTCGCTGACCCACTGGCTCAGGAGATGCGACCGGGTCCCCTCGAGCAGGGTCAGCCGGCTCGCCCGCTCGTCTTCCGCCAGCGCCGAGTACAACCCGTACGCATAGTAGGCGACGCCGGTCCAGGGGGTCCGGAAGAAATGACCATCGAGAACAACTCTCGTCATGCGGGGGGCTCAAACACGGTAAAAACAGCAGCCTGACGCTACGTCATTATTCCTAAAGATTGAACAATGACAGCGCCGGCAACCGCGTCAGATTGACCATCCCGTGTTTCGATCAGACGACGCGGTCGAGCGGCGTGATCTTGAGCGACGTAATCCGGTTGCGCTGGCGCCTCAGCACCTGGAAGCGGAAGCCGTGGAAGGTGAAGGTCTGGCCGGTCTCGGGGATCGAGCGGGCCTCATGGATGACGAGGCCGGCGATGGTGGTGGCCTCCTCATCGGGCAGGCGCCAGTCCATGGCCCGGTTGAGGTCGCGCACCGGCACCGAGCCGTCGACATTGACCGAACCATCCGCCTGGGGTCGGACGCCGGTGACCTGCACGTCGTGCTCGTCCTTGATGTCGCCGACGATCTCCTCGATGATGTCTTCAAGCGTGATGAGGCCCATCACCTCGCCATATTCGTCGACGACGAAGGCGAAATGCGTCTTGCGCCTGAGAAACCCCTTCAACTGGTCCTGGAGACTGGTGGAATCGGGCACGAACCAGGCCGGCAGGACCAGGCTCGAGGGGTCGATCTTGCCGACGTCGCCGCCAGCGGCCGCCAGCGCCCGCAGCAGGTCCTTGCCGTGCAGCACGCCGATGATGTTCTCCGGCGTATCGCGCCACAGCGGGATGCGCGTGTAGGGGGCCGCCAGGACGTCGCGCACGACCTTTTCCGGCGCATCGCCGGCATCGATGCTGACCATCTTGGTGCGGTGGACCATGACGTCCTCGACGGTCAGGTCCTTCAGGTCGAGGATGCCGCCGAGCATGTCGCGGTCGAGCTTCCCGAACGAGCCCTCCTTGTGCATGAGGTCGACCGTGCCGCGCAGTTCCTCGGCACCGGTGAGCACGTTCTGGTTCTCGTTGATGCGCATGCCGAACAGGCGCAGCACGCCGCGCACGATGCCCTCGACGGCGATGAGGACGGGTCCGAACAGGGCGACGACCCAGGAGACCGGGCGGGCATAGATCAGGGCCATCCACTCGGGCCGCGCGATCGCCACCGTCTTGGGCAGCACCTCGGCGAAGACGATCAGCAGCACCGACATGACGGCGGTCGCATAGATCACGCCCTCGGCGCCGAGCACCGCGACGAACAGGCTGGTGGCGAAGGCCGAGACGCCGACATTGACGATGTTGTTGCCGACCAGCATGGCGCCGATCAGCCGCTCGCGGGTGTCGAGCAGGCGGCTGACGATGCCGGCACGGCTGTCGCCGCCGCTCTCCAGCGCGAGCATGCGCGCCTTGGAGGCAGCCGACATGGCCGTCTCCGCGCTGGAGAAGAAGGCGGACAGCAACAGGCAGAAGACTATGAGTCCCAGCGCCAGCCAGGGATTGATCGCAAGTTCGTCCATGGCGTCCTCGGCCGCGTGCGGCGGCAATGAAGTCAGGGTCGGTCCGCCCGCGCCATCGCGCGGACGACATGAAGCGACCTAGCCTCTCGCCAGCTCCCCGGCAAGGAAGTCGCGCACCGCGGCGGGGTCGACGTCCCTGGCGATGAAGCTCTCGCCGATGTCGCGCGCCAGGATGAAGGTGAGCTTCCCGCGCGCGACCTTCTTGTCCTGCCCGATGGCCGCCATCAGCCGGTCGACGTCGCCGACGCCGCCGGGCACCTCGTGGAGTTCCGTCGGGAGCCCGACGGTCTTCAGGTGACTGGCCATGCGAACCGCCTCGACGGGGGCGCAGAGGCCGAGCTTTGCCGAGAAACGGAAGGCCTGGCACATGCCGATGGCCACCGCCTCGCCGTGGACGAGGCGGCTGCCGTCATAGCCGGTGGCGGCCTCCAGGGCATGGCCGAAGGTGTGGCCGAGGTTGAGCAGCGCCCGGTCGCCGGTTTCCGTCTCGTCGCGGGCGACGACGGCCGCCTTGGCGCGGCAGGAGGTGGCGATGGCGCGGACGCGGTCGCGGCCGCCCTGGAAGACGCCGCGCCAGTGAGCCTCGAGCCAGGAGAAGAAGCCGGGGTCGTCGATGAGGCCGTATTTCGCCACCTCGGCGTAACCGGCGCGGAACTCGCGGGTGGAGAGCGTGTCGAGCACGTCGGTATCGGCGAGGACGAGGCCCGGCTGGTAGAAGGCGCCGATGAGGTTCTTGCCGTGGCGGGAATTGATGCCGGTCTTGCCGCCCACCGAGGAATCGACCTGCGCCAGCAGCGAGGTCGGCATCTGCACGAAGCCCATGCCGCGGCGGACGATGGCCGCGGCGAAGCCGGCGAGGTCGCCGACCACGCCACCGCCGAGCGCCAGCACGATGTCGCCGCGCTCCAGCCGGTGGTTGAGAATCTGGTCGACCACCTCCTCCAGCATGCCGAAGCGCTTGGTCGCTTCGCCCGGCGGCACGGTGATGCGGTGATGGCGGATGCCGGCGGCGGAGAGGCTCGCCTCCAGCGCCGGGCCGTGCAGGTCGCCGACGGTGGCGTCGGTGACGATAGCGACGGCGCGGCCGGGAAAGCGGGCGGCGAGCGTCGCACCGGCCGCCGCGATGAGGCCCGAGCCGATCAGGATGTCGTAGGAGCGCTCACCCAGCGCCACGGGCACGTGCACCGGACCGTCGGTCCCGGCCGCGGGAATGGGATCGGTCATGGGGCGCCTCGTTCCGCCGTCAGTTGCACGTGCTCGGCCAGTGCCGCCAGGACGTCGTCGACCACCTCCTCGTGGGAGGCCTCGCGGGACACGACGGTCACATCCGCCTGCGCATAGACGGGATAGCGCTCGTCCAGCAGGCGCTTCAGCACGGCCCTGGGGTCGTCGGCCTTGAGCAGCGGCCGGTCGCCGCGCCGCTTGACGCGCTTCATCAGCACGTCGAGCTCGGCCTTGAGCCAGACGGCGACGCCGCGCTCGCGGATGCGCGCCCGCGTCTCCGGGTTCATGTAGGCGCCGCCGCCGGTCGCCAGCACCTGCGGCCCGGAATCGAGGATGCGGGCGACGACCCGCACCTCGCCGGCGCGGAAATAGGCCTCGCCGTGCTTCTCGAAGATTTCGGGGATGGTGAGGTCGGCGGCCTTCTCGATCTCGGTGTCGGCATCAACGAAGGGCAGGCCGAGCCGATGGGCCAGCCGCCGCCCGATGGACGACTTGCCAGCCCCCATCAGCCCGACGAGCACGATCGAGCGGGACCCGAGAGCCTCCCGAACCCGCTTCACGTCGATCCCGGCCACCGCCGCACTCATGGACACACCGTCATGCTCCCGTCTCTCACGAAAGCGGGAGGCAGGGCAACCGGCCGGATCGGCAGAGGATCAGGCCGACGCCTCGCGCGCGGCGATGGCGTCGGCGATGGCGACGAGCTTGCGCGCCATGTCGGCATGCAGGCGCTCCACCATCCGCCCCTCCACCTGGATCGCTCCCTTCGCCGCATTCTCCGGCAGGTCGAAGGCGGCGATGATGGTGCGGGCCCAGGCGACCTCCTTTTCGGCGGGCGAGAAGGCCGCGTTGCAGGGTGCGATCTGGCTGGGGTGGATCAGCGTCTTGCCGTCGAAGCCCATGTCGCGCGCCTCGGCGCATTCGCGGGCGAAGCCGGCCTCGTCGGCGATCTCGTTCCAGACCCCGTCGAGAATGGCGAGGCCGTGGGCGCGGGCGGCGGCGAGCGACATCATCAGCCAGGCGTTCATCGGCGCACGTCCGGGAACGATGCGCGCGCCGGTCTCCTTGGCGAGGTCGTTGGTGCCCATGACGAAGCCGGTGAGCCGCGTCGTGCGGTCCTTCGCGGCGGCGGCGATGCCGGCGGCGTTCAGCATGGCGAGCGGCGTCTCCATCATGGCCCAGACGGCGGTCCTGTCCGGCGCGCCGGCGGTGGCAATGGCCTTGCCGGCGGCGACGAGGTCGGCGCCCGCGTTGACCTTCGGGATGAGGATGACGTCGGCGCCGGTCGGCGCGAGTGCCTTCAGGTCGGCATCGCCCCAGGCCGTGTCGAGGCCGTTGATGCGGACCACCACCTCACGATGGCCGAAGCCGCCCTGCATCACCGCGGCGGCGACCTGCGCCCGCGCCGTCTCCTTGGCGTCGGGCGCCACCGCGTCCTCGAGATCGAGGATCACGACGTCGGCCGGCAGGGTGCGGGCCTTCACCAGCGCGCGGGCGTTGGAGCCGGGCATGTAGAGGACGGAGCGGCGGGGACGGATCGACATGGTCGGGCTCGACGGCTGGCTATGGCTTGAGGAGGATGGGCTATGTGCGGGCGAGGCTAGCTGCATCGCAGCATGCATGCCATCGTCCTTCCGAACGAGACCGGCTTTTCCAAGACAAGAGACAGAGCGTGACACACGCGGACGTGCTGATCGTCGGCGGCGGGATCATGGGGTCCTGCACAGCCTATTTCCTCAAGAAAGAACTCGGCTATGCCGGCACGGTGCGCGTCATCGAGCGCGACCCGACCTATGCGGAGGCCTCGACGACGCTGTCGGCGGCCTCCATCCGCCAGCAGTTCTCGACCCCTGAAAACATCCGCATGAGCCGCTTCGGCATCGAGGTGATCCGCTCGCTGAAGGAGCGCTTCGGCCCGGACGCCGATATCGGCTTCCGCGAGGGCGGCTATCTGATCCTCGCCTCCGAGGGCGGACGTTCCGTGCTGGAGGCCAACTGGCAGACGCAATCGGCCGAGGGCTCGGACATCGTGCTGCTCGGGCCGTCAGAACTGAAGGCGCGTTTCCCGTGGATCTCGACCGAGGACATCGCGCTCGGCGCCTTCGGCCAGAGCGGCGAGGGCTGGTTCGACGCCGCCATGCTGCTCGACCTCTTCCGCAAAGCCGCCCGCGAGGCCGGCGCGACCTACGAGAAGGGCGAGGTCGCCTCCCTCGTCCGCGTCGGCGACCGCGTCACCGGTGCAGTGATGACCGACGGTTCGGCGCGCTCCTGCGGCACGCTGGTGCTGGCGGCGGGCGCCTGGGCCGGACGGCTGGCGCAGGGCATCGACGTGCCGCTGCCGGTGGAGCCGCGCAAGCGCACCATCTTCGTCGTGAAGTGCCCGGAGACCTTCCCGGACATGCCCCTTATCGTCGATCCGTCGGGGGTGTGGATGCGCCCCGAGCGCGACCTCGTCATCGGCGGCTGGGGGCCGGGCGAGAATGACCCCGATCCCGCCGCCCATGGCGACTTCGAGCCTGGCCACGACGAGTTCGAGAACCACGTCTGGCCGGCCTGGGCGACGCGCATCCCGGCCATGGAGCAACTGCGCCAGATGCGCGCCTGGGCCGGGCACTACGATTTCAACACGCTCGACCACAACGCCATTCTCGGCCCCCATCCGGATATCGCCGGCCTGATGTTCATCAACGGCTTTTCCGGCCACGGCCTGCAGCAGGCCCCCGCCGCCGGGCGGGCGCTGGCCGAGCTCATCGTCCACGGCGGCTACCGCAGCCTCGACCTCTCTGTCTTCGGCTTCGACCGCATCCTCAGGAACGAGCCGGTGCTCGAACTCAACGTCATCTGATCCCCCGGAGCTCCCCCATGAAGGTCTGTATCTTTGGCGCCGGCGCCGTGGGCGGCAATGCCGCGGCGCGTCTGATCGCGGCGGGCGAGGCGCAGGTGTCCGTCGTGGCGCGCGGCGCCCATCTCGCCGCCATCCGCGAGAAGGGCCTCACCCTCCACAGCGAGGGCCAGACGCTCGGCGGCAAGCCGCATGCGGCGACCGACGACCCCGCCACCCTGCCGCCGCAGGATCTGGTCGTCGTGACCCTGAAGGCGCATTCGCTGCCCGCCATCGCAGCGCCGTTGAAGGCGCTGCTGGCGCCGGGCGCGGCTGCCCTGTTCTTCACCAACGGCGTGCCGTGGTGGTGGAACCATGGCCTCAGCGAGGACGGCTCGCTGCCGCTGCTCGACCCCGAGGGCAAGCTCTGGCGCGACCTCGGCCCCGAAAGCGTTCTGGGCGGCGTCGTCTATTCCGCCAACGCCGTCACCGAACCCGGCGTCATCGCCCACTCGGCCGGCAATCGCTGGATCATCGGCGAGCCGACGGGCGATGCTTCGCCGCGCGCCGATGCGGCGGCGGAGGTGTTCCGCCGCGCCGGTCTCAACGGCGAGGTGACCGCCGATATCCGCAGGGCGATGTGGGAGAAACTGGTGCTGAACATCGCCGCCAATCCGCTCTGCGCCCTCTCGCGCCTGCCGCTCGGCCGCTGGCACGAGGTGCCGGGCATCGGCGAACTCGGCATCGCCATGATCCGCGAAATGCTCGAGGTGGCGAAGGCGCTCGGGTGGGACCTGACCGAGACTGTCGACCCGGCGGCGGCCGTGCCGGCCAGACCCGGTCGCCCCGGCGGCAAGCCGTCCATGCTGCAGGATGCCGAGGCCGGCCGTCCCATGGAGGTGGAAGCCATCGTCGGCCAGCTGCAGGCCTTCGGACGGGAGCACGGGGTCGGCACGCCGGCGATGGACGTGGTGCTGCCGCTGCTGCGCGCGCTGAATGCGGCGGTGAGCGGCGTGCCCGTCAAGATGTGATGTGGTGCGCGGATAGCGCTGCCCGCCGCCCTGCCCAGCCGAAGTGCGTCCTTCGAGGCTCGGCTATCGCCTCGCACCTCAGGATGAGGAGGTTGGTGGCCTGCACTGAGCACGGAGGCGCCTTCCGTCGTGTGGCCCTCACTCCTCGATGCCATGCGCTCGCCTCCTCATCCTGAGGTGCGAGGCGATAGCCGAGCCTCGAAGGACGCACTTCCGCAATGCAGGGCGCCTTTCCGCAATGCAGGGCGCCTTGCTCTCCCCTACTGGTTCGACATGGGCCGCCGCCTGACGTCGGGCCTGAGGTGCTTGAACGGGATGACGCCGGTGTCGTCGAGCGCCGCGCCGGGCGAGGCGCCGACCACCACCGAATCCGCATAGGGCTGCCAGCCGCCGCGGAAATGTACCGAACTCTTCAGCACCACGACCTTGTAGCCGGTGATGTCCACGCCGAGATGGGTGCAGACCGCGACGCAGTGCGGCTGCTGGCGCACCGTGCCGACGACGAGGTCGATGCCGCCGATGCGGAGCCAGGCCGAGGGGCCCATGTTGATCGGCTGGCCGCCGACCATCGGGCCGGTGCCGGTAAAGCGCCCGTCGGAGACGGCCACGACCTCCGCCTTCGTCGTCAGGGGCAATTCGCCCGGCCCCTTGCCGTTGGCTGAGAAGGTGACCTCGATGGTTGCGCCCCTGCCGGCGGCATGGGCAGCCTTCGCGATCTCCGGCTCGTGGAAGAGCGCCATCAGCGTGTCCTTCGCGCCGCGGTTGATCATCGCCCTGAGGAAGCCGGTGGTGATGGAGGAACCGCCGGCGCCAGGATTGTCCTGCGTATCGGCGATGATCACCGGCTTCGAGGCGAGCGCGGCGCGCTGGAACGCCAGCGTCACCGCCTCGTCCTGCGGCTTGGCGAGATGCTCGAGGAAGGCGGCTTCCGAGCGCAGCACGGCGCGGTAGAGCCGGTCCACGGCCGCATCGACGGTCGGCTGGTCGGCGCCGTAGCCGATGACGGTGGCGCCCATGTCGAAGATGTCGGCGGAGGGGAAGCCGGGGCAGAGCGAGAGATGCACGCCCGTCTCCGCCTCGATCTCGCCGAGCAGGGCGTAGAGCCCCTTCATCGGCTCGATCATGGAGCAGCCCGAGGCGATGGGGATGAGGAAGGGCATCTGCCGGAAGGCGCGGGCCGGACGCGGCCCCCACGAGACGACGCGGTCGAACCATTCGGCGACGCGCTGGCCGGTCTGCAGCCAGTCGATATGCGGATAGGTGCGGTAGGCCGACATGAAGCTGGCATTGTCGACCATCTGCCGCGTCACGTTGGCGTGGAGGTCGAGGGAGGCGACGACGGGCACGTTCGGCCCGACGAGGCGGCGGACGCGGGCGAGCAGTTCGCCCTCGGCATCCTCGATGGTCTCGGTGGTCATGGCGCCATGCAGCTCGAGGAACACCGCGTCGGGGGCGGCATCGGCGATGTCGGCGAGGAGGTAGGCCGCGGCGCGCTCGAACACGGCATCCTCGACCCGGCCGGAGGGCTGGGCGAAGGACCAGGACAGCGGCACCATGGTGTGGCCCGCCTTCTCGGCGACGCCCATGAAGCCCGCGACCGCAATGTTGAAGGGGCGGAACTTCGTCAGGATCTCCGCGCCACGGGTGAAGCCCGGCCAGGCGCCTTCCTGGTTGAACATAGCCCAGGGCGTCGGCTCGGGGACGAAGGTGTTGGTTTCGTGCATGAAACCACCGACGGCAATGCGCATGGCAAGTCTTCCTGTTGGGATGCTCTGATTGAGTCTAGCCGGTCAGGCAAGGCCGCGACACGTCCACGCGGCGATAGCGGCTCTGCGCGAGCGGCCTCAAGCGGCGAGCATCATCAGGCACCGGCGCAGTATCCCTCTTCCGGGCCGTCTCGCAGGCAAGCCCCGGGCCTCAGCGGAGCCGCTATGGACGCCGGTCCCTGGCTCCGCCAAGCTGGTACCTCCTGAAGTGCAGTGCAGCCGATCCACGCGAGTCATGGAGACGCGACATGCAGGCCTTCAACGTCGTCAAGTTTCAGGTGAAGCCGGGCCAGGAACAGGCCTTCCTCGATGCCCACCGGGACGGCAAGGCCCGCTGGCCGGGGCTGCTGGAGGGCACGATCATCCGGACCGGCGACCAGCGCTATTGCCTCATCGGCAAATGGGAGAGCGAGGCCGCGCTCGTCGCAGCGCGGCCTGCCATGATCGCGACGCTCGACACCTTCCGCCCCACGCTGGACGAGATGGGACCCGGCAAGGGCATTACCGACGCCGTTTCCGGCGCCGGTGTCCTGTCGCTGGTCTGACGCCCCGTCCCTCACCCCATGGTCGGGATGACGAAGCTGGCGCCGTCCTTGACGCCCGAGGGCCAGCGGGACGTGACGGTCTTCGTCTTCGTGTAGAAGCGGAAGGCGTCCGGACCGTGCTGGTTGAGGTCGCCGAAGGACGAGCGCTTCCAGCCGCCGAAGGTGTAGTAGGCCAGCGGCACCGGGATCGGCACGTTGATGCCGACCATGCCGACCTGCACCTTGGCGGCGAAGTCGCGGGCCGCATCGCCGTCGCGGGTGAAGATGGCGACGCCGTTGCCGTACTCGTGGTCGTTGGCAAGCCCGAGGGCCTCGCCATAGGTCTTGGCGCGGACGACGGAGAGGACCGGTCCGAAGATCTCCTCCTTGTAGATACGCATGTCCTTGGTGACGTTGTCGAACAGGCAGCCGCCCATGTAGTAGCCGTTCTCGTAGCCCTGCATGGTGAAGCCGCGGCCGTCGACCACCAGCTTGGCGCCTTCCTTGACGCCGATGTCGACATAGCCCTTCACCCGCTCCAGCGCCTGGGCGGTGACGAGCGGGCCGAAGTCGGCGTCGGCCGAGGTCGAGGGGCCGATCTTGAGGCTCTCCACCCGCGGCACCAGCTTCTCCATGAGACGGTTGGCGGCGTCCTCGCCGACGGGAACGGCGACCGAGATCGCCATGCAGCGCTCGCCGGCCGAGCCGTAGCCGGCGCCGATGAGGGCGTCGACCGCCTGGTCCATGTCCGCGTCGGGCATGACGATCATGTGGTTCTTGGCGCCGCCGAAGCACTGGACGCGCTTGCCGGCCGCGCAGCCGCGGGCATAGACATATTCGGCGATGGCGGTGGAGCCGACGAAGCCGACGGCCTTGATGTCCTCGTCGTCGAGAACGGCGTCGACCGCTTCCTTGTCGCCGTTGACGACGTTGAAGATGCCCGGCGGCAGGCCGGCCTCGATGAAGAGTTCCGCCAGCATCATCGGCACGCCCGGATCGCGCTCGGAGGGCTTCAGGATGAAGGCGTTGCCGGCGGCGATCGCCGGGCCGGCCTTCCACAGCGGGATCATCGCCGGGAAGTTGAAGGGGGTGATACCGGCGACGACGCCGAGCGGCTGGCGCATCGAGTAGATGTCGATGCCGGGGCCGGCGCCATCGGTGTACTCGCCCTTCATCATCTGCGGCGCGCCGATGGAAAACTCGACGACCTCGAGGCCGCGCTGGATATCGCCCTTGGCGTCGGGAATGGTCTTGCCGTGCTCGCGGGCCAGCAGCTCGGCCATCTTGTCGTTGTCGCGGGCGCAGAGCTCGAGGAACTTCATCAGCACGCGGGCGCGGCGCTGCGGGTTTGTCGCGGCCCAGGCGGGCTGGGCGGCCTTGGCGTTCTCCACCGCCTCGCGCACTTCCGACTTGGTGGCCAGCGCCACCTTGCCGAAGACCGAGCCGTCGAGCGGCTGGAACACGTCGGCGGTACGGCCCGACTTGCCGGCGACATGCTTGCCGCCGATGAAATGACCATAGTTGCGCATGGGTTCGTCTCCTCTGAGGCTGCCACAACTAGAGCGAAGCGGTGCGGCAACCAAGCACCAAGTTGGCGCATACGTTGTGCGAAATCTGGCGTAAGGTGCAGGCATGACGCCAAACTGGGATCATGTCCGGGTCTTCCTCGCGGTGGCGCGCTCGGGCCAGTTCCTCGCGGCGGCACGGGCGCTGTCGCTCGACCATGCGACGGTGGCGCGGCGCATCACCCTCCTGGAGGAGCAGCTCGGCACGCATCTGGTATCGCGCTCGACGGCCGGGGTGACGCTGACGGTGGCCGGGGAGACGTTCGTCGCCGCGGCGGAGGCCATGGAGACCGCCTGGCTGGACGCGCAGGCCGACGTGTCGCAGGTCGACCGCGTCATCTCCGGCACCATCCGCATCGGCGCGCCGGAAGGCTTCGGCGCGCTGTTCCTGTCGCCGCGGCTCGGCCGGCTCGCCGGTCGCCATCCGGACCTCACCATCCAGCTGGTGCCGCTTCAGCGGACCATGTCGCTGTCGAAGCGCGACGCCGACCTTGCCGTGGTCATCGACCCGCCGACGGACGGACGCCTGACCGTGCGCAAGCTCACCGACTACGGGCTCGGCATGTACGCGACTGCCGGCTATCTCGACCGCCACGGCACGCCGGAGACGGCCGAGGCGCTGCGCCGGCATCTGCTGGTGACCTCGGTGCAGGAACTGCACTATTCGGAATCGCTCACCTATTACCCGCCGGCCTTCGATGCCGGGCAGCGCCGCTTCGAATGCGCCAGCGTGCTCGCCCAGATGGAGGCGGTGAAGGCGGGCGCCGGCATCGGCGTGCTGCACGACTACGCGGCGCGCGATGCGGGCGGGCTGACGCGGGTGCTGCCGCAGCTCGCCATCCGCCGCACCTATCACCTCGTCGCCCATGTCGATACGCGGCGCATCGCCCGCATCGACGAGGCCTACCGCTTTCTGGTTGAGGAGGTGGAGGCAGCGGAGGGGCTGTTTCTCTGAAAGGTCGGTCAGGCGGAAGGCCCGGCCTCTGCGTCGAGGTCGAGCGCCTCGGCGACCCTTGCACTGGCGGGACGGGCGACGACCTCGCGCGGCACGCCCACCTGGAGGATCTCGCCCCGGTCGATGACCGCGAGCCGGTCGGCAAGGCCGGTGGCCTCCGCAAGGTCATGCGTCACCAGCACGATGGGCACGCGGATGGCCGCACGGATCGCGGCGAGTTCGGCATGCAGCTCGCGGCGCACACGGCGGTCGACGGCGGAGAAGGGTTCGTCGAGCAGCAGCACCTGCGGCTCGCGGGCGAGCGCCCGGGCGAGCGCGACCCGCTGCTGCTGGCCGCCGGAGAGCTCGGCGGGATAGCGCTGTTCCAGCCCGTCGAGATGGACGAGGGTGAGGAGCCGCCGCGCCTCGTCCGGCCGCTCCCTAGCCGGCCGGTGCCCCATGGCGGCCGCGACATTGGCGAGGGCGGTCATGTGCGGAAAGAGGGCGTAGTGCTGGAAGACGAGGCCGGCGCGCCGGCGATGCGGCGGCAGGGCGATGCCCTTGGCCGTGTCGAGCCAGGTCCCGCCACCGCACAGGACCCTGCCCGCCTCGGGGTGATAAAGCCCGGCGATGGCGCGCAGCACGGTGGTCTTGCCGCTGCCCGAGGGGCCGACCAGGGCCAGCATTTCGCCGGCGGCACAGGACAGCGACACGCTCAGCGGAATGGGCGCCACCTGTCGCAGCGCGACGATCAGGTCGTCTTCAGCCATGCCGGCGGACCATGCGGCCGGAGAGCAGCGAGGTGGTGGCGAGCGCCGCCACCGAGACCACCACGAGCACCGCCGACATCACATGGGCCGCCGCATCGTCGAAGGCCTGCACGCGGTCGTAGATGGCGATGGAGAGCGTGCGCGTCTCGCCCGGCAGCGAACCGCCGACCATCAGCACCACGCCGAACTCGCCCAGCGTATGGGCGAAGGTGAGGACGAGGCCCGTCACGATGCCCGGCCAGGCGAGCGGCAGGTCGATGCGCCGCATCACCGTCCATGGCGTCATGCCCGACACCGCCGCAGCCTCGCGCACCTCGACGGGGATCGCCCGGAAGGCCTGCACCATCGGCTGGATGGCGAAGGGCAGGTTGGCGATGACCGAGGCGACGAGCAGGGCCTCGAAATGGAAGACGAGTTGCCGGCCGACCAGCGCCTGCCAGAGCTGGCCGACGGGGGAGGCCGCGCCCAGCCCGACCAGCAGGTAGTAGCCGAGGACGGTGGGCGGCAGCACCAGCGGCAGAGCGATGAGCGCCTCGACCACCCCCTGTCCGCGAAACGGATGGAAGGCGAGGCGCCGCGCCAGGATGAAGCCGATCGGCAGCAGGATGAGGACCGTCGCCACGCCGAGCTTCAGCGACAGGGTGAGGGCGACCCAGTCCATCGGGTGTCAGGACTGTTCGCCGGCGATGAGGAAGCCGTGCCGGCGGAAGATCACCCGCGCCTCCGGACTGCGGAGATAGTCGAAGAACTCCCGCGCGACAGGCCCGGCCGTCTTCATCAGGGCCATGCGCTGGCGGAGCGGCAGATGCCATTCGGCCGGAACGAGAGCGAAGCTGCCGAGCGCCCGGACCTGCGGCGCCAGCACCAGCGAATAGGCCACGAGCCCGCCCTGCGCCGAGCCGCTGGTGGCGAAGCGCACGGCCTGGGCGATGTCCTCGCCGATGGCAAGCCGCCCCTGCAACGGCTCCCACAGGCCCTGCCCTTTCAGCACCTGTTCGGCGGCCCGGCCATAGGGAGCGTGTTCCGGACTGGCGATGGCGAAACGCTTGACGCGGCCGTCAAGGAGCCCCGCCCGCAGGTCGGCCAGCGCCGCGTCGGCCTTCAGCGGCGAGCCATTCGGGACGAAGAGAGCGAGCCGGCCCTCGGCATAGACGTCGCCGCGGTCGGCGGCGAGACCGGCATCGGCGAGCTGGAAGACGAAGCCCTCATCGGCGGAAAGGAAGAGCTGGAACGGGGCGCCCTGCCGGATCTGACGGGTGAAGTTGCCGGAGGCGCCATAGACCACCGACACGTCCTTGCCGGTCGCCAGCCGGAAGGCGGCGACCAGTTCGTCCATCGCCGTCTTGACGCTGGCGGCAACCGCGATCTGCGGCGTCTGCGCCATGGCGGGGGCGGCGAGACCGAGGGCGAGGCCTGCCATGAGCAGGGCGCGGCGGGCGTAGTGCAGGACAACCATCGCGAGCTTCCTCGATATTTCCGACAGGCTATATCGCTGGCGTCGCTCGCCCTGTCAATCGCCGGACGGACGGAACAGGCGCGCAAGCGTTGCGGCCTCTTCGGCGCCATGGGTCCTGAGCTTGTTCTCCATCGCGCGGAAGGCCGCGAGAACTTCGATCCCGGTCCCGGTCAACTCCGCGCCGCCGCCGGCGCGCCCGCCCTTGGTCGATGTCACCAGCGGAGCGACGAACATGGCGTTCATCGTCTCGACCAGCATCCAGGCGCGCTTGTAGCTCATGCCCATGCGCCGGCCGGCGGCGGCGATGGAGCCGGTGTCGCGGATGCCCTCGAGCAGGTCGGCCTTGCCGGGACCGAGCCTGACGCCCGGGGCGAAATCGACGCGCAGGGTGATGAGGGGCGTGGTGGCCAAGGCGGTCTCGTTGCGTGACGTGGAGCGGGCCGACCCTAGCGAGGGCGAAGCCGTCTGTCAGCCAGCCGGACAAAGGAAGAGCCCGGCGCCCACGGGGGCGGACCCGAGGGCACCGGGCTCCCGCGCCGTCCCGGGGCTTTGGGACCCCGGGAGGCGTGTCGGGTCTATTCGGCCGCGACGCGGATGGGCCGCGGCGCCTCGCCGGCCGGCGCGGCGTCCGCCGGCAGCAGCAGCGGCGGTGCGCCGTGACCCGCATGTGCGGCCTCAGCGTCGTCGGGTTCGTCGGCAGGACCGACGAAGCGGCCGAAGATCCATCCGAAGACGCGACCGACATCGTCCATCACCGTGTAGAACGACGGCACGAAGACGAGGCTGAGCATGGTCGAGACGATCAGGCCGCCGATCACCGCGATGGCCATCGGGGCGCGGAACTCGCCGCCGTCGCCAGAGCCGAGCGCCGGCGGAATCATGCCGGCGCCCATGGCGAGGGTCGTCATGATGATCGGACGGGCCCGCTTGCGGCCGGCATCGAGAATGGCCTCGCGGCGCGGCATGCCCTCGCGCGACTTCTCGACGGCGAAGTCGACCAGCATGATGGCGTTCTTCGTGACGATGCCCATCAGCATGAGGATGCCGATGACCACCGGCATGGAGATGGCGTTGTTGGTCAGCAGCAGCGCGATGATGACGCCGCCCAGCGACAGCGGCAGCGACATCAGGATGGTCAGCGGCTGGAACACGGAGTGGAACAGCAGCACAAGAACGCCGAGCACCATGAGCAGGCCCGTGCCCATCGCCATGGCGAAGCCCTGGAAGACCTCCTGCATCACCTCGGCGTCGCCGCCGCGCTGGAAGGAGACGCCTGCGGGGAGATTGCGCGCCGACGGCAGCGCGAAGACCTTCTCCAGCGCCGGGCCGATCTCCATCCCGCCGCCAAGGTCGGTGCCGATATTGACGCGGCGAACCCGGTTATAGCGCTCGATGGACGATGGGCCCTGGCCGAAGGTGATGTCCGCCACCGCGGTCAGCGGCACCTGCTGGTTGGTCGCCGTGGTCACCGTCAGCGCCGAGAGCAGGTCGAGTTCGGCGCGCGCATCCGTGTCCAGCTGGACGCGGATGGGCACGAGCCGGTCACCGGCGTTGAACTTGGCGAGGTTGGCGGCCACGTCGCCGATGGTCGCGACACGCACCGTCTCCGAGATCTGGTCGGTGGTGACGCCGTAGCGGGCAGCCTCGTCCGCCTTCGGCACGACGCGGATTTCCGGGCGCTCGAGGCCGGCGGTCGCCGCGACGTTCACGAAGCCGGGGATCTGCCGCATCTCGGCCTCCAGCCGGGAGACGGCGAGCGACAGGTTCCGCTCGTCATGGCCGCGCACGATGATCGACAGTTCCCGCTCGCCGCGGTCGTTGACGTACCAGGCGCGGATGTCGGGGATCTGGGTGAACAGCGGCGAGGTCACCTGCTGGATCTGGCGCTGGCTGCGATCGCGCTTCGTCTTGTGGATGAGGCGGACGATGACGGTGGCGCGCCTGACCTCGAGCGTGCCGACCGGGTTGGAGCCGCCGATGACGAGGACCGATTCCACTTCCGGAATGGTCTTGCGGATCAGCTTGGCGAGGCGGTCGGAACGCTCGCGCGTGTCGTCCAGGTTGGAGCCCGGCGGCAGTTCCATCGAGATGACGAAGCGCGCCTCGTCGGGGAAGGGAATGAAGCCGGTGGGAAGGAACTTCACCGCCCAGATGGACAGGGCGAAGACACCGATGCCGGCGAGCAGCGTGAGATAGCGGAAGCGGATCGTGCCCGAGAGGAAGCGCAGGTAGGAGCGCATCAAGAGGCCGTCCTTCGGCTCCTTGTGGGCGTGCGGCCTGAGGAAATAGGCCGCCAGCATGGGCGTGACGAGGCGCGCCACAAGCAGCGAGAACAGGACGGCGATGGCCACCACGAGGCCGAACTGCTTGAAGTACTGCCCGGCGATGCCGCCCATGAAGGAGACCGGCGCGAAGACCGCGACGATGGTCAGCGAGATGGCGATGACCGCGAGGCCGATCTCGTCGGCCGCCTCCATGGAGGCGCGGTAGGGCGATTTGCCCATCTTCATGTGCCGGACGATGTTCTCGATCTCGACGATGGCGTCATCCACGAGGATGCCCGTCACCAGGATCACCGCCAGCAGCGAGACGAGGTTCATCGAGAAGCCGAGCATGTCCATCACCCAGAAGGTCGGGATGATGGACAGCGGCAACGCCACCGCCGAGATGACCGTGGCGCGGAAGTCGCGCAGGAACAGGAAGACGACAATGACGGTGAGGAGCGCGCCCTCCATCAGCATCGTCATGGCCGAGGTGTGGTTGCCGGCCGTGTAGTTCACCGAATTGTCGATCTCGGCGAAGGCGATCGCCGGATGGGCGGCGCGCAGCTCGTCGATCTTGGCGCGCGCCAGCGCCGCGACGCGCACGTCCGAGGCGCCCTTGGAGCGGAACACCTGGAAGGCGACCGTCGGCGTCTCGCCGTTCAGCCGGGTGAAGCTCTTCGGCTCCTCGTAGAGGTCGGTGACGGTGCCGAGATCGGACAGCCGCACCTCGCGGCCGCCGGGAAGCACGATCTTCGTGGCGGCGAGTTCCTCGACGGTCTGCGCGCCGGCCAGCGTCCGGATGGACTGCTGCTGGCCGCCGACATCGCCGCGGCCGCCGGCAAGGTCCACGTTGGTGGCGCGCAGCTGGCGATTGACGTCACCGGCGGTGAGGCCGAGGGCCATCAGGCGGTTCGGGTCGAGGGCGACGCGGATCTCGCGCAGCACGCCGCCGTTGCGGCTGATGCGGCCGATGCCGCGCAGGCCCTGGAGTTCGCGCTTCACCGTGTCGTCGACGAACCAGGACAGTTGCTCCATCGTCATCGACGAGGCGGCGACCGCCACCGTCATGATCGGCTGGTTCTCGACGTCCAGCCTCTCGATGATCGGCTCGTCGATGCCGCGCGGCAGGTCGGCTCGGATCTTGGCGATGGCGTCCTTGACGTCGTTCAGCGCGCGGTCGGTGTTCACCTCGAGGCGGAACTCGACGACGGTCGACGACTGGCCGTCGGTGAGGTTCGAGATGACGTTCTTGACGCCGGTGATGTTGGCGACCGCGTCCTCGACCTTCTTGGCGATCTGGCTCTCGAGTTCGGCGGGCGCAGCGCCCCCCTGCGTCACCCGGATCTGGATGAGCGGCACGTCGATGTTGGGAAAGCGCGTGATCGGCAGGTTGTTGTAGCTCATCCAGCCGAGGAAGCAGAGCACGATGAACAGCACGATCGAGGGGACCGGCTGGCGGATCGAATAGGCGGAGACGTTGAAGGACGACATGGCGATCCCCCGTCAGCGGGCCTGGGCCAGGACCGGGGCCACCCGGTCGCCATGGCGGACGAAACTTCCAGAGACGGCGACGACCTGCTCGCCCTCGACGAGACCCTCGCGGATCTCGACGCGCCCCTGCACGCGCAGGCCGACGACGACCTTGCGCGTCTCCACGATGCCGTCCTTGACCACCTGCACCACGGGCGTGTCGCTGAACATGACGGCGGAGAGCGGCACGGTAAGGCCGGTGGCGCGGGCGACCTCGACGCTGGCGCGGCCGAAGGCGCCGAGCGGCGGACGCTCGGCTCCGGTCAGCGTGACGCGGACGCGGCCGAGACGGTTGGTGCGGTTCACCTCCGGAGCGACGAGGCGGACCGTGCCGGCGAGAGGCGCGGTGAAGCCGGCGGCCTCGACGGCGGCCGGCTGGCCCGGCCGCATCTGGGCGAGCGTCGCCTCGGGCACGTCGGCTTCCAGCTCCACCTCGGATTCGGCGATGATGCGGAACAGCGGATCGCCGGCTGCTGCGGCCACGGCGCCGAGGCGGGCGCTGCGGCGCGAGATGGTGCCGCCGACCCTCGCCCGGATCTCGGTGCGCGAGATCCGCAGTTCGATGTCGCTGCGCTGGGCGCGGGCGAGCGCCAGATCCGCCTCGGCGAGCGCGAGGGCGTTGGTCGCCGAGTCCAGCCGCGCCGCACTCGCGCGGGCGGCGTTGGTGCGCTGGTCGAGGGCATCGGCGGTGGCGGCGCCGCTCTGCTGCAGCTGGCGGGTGCGCTGCAACTGCTGGTCGGCGAGGGTGCGGGCGGAGGTCGCCTCCGCGATGGAGGCCCTGGCCTGCGCGATGGCGGCCTCGGCGCGGTTGATCTGCGCGCCGTTCTGAACGAGCTGGACGTCGAGCTGTTCGCGGTTGAGGCGGGCGAGCACCTGGCCGGCAGTGACCTTGTCGCCCTCCTCCGCAAGGATCGCGACAATCGTCAGGCCGTCGATCTCGGGAGAGACCATGACCTCGTCGCGCGCCACGAAGGAGCCGGTGGCGATCCTCGTCTCGCGCAGCTCGGAGCGCGTCACGGGAGCCACGGTGACCGAGGGCGCCGCGGTCTGGGCGGCGAGAGGCCCGACGGACAGCGCGCCCAGGACGAGCGTTGCGGCGAGCAGAAGACGGGGGGGAACGGGGGCGATCATGGCGTCGTCACGCTAGCAGGAGACGGTGAGCGGGGTGGCAGCAGCATGCCGCGGAGGATGTCGAACATCATCGCGACGTGGGGAGTCGGATCGAAGGCGGTGTCGCGGGCCCGGCGCAGCATGAGCCCGTCGGCGAAGGTGATGAGGAACTGCACGGCACGGTCGATATCGGCGGCGGGAGCGGTCTGGCCGCGGTCCCGCGCCAGCTCGAGCGCGAACCGCAGCTTCTGCTCGATGAACCCGTCGATCTTTGTACGCAGGGCGGCGATCTGTGGATTGCGCGCCACTTCCGACATCGTCTCGACCCAGAGCTGGCAGCTCTCGCGCGGCTCCTCGACCATGTGGAAGCGGGCGAGTGCCTCGAAGGCGGCCCAGATGTCGGGCGCTTCGGCGAGCATGGCGAAGCCATCACCAACCTCGGCGAAATCCCTCTCGCACAGTCCCTCGATCATCGCTTCCTTGGACGGGAAGTAGCGGTAGAGATTGCCGGGGCTCATGCCCGCCTCGGCGCAGATCTCGCTCATCGAGGCGCCATGGAAGCCGGAACGCACGAAGCAGCGCTCGGCGGCATCGAGGATGGCCGACTGCTTGTCGGTGCGCTGTACGGTGTCGATCCGCGGCATGGGATGCGTGGTCCTCGGGGCCGGATCGCATTAGGGGCTTTTGTTGCAACGCGCAACAGGAAAGAGAACGAACGTTCATTTTTATATAACATTCATTGAAACATATGCGCCGGTGGCCGGACGGAAAACAGCGGTGGCCGGGAGAGGCGGGGGACCCAGTCCCGCCTTCCCGGCCGCCGTCGCGTCAGTCCGGCCGAACCCGTCGGGGGCGATGCGGGGGGCCTTTCTGCGAGACACCCGGATCATGCCCCCGATGAGGGCCGGACGATGTGACGGCCGTCACGAAATGGACGATCGCCGCCACGCCACGGGAGGCTACCGGGTTCGCGGCAGCATCCGCATGAGGACATTGTCGCGCAGCAGGACATGGTGGGCGATGGCGGCGGCGGCGTGAGCACCGGCGAGGACGACCAGAAGGTGAGCACCGGCCTCATGCAGCTTGTCGAGGCTCTTGCCCAGGGCACGGTCGGCGGCCCAGGGCGAGGCGAGTTCGGTCAGGCCGAAGACCGGGATGCCACGGCCCTTCGCCCACATGGCGGCGACACCCAGCACCGGCACGGCGAGGACGGCGACGTAGAGGGCGATATGCGTCAGCTTTGCCGCGAGGGCCAAGCCGGCCGGTCCGGGAGCCTCCGGAATGGGCTTGCGAAAGCCGCGCCAGATCATGCGCAGCACCGTGCCGGCGATGACCGTCAGCCCGATGGACGTGTGCAGCATCAGCGCGAGGGTGCGGGGTTCGCCGCGCGGCAGTTCCTCGCGCAGGAGCCCCAGCGCGTAGGTCGCGATGACGAGGATCGCCATCAGCCAGTGCAAAGCGATCGTGATGCCGTCATAGCGTTCGTCGGTCATGGTGCAGTTCCGTTGGTCGAGGATGGTCCGATGTCAGATGGCCCGGCCGATCACCGCGCCGATGGCGGCCGTGGTCGCCATGGCGAGGGCGCCCCAGAAGGCGACGCGCAGCGTCGGCCGGACGATGGCCGCGCCGCCGAGCCGGGCGCCGAGAGCCCCGAGAACCGCGAGGCAGACGAGCGTGACCAGCGGGATGCCGATCGCCGTGAGGCGGGACGGGAGGATCAGGGCCGTCGCCACGGGCAGCATCGCTCCCACCGCGAAGGTCGCCGCCGACGTGAGGGCGGCCTCAACCGGGCGGGCGGCAGCCGTCGCGGTGATGCCCAGCTCGTCGCGGGCATGCGCGCCCAGCGCATCCTTTTGCATCAACTGCTCGGCGACCTGGCGCGCCAGCCCCTCCTCGACGCCGCGGTCGACATAGATCCGGGTCAGCTCATCGCGTTCGAACTCGGGCTGGTGCGCGAGTTCGTGTCGCTCCCGCGCGATGTCCGCCTGCTCCGTATCGGCCTGCGAACTGACCGAGACATATTCGCCCGCGGCCATGGACATCGCGCCGGCGACGAGGCCCGCAACGCCGGCCACGATCACCTCGTTCGGCGACGTCGCGGCACTGGCGATACCGACCATCAGGCTGGCGGTGGAGATGAGCCCGTCGTTCGCCCCGAGGACGGCGGCCCTCAGCCAGCCGATCCTGTCGACGACATGCGTTTCGCCATGCAAGCGGCTCATGGTGGCCTCCTTCGATTGCTTTGTTTAGAATTATTCTAAGATATGTCCAGCATCTTTGGTGGGCGGCGGGTAGAACTTTCTGCCCATGCCTGCCGTCCGGGGCCTTGAGACCGCCACAGCAAGGTGATCGCCTGACGCCTCGTCAGGCTCCCGGCGGGCGATTCGCCGCCGCAACGGCCGGACGCAACGGAGGACGATGCCCATGTTCAAGACCCTGCTCCTCGCCGCCGCCCTCGGCCTCGCCGGGACGGCCGCCATGGCCCAGACCGCGACGCAGCCCGCCACCCGCCCGGCGCCACCTGCCGCAACCGCGCCGGCTCCCGCGGCAACACCGGCGGCGGCTCTCATCGACATCAATTCGGCGACCGAGGCCGAGCTTCGCGTGCTGACGGGCATCGGCGAGGCAAGGGCCCGCGCGATCATCGCCGGCCGCCCCTATCGCGGCAAGGACGAGCTTGTCCGCAAGAACATCATCCCGCAGGGTGTCTATGACGGCATCCAGGCCCGCATCATCGCCCGCCAGCGCTGATTGCCGGGCATCGCGCCGTCCGCGCCGAAAGGCGCGGACGGTGCCGCCGTGGTCGACTGTTTCCTGCACAAGCCCGAGTGCGTCCTTCGAGGCTCGCCATCGCTATGGCTCGCGCCTCAGGATGAGGATGTATGAGATTGGCATCTGGCTTAGTCGGCACGCGTCGGGCAAGTCCCATTGGGGCGCGGCGCAGGACACACCCCTGCTCATCCTGAGGCGCGAGCCATAGCGCGATGCGAACGCATTTCGCGTTCGCTCGATGCTATGGCGAGCCTCGAAGGACGCAATTGCTGCTTGCAGGGCGCCTGGTGCCCGATAGGGCCCCTAAGGCCGAACACTCGCGGATGATCCCGGCGAGGAAGGCATCGCATTTGGCGAGTTCGGAGACCTCGACCCACTCGTCCGGCTGGTGCGCCTGGGCGATGTCGCCCGGACCGCAGATGACCGTGGAAATGCCGGCCGCCTGGAACAGTCCGGCCTCGGCGCCATAGGGCACCACCTGGATGCCGTTGTCGCCGGTCAGGCGGCGCGCGATGCGCTCGGCCTCGCCGTCCTCCTCGCGCACCAGCGGCTCGCCGCCGACGCGATACGTGATCTTCACGCCGGCATCGGGATGAACCGCCTTCATCGCCGGCTCGATCTCGCGACGGACATAGTCCTCGTACTCGCGCACATAGCGCATGCCGTCGTCGCCGGGCACGACTCGGATGCCCGTGACGAAATGGGCGTCGAGGGCGGTGATGTTGTGCGCCGTTCCGCCGTGGATCGTGCCGACATGCAACATGGTCCAGCCCGGATCGAAATAGGGCGCGCCGCCGGTCGCCTCGGCCTCGGCCCTGTTCCTGAGGTCGCGCTCCTCGATCCAGGTCACCAGACGCGCCGCGACGAAGACCGCGGAGACCCCGTGATAGCGGTTGGAGGAATGGACCTCGTGGCCGCGCACATGGGTGTCGATGCGCATGTAGCCCTTGTGGCCGGTGACGACCTTCATCCGGCTCGGCTCGCCGACGATGCAGACGGAGGGCCGCGTCCACTCCTTGCCGAGACGCGCGATGAGGGCGCGGGCGCCGTCCATGCGGATTTCCTCATCCGCGGTCAGGCAGATGTGGATAGGACGCTTCAGGTCGGCGGCGACCATGGCCGGCACGGCGGCGAGCACGCAGGCGTCGAAACCCTTCATGTCGCAGGAGCCGCGGCCGTAGAGGCGGTCGCCCTTCGCCGTCAGGGTGAAGGGGTCGGTCGTCCAGGGCTGGCCCTCCACCGGCACCACATCGAGGTGGCCCGAGAGAACGATGCCGCCGTCGACCCGCGGACCGATCGTCGCCCAGATGTTGGCGTTGCGCCCGTCCGGCTGGGGGACGACCTCATAGGCGACGCCATGCGCCGTCAGATACTCGCCGATGAAGGCGACGAGATCGAGGTTCGTGGCGTCGGAGACGGAGGGGAAAGCGACGAGGCGCTCGAGCAGTTCGATGCTGGTCAGGTTCATCCCACGCAGGGAGCCGATGGGAGCCATGCGCGTCAAGAGGACAAGATGGCATGGCAGACCGGTTGACCGGCGCGCGCGCGTCCGGTTGTCTGCACCTCTTCCTCCTACTGGACGCATCCATGCCCATCGTGAACCGGATTGCCGGGCTGCATGACGAAGCCACCGCGTGGCGCCGCGATTTCCACCAACATCCCGAACTGCAGTTCGACCTGCCGCGCACCTCGGCCATCGTCGCCGAGCGGCTGAGGGAGTTCGGCTGCGACGAGGTCGTCACCGGCATCGGCCGCACCGGCGTGGTTGGCATCATCCGTGGGACGAGAAACACCTCCGGCAGGGTGATCGGCCTCAGGTCCGACATGGACGCACTGCCGCTGACCGAGATCACCGGCCTGCCGCACGCCTCCATCGTGCCCGGCAAGATGCACGCCTGCGGCCATGACGGCCACATGGCCATGCTGCTCGGCGCCGGGAAATATCTCGCCGAGACGCGCAACTTCGACGGCACGGTGGCGCTGATCTTCCAGCCGGCGGAAGAGGGCGGCGGCGGCGCCCGCGAGATGGTGGCCGACGGCCTGATGGAGCGCTTCAGCATCCAGGAGGTCTATGGCATGCACAACGGCATCGATCCGGCCGGCACCTTCTCGGTCAGGACGGGGGCGACCAGCGCTGCGGCCGACAAGATCCACATCCTCGTCGAGGGCAAGGGCGGCCATGCCGCCAAGCCCCATCTGGCCGTCGACACGATCCTCGTCGCGGCGCAGATCGTCATCGCCGTGCAGTCGGTCGTCGCGCGCAACGTCGACCCGCTCGGTTCGGCCGTGGTCTCCATCTGCGCCTTCAACGCCGGCCACGCCAACAACGTCATCCCGCAGACGGCGGAACTGCTCGGCACGGTGCGGACCCTGTCGAAGGACATCCAGGCGCTGGTCGAGACGCGGCTGCGCGAAGTCGTCGAGAAGACCGCCGAGGCCTATGGCGCGAAGGCGACCTTCACCTATATCCACGGCTGCCCGATGGTGGTGAACCATGCGGCCGAGTCCGACCATGCCGCGGCGGTGGCCGCCTCGATCGTCGGCGCGGAGCACGTGCGCCGCGACAAGCCGCCCTCCATGGGCTCGGAGGACTTCTCCTTCATGCTGGAGGAGCGGCCGGGCTGCATGATCGGCATCGGCCAGGGCGGCGAATACGGCGTCCATCACCCGGCCTACGACTTCAACGACGAGATCCTGCCCCTCGGCATGAGCTACTGGGCGCGCCTCGTCGAAACCCGCATGCCGGCCTGACCGCCGCGCCCTGGAGGCCCCCGCGTGCCGATCGTCAACCGCATCGCCGCACTGCATGAGGAGGTTGCCGGCTGGCGGCAGGATTTCCATCGCCATCCGGAGCTCAACTTCGACCTGCCGCGGACCTCGGCCATCGTCGCGGACAGGCTGCGCGAGTTCGGCTGCGACGAGGTGGTGACGGGCATCGGCCAGACCGGGGTTGTCGGCATCATCCGCGGGTCGAAGACCGGTTCGGGCCGCGTCATCGGCCTCAGGTCCGACATGGACGCCCTGCCCATCCACGAGACCAGCGGCGCGCCGCATGCCTCCACCGTGCCCGGCAAGATGCACGCCTGCGGCCATGACGGGCACATGGCCATGCTGCTCGGCGCGGCGAAGTATCTCGCCGAGACGCGCAACTTCGACGGCACCGTCGTGCTGATCTTCCAGCCCGACGAGGAGGGCGGCCACGGCGCCCGCGCCATGATCGCCGACGACCTGATGGACCGCTTCGGCATCCAGGAGGTCTATGGGATGCACAACAGCCAGGACCCGGTCGGCACAATCTCGGTGATCTCCGGCGCGGCCAGCGCGGCGGTCGACTGGATCCACATCGCCATCGAGGGCAAGGGGGGACACGCGGCACGGCCGCACATGTCGGTCGACGCCCTGCTGGTGGCCGCGCATGTCATCGCCGCCACGCAATCGGTCGTGGCGCGGAGCGCCGACCCGCTGCAGAGCGCGGTCGTCTCGCTCTGCGCCGTGGAAGCCGGCTCGGTGTTCAACGTCATCCCGCAGACGGCGGAGCTGCGCGGCACGGTGCGCACCCTGTCGAAGGCGACGCAGGACCTCGTCGAGGCGCGGCTGAGGCAGGTTGTCGAAGGCGTCGCCGCAACCTTCGGCGCGACCGCCACCCTCACCTACAACCGGGCCTGCCCGAGCGTGATGAACACGGCGGCCGAATGCGGTCGTGCCGCGCTCGCTGCAAGCTCCGTGCTCGGCGAGGCGGGCGTGTGGCGCGACGTGGAGCCGGCCATGGGCGGCGAGGACTTCGCCTTCATGCTGGAGGAGCGGCCGGGCTGCATGATCGGCATCGGCCAGGGCGGCGCGTACGGCCTCCACCACCCCTCCTACGACTTCAACGACGCGATCCTGCCCGTCGGCATGAGCTATTGGGCGAGGCTCGTCGAAACCCGGCTGCCAAGCTGATACAAGGCCCACACGGCCCTGCCCTTTCCGGAGACACCCCATGCCGATCGTCAACCGCATTTCCGCCCTGCACGAGGAGGTCACCGCCTGGCGCCGCGACCTGCACGAGAACCCCGAACTGATGTTCGACGTGCACCGCACCGCCGGCATCGTCGCGGAGAAGCTGAAGGAGTTCGGCTGCGACGAGGTCGTCACCGGCATCGGCAAGACCGGCGTCGTCGGCATCATCAAGGGCCGCAACACCGGCTCGGGCAAGGTGGTGGGCCTGCGCGCCGACATGGACGCGCTGCCACTGACCGAGATCACCGGCCTGCCGCATGCCTCGAAGGTGCCGGGCAAGATGCACGCCTGCGGCCATGACGGTCACACCGCCATGCTGCTCGGCGCCGCCAAGTACCTCGCCGAGACGCGCAACTTCGACGGTACGGTGGCGGTGATCTTCCAGCCGGCCGAGGAGGGCGGCGGCGGCGGCCGCGAGATGGTCAATGACGGCATGATGGACCGCTTCGGCATCCAGGAGGTCTATGGCATGCACAACGCGCCGGGCCTGCCGGTGGGCAAGTTCGCCCTGCGCCCGGGGCCGCTGATGGCGGCTGCCGACCGCATCCAGATCGACGTCGAGGGCAAGGGCGGCCATGCCGCGAAGCCGCACCTCGCGGTCGACACGATCCTGATCGCCACGCAAATCGTCAACAACGTCCAGTCGATCGTCTCGCGCAACGTCGACCCGCTCGGCAATGCGGTGGTCTCCATCTGCGCCTTCAATGCCGGCTTCACCGACAACGTCATTCCGCAGACGGCGACGCTGCTCGGCACGGTGCGCACCCTCACCCCGGAGATGCGCGACCTCGTCGAGAAGCGCCTGCACCAGATCGTCGAGGGCACCGCCGCCATGTATGGCGGCACGGCAAAGCTCACCTACTATCGCGACTATCCGGTGACGAGGAACCACGCCGAGAATGCCATCTTCGCCGGCGATGCGGCGGCGGCCGTGGTCGGCGACGACGGCGTCAACCGCGACACCGTCCCGGTGATGGGCGGCGAGGACTTCTCCTTCATGCTGGAGGCGCGCCCCGGCGCCTTCATCTTCATCGGCCAGGGCGACACCGCCTCCGTCCACCATCCGGCCTATGACTTCAACGACGAGATCATCCCGATCGGCATGAGCTACTGGGCGAAGATCGTCGAAAGCCGCATGCCGGCCTGACGCCGCCTGCCCCCGTGGGGCGTGGCCCGCGCGGCCGCGCCCCGACCTTCCCCCATCCCGCCAGGACCTTCCCCATGCCCATCGTCAACCGCATCTCCGCGCTCCATGAGGAGGTCACGGCCTGGCGTCGCGACATCCACGAATATCCGGAGCTGCAGTTCGACGTGCACCGCACGGCGGGGATCGTCGCCGAGAAGCTGCGCGCCTTCGGCTGCGACGAGGTGGCGCCGGGCATCGGCCGCACCGGCGTCGTCGGCATCATCCGTGGCAGGACCAATAGCTCGGGCAAGGTTGTCGGCCTGCGCGCCGACATGGACGCACTGCCGCTGACCGAGATCACCGGCCTGCCGCATGCGTCCAAGGTGCCGGGGAAGATGCATGCCTGCGGCCATGACGGCCACACCGCCATGCTGCTCGGTGCCGCCAAGTATCTCGCCGAGACGCGCAACTTCGACGGCACGGTCGCCGTCATCTTCCAGCCGGCCGAGGAGGGCGAGAAGGGCGGCGAGGCCATGGTGCTCGACGGCATGATGGAGCGCTTCGGCATCCAGGAGGTCTATGGCATGCACAATGCGCCGGGCCTGCCGGTCGGGCAGTTCGCCATCCGCCCCGGCCCGATGCTGGCGGCGGTGGACAATTTCCGCATCCATGTCGAGGGCAAGGGCGGCCATGCGGCGCGCCCGCACCAGTCGATCGACACCATCCTCGTCGCCTCGCACATCGTCGCGGCGGTGCAGTCCATCGTGGCGCGCAATATCGACCCGCTGAAGAGCGCCGTCATCTCCATCTGCGCCTTCAACGCGGGCTTCACCAACAACGTCATTCCGCAGACGGCGGAGCTGCGCGGCACGGTGCGCACCCATGACGGCGAGGTGCGCGACTTCATCGAGACCCGGCTGAAGGAGGTCGCCGAGACGACCGCTGCCGTCTTCGGCGCCACGGCGACGGTGGAGCACGAGCGCGTGGTGCCGGCGACGGTCAACGACCCGGCCTACACGCCGCACGCCGTGGCGGCGGCCGCCGCCGTCGTCGGCGACAAGGCGGTCAACGACGACGCGCCGCAGATCATGGGCGGCGAGGACTTCTCCTACATGCTGCAAGCCCGGCCCGGCGCCTTCATCATGATCGGCCAGGGTGACACGGCCTCGGTCCACCATCCCGCCTACGACTTCAACGACGAGATCATCCCGATCGGCATGAGCTACTGGGCCAAGCTCGTGGAGAGCCGCATGCCGGCGTGAGGATACTTGCGTTTGGGCTGCAGAGCCCAAGTGCGTCCTTCGAGGCTCGCCCATTCGGGCTCGCACCTCAGGATGAGGAGGGTTGTGGCTTGCAGGCCGCAAGTCTCATCATCATCACGTCGTGCCGTACACAACCTACCTCATCCTGAGGCGCGAGCCTTGGGCGATGCGTCAGCGTCGCCCGGTGGCGAGCCTCGAAGGACGACTTCCCTGGTGCAGGTCGATGACCATTGGCGCCCGTCCGAACGGGCGACTCGCCGCCTCCATCCCGCCACGCCTAGCATCCGCCTCAGGCTGACGAGTGACTGCGAGGATGCCATGGCGAAGGTGCTCTACGAGAAGGACGGCCGGGTCGGCCGCATCACCCTCAACCGCCCCGAGGTGATGAACGCCATCGACGACGAGGTGCCACAGCAGCTCGCCGACTGCGTCGCCCGCGCCAATGCCGATCCCGGCGTCCACGTCATCGTGCTCTCGGGCAAGGGCGAGGCCTTCTGCGCCGGTTACGACCTGACCTACTACGCCGAGGGTAACGGCAACGGCCAGGCGACGCAGGACATGCCCTGGGACCCCATGAAGGACTACGCCTTCATGATGCGGAACACCGAGCTGTTCATGTCGCTGTGGCGGTCCTACCGGCCTGTCATCTGCAAGGTGCACGGCTTCGCGGTGGCCGGCGGCTCCGACATCGCCATGTGCTCGGACCTGATCGTCATGGCCGAGGAGGCCCGCATCGGCTACATGCCGGTGCGCGTCTGGGGCTGCCCGACGACCGCCATGTGGGTCTACCGGCTGGGCCCCGAGAAAGCCAAGCGCATGCTCTTCACCGGCGACAAGATCGACGGCCGCGAGGCGGAGAAGCTCGGCCTCGTGCTGAAGGCGGTTCCCGCTGCCGACCTCGACGCGGAAGTGGAGGCTCTGGCCGAACGCATGGCGACCGTGCCGGTCAACCAGCTCATGATGCAGAAGCTTGTCGTCAACCAGGCGATCGAGGCCATGGGCCTGAAGCAGACGCAGATGTTCGCCACCATCTTCGACGGAATCACCCGCCACTCGCCGGAGGGCATCAACTTCAAGACCCGCGCCGAACAGGTCGGCTGGAAGCAGGCGGTGCGCGAGCGCGACGCCGGCACCTTCGATTGGACGCTCAACCGGCCGATCAATCCGGGCGGCTAGTGCGGCGCTTGCCGGCCTCGAAGGTGGTGACCCTGTAGGCGTTGCCGGCCGCGTCGTAGGTCGTCCATTCGCCGACCTGCACGCCCTTGTCGAAATGTCCCGACCGCAGCCGCGTGCCGTCCTTGCGGAACCATTCCCAATAGCCCGTCGGCTCTCCATCCAATGTCTGACCTCGCGCCCAGAGGCTGCCGTCGCGATGGCGCTTCTCGAACGGTTCGATCCTGTCCGACATGGCTCCGGACCTCCCAGCTTATGCACGGCGCCGGGCGGAGATGCCCCGGCGAGGAGATTGTACCCCGCGCCCGCGGCATGGAAAGGTCCCACGGCGGCTCTCGCTTCGCGCCCGCGCCCGCGCTAGCTTCGCCCTTTCGCCTGCCCTTCCGGAGATTTCCATGCCCGTCATCAACCGCGTTGCCGACCTTGCCGACGAGATCACCGCCTGGCGCCACGATTTTCACGAGAATCCGGAGCTTCTCTACGACGTGCATCGCACTGCCGGCATCGTCGCGCAGAAGCTGAGGGAGTTCGGCTGCGACGAGGTCGTCCCGGGCATCGGCCAGACCGGCGTCGTCGCGGTGATCAGGGGGCGCAAGTCCGGCTCGGGCAAGGTCATCGGCCTGCGCGCCGACATGGACGCGCTGCCGATCGAGGAGGCGACCGACGTTCCCTACAAGTCGAAGGTGCCGGGCAAGATGCACGCCTGCGGCCATGACGGCCACACCGCCATGCTGCTCGGTGCGGCGAAATACCTCGCCGAAACGCGCAACTTCGACGGCACGGCGATCATGATCTTCCAGCCGGCGGAAGAGGGCGGCGGCGGCGGCGATGCCATGGTCAAGGACGGCCTGATGACCCGCTGGGGCATCCAGGAGGTCTATGGCCTGCACAACATGCCGGGCATCCCGGTCGGTCATTTCGCCATCCGCAAGGGCCCGGCCATGGCGGCCGCCGACCGCTTCATCATCGACATCGAAGGCAAGGGCGGCCACGGCGCCATGCCGCACCTTTGCGTCGACCCCGTGCAGGCGGGCTTTGCCATCGGGCTCGCCATGCAGACCATCGTCTCGCGCAATGTCGATCCGATCGAGAGCGCGGTGATCTCCATCACCTCGGTCAAGGCGGGCGAGGCCTTCAACGTCATCCCGCAGACGCTGCGCATGCTCGGCACGGTGCGCACCTTCAAGCCGGAAATCCAGGATCTCGTGGAAGCCCGGATGAAGGAACTCGTCGAGAGCGTGGCCAAAGGCATGGGCTGCGTCGGCACGATCGACTACCAGCGCGGCTATCCCGTGACCTTCAACCATGCCGACCAGACCGACTTCGCCGTGAAGGTGGCGGCATCGGTCGTCGGCGCCGACAAGGTCGATCCCGAGACCCCGCCGCTGATGGGCGCCGAGGACTTCTCCTACATGCTGAACGAGCGGCCCGGCAGCTACATCTTCCTCGGCAACGGCGACACCGCCGCCTGCCACCACCCGGCCTACAACTTCGACGACAACGCCATTCCGGTGGGGACGAGCTATCTCGCCAAGATCGTCGAAACGGCGATGCCGGCGTGACGGCGGCCATGACCGACACCCGCATCGCGCTCGGCATCGTCGGCGCCGGCATCATGGGCGAGCGCCTGCTCGGGGCCGCCCTCGCGCAGGCGGGCGACATCGTCCGCGTCGCCGGCATCTGGGACCCTTCGGCGGAGGCCATGGCGCGCATCGCCGCGGCCTTCCCCGACGTGCCGCGGCTCGCCGACGCAGCGGCCGTGGTCGCGGCGAGCGACTGCCTCTACGTCGCATCGCCCCCCGCCTCGCATCTCGGCTACGCGCGGATGGCTCTGGCGAGCGCCAAGGCCGTGTTCTGCGAGAAGCCGCTGGCGGTGGACGTCACCGACGCCCGCGCCTTCGTGACTGAGGCGGGCAACAAAGGGGCGGTCAATTTCCCCTTCGCATCGTCCTTTGCCGTCGCGGCCCTGCAGCGGTGGATCGCTGAGGGCGCCATCGGCACGCCGCAGCGCATCAGCATCGAGGTCGCCTTCGCCGCCTGGCCGCGCTCCTGGCAGAGGGACGCGGCGGGCTGGCTCGACGCCACCGCTCAGGGCGGCTTCACCCGCGAGGTGGTGTCGCACTTCCTCTTCCTGTCGCGCCGCCTCGGCGGGCCGCTCGGCTCGCTGAAGGCGACGGCGGAGTATCCCGAGGCCGGCCGGTCGGAGCGCCGCATCGCCGCGACGCTCAACGCCGGTGACCTGCCCGTGACGCTGACCGGCAGCGTCGGCACCACGGCAAAGGATGACCACAACGTCTGGATGATCGAGGGCCCGGCAGGCGCCGTCAGGCTGCGCGACTGGTCGATCGCCGAGCGCCGCATGGCGGACGGCTCGTGGCAGCCCGACCCGGAGGCCATGCCGAACGAGAAGGTCCGCCCGCTGGTGCTGCGCCGGCAGCTCGAGGGCGTCAAGGCGCTGGTGCGCGGCGAGCCCTTCCACCTCGCGACGCTGACGGAGGCGCTGGAGGTGCAGGAGGTGGTGGAGGCGATCCTGAAAGGGTGAGGTTGGGGCGCACCATTCAGTCCGATCACCTGCCGCCCTGCATCGGGCAAGTGCGTCCTTCGAGGCTCGCTGCCGCTCGCACCTCAGGATGAGGAGGTTTGAGAATGGCACTGCGGAATGAAGCCGCCGCTCCTGGCCGGTGAGCCAGACACAACGGTCCTCATCCTGAGGTGCGAGCGGCAGCGAGCCTCGAAGGACGCACTTGCGTCGTGCAGGGCACCCGCTCTCACCCCCGCGCGTCCTCGAGGATCATCCGCGCGCCCTTTTCGGCGATCATCAGCGTCGGCGTGTTGGTGTTGCCGGAGGTGATGGTCGGCATGACGGACGCATCGGCGACGCGCAGGCCGTCGAGGCCGATGACCCGCAGGCGCTCGTCCACCACCGCCATCGGGTCGGAGGCGAGGCCCATCTTCGCCGTTCCGACCGGGTGGAAGATGGTGGTGCCGATGTCGCCGGCGGCCTTGGACAGGCTCTCCGCATCGTCGCCGATGACCGGCCCGGGCAGATATTCCTCCGGGCGGTAGGGCGCGAGCGCCGCCTGGCCCATGAGCCGCCGGGTGACGCGCAGCGAATCGGCCGCCACCTGCCGGTCCTCGTCGGTCGCCAGATAGTTCGGCGCGATGACCGGCTTGTCCGCCGGATCGGCCGAGCGGACGTGGATGGAGCCGCGCGAGGTCGGCCGGAGATTGCAGGGCGCCACCGTCACCGCAGGGAAGCGGTGCAGCGGATCGCCGAACTTGTCGAGCGACAGCGGCTGGATGTGGAACTGGATGTTGGCCCGCTCCTGACCCGGATCGGAGCGGGTGAAGATGCCGAGCTGGCTCGGCGCCATGGTCAGCGGGCCGGTGCGGCGGATGAGATATTCGAGGCCCATCAGGCCGCGCTTGACCAGGTTGTGATAGGTCTCGTTCAGCGTCTTGATGCCGTGGACCTTATAGATGGCGCGGATCTGCAGGTGGTCCTGCAGGTTGCCGCCGACGCCGGGCTTCTCCTTCACCACGGGAATGCCGTGGCGCTGTAAGACATCGCCGTGGCCGATGCCGGAGAGCTCAAGGATCTGCGTCGAGCCGATGGAGCCGGCGGTGAGCACCACCTCGCCGCGGCAGCGGGCGATGACGCTGTCGCCACCCTGGCGGAACTGCACGCCGGTGGCGCGGCCATTTTCCACGACGACCTTCTCCACCAGCACGCCGGAGGTCAGCGTGAGATTGGGGCGGCTGCCGAGAACCGGCTTGATGAAGCCGCGTGCCGAGGACCAGCGCAGGCCCTTCTTCTGGTTGACGTGGAAATAGGCGGTGCCCTCGTTGTCGCCGGTGTTGAAGTCGTCGAGCGGCCTGACGCCCATCTGCACGGCCGCCTCGCGCACCCGGTCGAGCAGGTCCCAGCGGACGCGCGGCGCCTCGACGCGCCATTCGCCACCGGCGCCGTGGTGCTCGCTGTCGCCGAGAAAGTGGTCCTCCAGCTTGCGGAAGACAGGCTTCACGTCGTCCCAGCCCCAGCCGGTGAGGCCCAATTGCCGCCAGTGGTCGTAGTCGGCGCTCTGGCCGCGCATGGTGATCATGGCGTTGATGGCGGAGGAGCCGCCGATCACCTTGCCGCGCGGATAGATCAGGGACCGGCCGTTGAGGCCGGGCTCGGCCTCGGTCCTGAACATCCAGTCCGAGCGCGGATTGTTGATGGCGAAGAGATAGCCGACGGGGATGTGGAACCAGATCCAGTCGTCCTTGCCGCCGGCCTCCAGCAGCAGTACCCGGTTCTTCGGATTGGCCGAGAGCCGGTTCGCCATGAGGCAGCCGGCGGTGCCGGCGCCGCAGACGATGTAGTCCCACTCCCCCTCGATGATGCGGGCCATGGCGCCCCTCCGGCACTGACGCGGGCTCTCGGCTGCGGCCCTTCGCCCGATCCATCGCGCGGGCGGGTGCGAAGGTCAATTGGACGGAAGGGGGGAGCGGGTTGGCCGCGGGAACTGCATCAATTGCAGTGCGTCCTTCGAGGCTCGCTATCGCTCGCACCTCAGGATGAGGAGGGACTTGGATTGCACAACGCCAGGTCAGGCGCGACCGTGGAGCCGATACTGACGCTGATGCAGTTCACAATCCTCCTCATCCTGAGGTGCGAGCTCCCGGCGATGCGTCAGCATCGTCCGGAAGCGAGCCTCGAAGGACGCATTTTGCGCGATGCAACACGCCCCCTGCCAAGGCGGGACCGTATGACTGCATCCACGCCGTGCAACCCGCCCCTTCGCTCGCACCCCATTCCCCGCCGGCGCGCATCGCGCTAGCCTCCGTCCAAATCGTTTGAAAAACGGAAGAGGACACGTCCCATGCATATCCTGATCATCGGCGCCGCCGGCATGGTCGGCCGCAAGCTGACCGAGAAGCTGGTGAAAGACGGCACGCTCGGCGGCAAGGCCATCACCGCATTCTCGCTGGTCGATGTGGTGGCGCCCGAGAAGCCCGCCGGCTTTGCCGGCAAGGTGACGAGCTGGGCGGTCGACATCTCCTTCCCCAACACCGCCGGGCCGATGGTCGCGGGACGGCCGGATGTCATCTTCCACCTCGCCGCCATCGTCTCCGGCGAGGCCGAGGTCGATTTCGACAAGGGCTATCGCATCAACCTCGACGGCACCCGCCAGATCTACGAGGCGATCCGCCAGGAGGGCGTCAAGGCGCCCTACCATCCGCGGGTGGTCTTCACCTCCTCCATCGCCGTCTATGGCGCGCCGTTCCACGAGTTCATCGAGGACGAGTTCTTCCACACGCCGCTGACCAGCTACGGCACGCAGAAATCGATCGGCGAGCTCCTGCTCACCGACTATTCGCGCAAGGGCTTCTTCGACGGCGTCGGCATCCGCCTGCCGACCATCTGCGTGCGCCCCGGCAAGCCGAACAAGGCGGCCTCCGGCTTCTTCTCCAACATCATCCGCGAGCCGCTGGTCGGCCAGGAGGCGGTGCTGCCGGTGGGCGACGACGTGGTGCATACCCATGCGAGCCCGCGCTCGGCGGTCGGCTTCCTCATCCATGCCGCGACCATGGACACCGCCCAGCTCGGCTGGCGGCGCAACCTGTCCATGCCTGGCGTGGTGGCGACGGTGGGCGAGCAGCTCGAGGCTCTCCGCAAGATCGGCGGCGAGAAGGCGCTGAAGCTGGTGCGCCGCGAGCCGGACGAGCTCATCATCCGCATCGTCTCCGGCTGGTCGCAGCGCTTCAACGCCAAGCGCGCCGCCGAACTCGGCTTCAAGGCCGAGACGAGCTTCGAGGAGATCGTCCGCGCCCATGTGGAGGACGAACTCGGCGGCAAGGTCGCCTGAGGCCGATGCGCTTCGCCTCGCCGCTCATCCCCGGCCGCCTCGTGCAGCGCTACAAGCGCTTCCTGGCCGACGTGATCCTCGACAGCGGCGAGGCCATCACCGCCCATTGCGCCAATCCCGGCTCGATGCTGGGGCTGAACGCGCCCGGCAACCGCGTCTGGCTGTCGCGCTCGGAGAATGCGGCGCGCAAGCTGCCCTGGTCATGGGAGCTGGCGGAGGTCAATTTCGGCCGCGGGCCGGAGACCGTCGGCATCAATACGGCCCATCCGAACGCCCTCGTCGAAGAGGCGATCCGCGACGGCACGATCGCGCCGCTCGCCGGCTATGACGCGCTGCGCCGCGAGGTCGCCTATGGCAAGGCAAGCCGCGTCGACATGATGCTGACCGGGGCGGGCCGTCCGCCCTGCTATGTCGAGGTGAAGAACGTCCACCTGATGCGGCAGCCGGGGCTCGCCGAATTTCCCGACTCGGTGACGGCGCGCGGAGCGAAGCACCTCGACGAGCTCGGCGACATGGTCGAGGCCGGCCACCGCGCGGTGATGGTCTTCCTCATCCAGTATGGCGGCGCCGACCGCTTCTCCCTCGCCCGCGACATCGACCCCGCCTATGCCAAAGCCTTCGACAGGGCACGGGCGCGCGGGGTGGAGATGATCGCCTGGCGCTGCCGGCTCAGCCCGGAGGAGATCGTCGTGGAGCGCGCGGTGGAGATCGCGGAGTAGGCGGGACCGGCATTGCTCCCTGCCGCTTCGGCGGACTTGTCCGGCGCGGCGGCGTCGCCCATGAAGGATGGAATGCGTGCCCCGCAGGCGCCGGGACGAGGAGAGCTGCGACATGAGCGTGAAACCGGGCTGGCAGGGCCGCTTCTTCGAGGATTTCGAGATTGGCGACGTCTATCGCCACCCCATGGGCCGCACCATCACCCAGGCCGACAACATCTGGTTCACGCTGCTGACCCAGAACACGGCGCATCCGCATTTCGACGCGAACTACGCGGCCCATACCGGTTTCGGCAAGCCGCTGGTCAACTCGTGCTTCACCATCGCGCTGGTGACCGGACAGTCGGTCACCGACATCAGCCAGAACGTCTTCGCCAATCTCGGCTGGGACGAGGTGCGCCTGCCGAGCCCGGTCTACGAGGGCGACACGATCTATTCCGAGAGCGAGGTGCTGGAGAAGCGCGATTCGGGGTCGCGGCCGGAGGTCGGCATCCTCACCGTGCGCACCAAGGGCTACACCCAGGCCGGCGACGTGGTGATCACCTTCCGCCGCACGGTCATGGTCTATCGCCGTGGCCAGGGCCCGGGCGGCAGGCACCGGCCTGAGCCGAAGGGCTGAGGGGCGACGGGACCCGCCTTGCCGGGCGGAAGACGCGTTGCACATCGCAACTGCGTCCTTCGAGGCTCGTCCGTTCCGGCCTCGCACCTCAGGATGAGGAGGCTGGTGACCGGCATCAGCGTTTGGGACGGCCCGACCGCTTCCGCGTCATCCCACCGAGGTGCAAGTCTCAACCCACCTCATCCTGAGGTGCGAGCGCCCGGCGATGCGTCAGCATCGTCCGGCGGCGAGCCTCGAAGGACGCACCTGCGACCTGCAGAGCGCCAGGGCCGATGCCCTCACGCCTTCTTCAGGAACTCGGTGCGCAGCACCAGGCCCTTCACCTTGTCGACGCTGCACTCGACCTCGTCGGGATCGTCGGTGAGGCGGATGGACTTCACCCGCGTGCCGCGCTTCAGCGTCACCGAGGTGCCCTTCACCTTGAGGTCCTTGATGATGGTGACGCTGTCGCCGTCCTTCAGGATGGCGCCGTTGGAATCCTTCACGTCCATGGTTCAGTCCTTCGCAGGTGTCGGGGGATAGGGGTGGCGGGCGCCGCGCCAGTCGCTGACGGCGTCCTCGCCGAGATAGCCGGGGCCGACGGGGACCTTGCCCTCGCCGCCGGGAATGTCGAGCACGTAGGTCGGCTGGGCGAGGCCGGAGAGGCGGCCGCGCAGGGCCCGCATGAGCGCCTGTCCTTCGGCGATCGACAGGCGGAAATGGGCGGTGCCGGGCGCCATGTCGGGATGGTGGAGGTAGTAGGGCTTCACCCGGTTGGCGAGGAAGGCGCGCATCAGGTTGGCGAGGGTGTCCGGATCGTCGTTGACGCCCCTCAGCAGCACCGACTGGCTGACGAGGGCGATTCCGGCATCGGCGAGGCGCGCGAGCGCCTCTTCGGCCCCCGGCGTGAACTCACTGATATGGTTGGCGTGGACGGCGACATAGACCGCCTTGCCGGGCGCCCGCAGCGCACGGACGAAATCGGCGGTCACGCGGTCCGGGGCGACGATCGGCACGCGCGTGTGCCAGCGGATGACCTTCAAATGCGGGATGGCGGCAAGCGCCCGGGTGACCGCCCGCGCTCGCCGGGCCGAGAGCACGAAGGGATCGCCGCCGGTGAGGATCACCTCGAAGATGTCCGGCCTCGCGGCGATGTAGGCGAGGGCGGCCGCCAGCGCCGCCTCGTCGAGCCCACCCCTCCCCTGAGGCCCGACCATCTCGCGGCGGAAGCAGAAGCGGCAGTAGACCGGGCAGACATGGACGATCTTGAGCAGGACCCGGTCGGGATAGCGGTGGACGATGCCCGGGACCGGCGAATGGGCGTCGTCGCCGATGGGGTCGGCGCGTTCCCCGGGGCGGGTGTCGAGCTCCCGGATGTCGGGCAGGAACTGGAGGGCGATCGGATCGGTCGGCCGGTCCCTTCCGGCGGGCTTTTCCATCAGGTCGGCCATCACCGGCGTCACCGCAATGGCATAGCGCTCACCCACTTTCGTCGCATCGGGACCGGCCGCGGGCGCGATGAGACCGGCCGAGACGAGCTCGGCCGCCGTGCGCAGGGTGCGGTCGCGGGGTGCCATGGCGGCCTCATGGTCGCTTCCGGCGGCGAAGGCAAGCCGAAACAGGCGGTCATCGACGAGGGACGAATGAACCCGGTCGTCTTCACCGCGTTGAAAGAAAGAGCCCGGCCGGTGCCGATCCCCCCACAGGCGGGCTTGCCGGCAAAGAGCCTTTGGATTACGGGGATCGCCTCCGCCGCGGCCTCCGTCCCGGCGCCGAGGACATGGCATCCACAGACGCCCAACGCGTCGTGACGAGGACCCGAAGGGGAGGAATTCCTTGGCCGAGACCGGAACCTGGAACAAGGCGCATGGGGCCGACTCGTTCGGCTTTTCGGGGCTGAAGGCCCTGCACTGGAATTATCTGGAGCCGCAACTGGTCGAGGAATCGATCGCCCGCGGCGAGGCGCAGCTCTCCGCCGGCGGTCCGCTCGTCGCCGAGACCGGCCAGCACACCGGCCGCTCGCCGAAGGACAAGTTCGTCGTCCGCGACGCCACGACCGAATCCACGGTCTGGTGGGAGAACAACGGCGCCATCACGCCGCAGGCGTTCGACCTCCTGATGGCCGACATGCTGGAGCATGCGAAGGGCCGCGAGCTCTTTGCCCAGGATCTCCACGGCGGCGCCGACCCGGCGACGCGCCTGAAAACCCGCGTCTTCACCGAATACGCCTGGCACAGCCTGTTCATCCGCAACCTGCTGATCCGCCCGGCTCGCGAAGACCTCGCCTCCTTCGTGCCGGACATGACCATCGTCGACCTGCCGTCCTTCCGCGCCGATCCACAGAGATACGGCGTGCGCTCGGAGACGGTGATCGCCTGCGACTTCACCCGCAAGATCGTGCTGATCGGCGGCACCTCCTATGCCGGCGAGATGAAGAAGAGCGTCTTCACCATGCTCAACTTCCTGCTGCCGCCGCAGAAGGTCATGCCGATGCACTGCTCGGCCAATGTCGGCCCCAACGGCGACGTGGCGGTGTTCTTCGGCCTCTCCGGCACCGGCAAGACGACGCTGTCGGCGGATGCCTCGCGCACGCTGATCGGCGACGACGAACATGGCTGGGGCAAGGACGGCGTGTTCAACTTCGAGGGCGGCTGCTACGCCAAGGCGATCAAGCTCTCCCGCGAGGCCGAACCGGAGATCTTCGCCACCTCCGAGCGCTTCGGCTCGGTGATGGAGAACGTCGTCATCGATCCGGTGACCCGCATTCCCGACTTCGACGACGGTTCGAGGACCGAGAACACGCGCATCGCCTATCCGCTGCACTTCATCCCGAACGCCTCGGAGACCGGCCGCGCCGGCCATCCGAAGAACATCGTGATGCTGACCGCCGATGCCTTCGGCGTCATGCCGCCCATCGCCAAGCTGACCCCCGCGGAGGCCATGTACCACTTCCTCTCCGGCTTCACGGCGAAGGTTGCCGGCACGGAGAAGGGCGTCACCGAGCCGCAGCCGACCTTCTCGACCTGCTTCGGCGCGCCGTTCATGCCGCGCCACCCGTCTGAGTACGGCAACCTGCTGCGCGAGCTGATCGCCCGCCACCACGTCGACTGCTGGCTGGTCAACACCGGCTGGACCGGCGGCATGCACGGCGTCGGCCGGCGCATGCCGATCTCGATCACCCGCCTCCTGCTGCGCTCGGCCCTCGACGGATCGCTGAACCGCGCCAACTTCCGCCGCGACCCCTATTTCGGCTTCTCCGTGCCGACGTCGGTGCCCGGCGTGCCGCCGCACATGCTCTATCCGATCAAGACCTGGCGCGACAAAGCCGAGTTCGACGCCACGGCGCGCAAGCTCGTCCGGATGTTCCAGGACAATTTCGCGAAGTTCGAGCCCTATGTGGACGCCGACGTGAAGGCGGCCGCGCCGGCGGTGCAGCTCGCGGCGGAGTGAGTTTCGCCACCGCTGAAATCGAAGAAGCCCGGCCATCGCGCCGGGCTTTTTCGTTGGCGGGCGCTCTGCACGACGAAGTGCGTCCTTCGAGGCTCGCTCGCTTGCGCTTACTCGCACCTCGGGATGAGGAGGGCGTGGATTGCAGAACAGGTGACGTGGCGGCGCAGCCCGTCTGGTCGCGACAGCCGGAATGCCATCCGCAACGTCCCTCATCCTGAGGTGCGAGGCGATGGCCGAGCCTCGAAGGACGCACTTGGCTGGTGCAAGGAAGGCAAGTCCGAGCAGGCTGAGGAGCGGGCTTGAACGCCGCCCCGACGCCTTACCCCCGCGGCTGGGCCGGCGCCGATGCCGCCGGCCGCCGCGGCGCCGCGGGACGCCGCTCGGTCTGGCGGATAGCCGCCCAGGAGTTCTGCTGCGTCACCATCGAGCGCAGATAGGCGACGTTCTGCTCGGCCTCGGCCGGCGGCAGGTCCTTGCGGGCGATCTCCTCGGCCTCGGCGAAGCGGCCCTGAAGGCCGACGACGAGCGCGAGGTTCTGCCTGACACGCCGGTCGGCGCGCGGGTGGGCGGCGGCCTGGCGCAGCGCCTGTTCCGCCTGCGGCAACTGGCGCGACAGCGCGAAGGACAGCCCGAGATTGGCGAGAACGGAAGGCTCGCCCGGGGCGATCTTCAGGGCGTCGTTGTAGAGGCTCTGGGCCTCCTGCGGGCGGCCCATCTGGTCGTAGATGGAGGCCTGCACGTTGATGATGCGCCAGTCCGGCTGGTCGGGGCGATGGGCGCGGCCGAGCACCTGAAGCGCCTGGTCGTGACGGCCGGCATCGGCGAGGGCGCGGCCGAACTCGCCCATCAGGGCGAGGTTGCGGGGGTCGCGGATGGCGACGCGCTCGAGCACCGCCACGGCCTGCACCGCCTGCCCCGTGGCGCGCAGGGCACGGCCATAGCGCATGGCGTTGGCGGCATCCTCCGGGCTGGAGCGATAACGCGCGGCGAGGGTCTCGATCTCGGCGCGGGCGCTCTGCTCCGTATAGGCGCCGCCGGGGATCGACCCCGTGATGTCGCCGCCGCCGCGGCGGGCCGTGAGCGAACAGCCGCCGGAGACAAGGGCGGCGCAGGCGACGAGAAGGATGAGCGGACGGGGACGGGCAATAGCTGACATGACGAACTCCGCGGTCGGGCCGGGCGGTGCTCAGGTCATAATCCGTTAACGTTAACGAGCCGCTAAGAACCGGTCAGCGCCGCCGGCCGGGCTGCGCCCGCGGGCTGAGCCAGCGCAGGGCCTGATCGGCGGCCCGCTCGCCCGAAGCCCAGGCGCCGCCGACTGTGCCCCACAGGCCCTCGTCGGTCGCCTCCCCGGCGAGGAGCACCCTCTGGCCGACGGGCTCGGCGAGGCGCAGGCGCTGGGCCGTCGCGCCGGGGCCTGCCACCGACCAGGCGCCGCGGATAAAGGGATCGGTCGTCCAGGAGGTGACGTGGACGTCGCCCATGACGCGGCGCGCCTGCGGGCCGAACTCGTTGGTGACGAATTCGGCGGCGAAGGCCTTCATGGCGGCGGCTCCGGCCGCGGCGAGGTCGCGCGCGAAGCGGCCGCCGATGTCGAGATACCACCAGTCGGAGCCGCCGATGCGGGCCAGGGGCTTGGCCGTCGCAGCGGTGTCGGCCTTCACCACGAAGGGCTCGTCGGGCTTCGCGTCCATCGGATTGCCGGGCAGGTGCACGATGAGATGCTCATAGGCGCCGCAGGACAGAGCGGCAATGGCATCCGCCTGGCGCTTCGGCAGCGCCGGCGTGAAGCGGATCGCGCCCGAGGCCAGCACCGAGGTCGAGGCGGTGACGATGGCGGCGCGGGCCCTGACGGTGCCCGCCGGCGTCTCGACGGCGACGCCGCGGCCGGACCAGTCGACCCGGGTCACCGCCGTCGACAGGCGGATGGGAAGGCCCTCGGCAAGCTTCGCCAGGATCGCGCCGTAGCTCTGGCGGCAGAACAGGTCGCGCGTCTCGATGGCGTTGTAGAAATCGACGCAGGAGATTTCGGCGGTGTCCTTGCCGGAATCCCAGGCGCCCTTGAGGAAGTCGATGGTCGGCTGCCAGTCCCTCAGATTGGTCGGCATGGCCGCTGCCAGCGAAATTTCCCGGCCGGCCTCGCCGGCGTCGAGGATGGCCCTCTGCGCGCGCGTGAGCGCGGCCGCGAAAGCCTCCCACTCGCCCTCGCGCGGGCTGCGTCCCTTGATCAGCAGGCGCGGGCGCTCGGGGTCGTCGTAGAGTTCGAAGCCCGCCGCGCGGGCGAGATCGACGAGCGGATTGTCGGACGGTGCGTGGATCCAGTGGGCGCCGAGGTCCATCGGCATGCCGAAACCGACGGTGTCGGCGACGCAGCGGCCGCCGCTGCGGTCCTTCGCCTCCAGCACGATCACCGACCGGCCGGCGGCCTGCATCCTGCGCGCGGCGGCGATGCCGGCGGCGCCCGCGCCGATCACCACGACATCGACCTCCGCCGGGACGGGCCTCGCCGTCTGCGCAAGAGCCGGGGCCGCGGGCAGGGCGAGAGAAGCGGCGAGCACGTGGCGCCGGGTCATCAAGGGTCCGTTCATCGTAACTGGCGAATCCCGCTCATCCGTGACGCCTATCACAGGCAAACGGCGTCGTCTTGACCAGTATCCCCCCGGATCGTGAACCGCTTGGCAAGGGTTTGCGACAAACAATTGACTTCCAAGAAACGGAAGTCCCTGGGGAGGGACCATCATGGGAGACCGCGTTCTCGACGCACTGGGACGGCGCATCGCCGCGATCCTGGACAAACGCTCGCCCGGCTACGAGCCGACGACGCCGAGCGACCCCCACGCCCTGCGCGCCTCGCTGCGCCAGGGTGACATCCTGCTGGTGGAAGGTGACACCCGCATCTCGGCCGTCATCAAGTATCTGACCCAGTCGACCTGGTCCCATGCGGCCATGTATGTCGGCCCCATCGAGGGCGCCTGCGAGCCCGACGGCGAGCCGCATGTCCTCGTCGAGGCCTATCTCGGCGACGGCGTCATCTCGGCCCCGCTGTCCAAGTACCGCGATTTCCATACGCGCATCTGCCGGCCGGTCGGCCTGACGGAACAGGACCAGCAGCAGGCCTGCCGCTACATGGTCGAGCGCATCGGCCTCGACTACGACCTGAAGAACATCCTCGACATGCTGCGCTTCCTCATTCCGGTGCCGGTGCCGGTGCGCTGGCGGCGGCGGATGATCGCCTTCGGCTCGGGCGACCCGACACGGGCCATCTGTTCGACGCTGATCGCCCAGGCCTTCGAGGCGGTGCGCTATCCCATCCTGCCCAAGGTCGAGCGCAGCGCCAAGGACGGCGAGCAACGCGTCAGGGGCGATGCCGCCCGCCGCGAGGTGCTTCACATCCGTCACCACTCGCTCTATGCGCCGCGCGACTTCGACATCTCGCCCTATTTCGCCATCGTCAAGCCGACGATCCAGCGCGGCTTCAACTACAAGAAGCTGCAGTGGAGCGACGCGCTGCCCGACGGCGAGCCGGCGACCGGCCACACCGAATCGCCGAGCCTCAGCCCGGTGTCCTGATCAGAGCAGGCCGTGCTTGCGGAAGGCCTCCGCCAGCGACATCCCCGCCTCGAGATCGGCGCGCATGCGCCGCTCGCCGTTGATCTTGGTCATGGCGGTGGACAGCACGGCGAGGGCGCTCGCCCGCGGCACCACGACGACGCCGTCGACGTCACCGACGACGATGTCGCCCGGTGCGATCGTGACCTCGCCGATGCGGACCGGCACGTCCTTCTCGACCATCATGCCGCGATACTGCGTGTCGGCCGGCGACAGGGCTGCCGTGAAGACGGGGAAGCCCATGGCGCGGATGGCGACGACGTCGCGCGCCGCGCCGTCGGTCAGGAAGCCCGCCGCCTCGAGGTGCCGGGCACGGGTGGAGAGAAGCTCGCCCCAGGGGCCGATGTCGGTGTTGGCGCCGGTCGCCATGACACAGACCTCGCCGGGCTTGAGATCGTCGACGAGCGCGATCTCGAGATCGTAGATGCCCTCGACGAACTCGGAAATGACCTTGTAGCCGCCGGTCCGGGCGGGGCCGAACAGCACGGTGCCGTCATCGACGGGACGGATGGAGGGCGGCAGGATCTGGCGGTGGAAACCGTGCTCGTCCAATGCGTCCGACACCGGCGCGGAGGCGATCAGCGGCCGGGCGGCGGCGATGATGTCGTCGAAGCTGTCGGTCATAGGGGCCTTCCTCTTGATCGTTGGGGCGAGGATAGAGCCTCGCTCCGCGATGTCAGCCCTTATCGTCGCCGGCCAGCCCTGTGGGCCGTCGGTCACCGGCCGGGGACGGCCTCATCCCGCCTTCTTGGCGAGGAAGTTCCTGACGCCTTCCATGAAGGTGGGCTTGACGATGAGACCGACCTGCGTCTCGCGCTCGGCGTCGAGCTGATGTGCGAGGTCGCTGGTCTCGGCGCGATCCATGAGGCGGCGGATCTCGAAGAAGGCCTCCGCCGAGCCGCGGCCGAGGCGGACCGCAAGGGCCCGCGCGGTCGGCAGGCAGGCCTCGTCGTCGACGCAGGACCAGACGAGGCCCCACTCCGCGGCCCGCTCCGCGGGGAGCTTGTCGCCGAGGAGGGCGAGCGCGCGGGCGCGGGCGCGGCCGATGGCGCGCGGCAGGAACCAGGTCACACCGAGGTCCGGCACGAGGCCGAGCTGCGGGCCGAAGGTGAGGACGAAGGAGGCCGAGCGGGCGGCGACCGCGATGTCGCAGGCGAGCGCCAGGCCGACGCCTGCGCCGGCTGCGACGCCGTTGATGGCGGCGATGGTCGGTTTCGGGAAATCGTCGATGGCGAGGATCAGCGGATTGTAGAGATCGCGCATGGAGGCGTTGACGCCCTCCCCCGTCGGGGCGAGGCCGCCGGCAAGGTCGGCGCCGGCGCAGAAGCCGCGGCCGTTGCCGGTCAGCACCAGCGCCTTCACGGCAGGATCGATGCGTGCCTCGTCGATCGCCTTCAGGCAGCCGCGGACAAGCTCGTCGTTGAAGGCATTCAGCCGTTCCGGCCGGTTCAGGGTCAGGGTGGCGATCCCCTCGCTCACCTCGTAGGTGGTGGCCATGGTTCAGGTCCTTCCCGTGACGAGCCCGGAGGCGAAGGCCGCTTCGATGTCGGCAGACGACAACCCTGCGGCGCGCAGGATGTCGCCGGTCTCGGCACCCGGCCCCTGCGAGGGCGGCGCGAGATCGGTGGCGGTGACCGAGAAGCGCGGCGCCGGCTTCGGCATCGGCCCGTCCGGGGTGGCGACGAAGGTGCCGCGCGCGACGTTGTGCGGATGGGCCGGCGCCTCGCGCATGTCGAGCACCGGCGCGTAGCAGATTTCCCTACCGTCGAGCAGCGCCGTCCATTCGTCGCGCGTCTTCGACCGGAAGGCGTCGGCAATTGCCTGCCTGAGGCCCGGCCACATGGCCTTGTCCCACTGTTTGGCGAAGCGCGGGTCGGCGAGGCCGAGTCCCTTCAGCAGCTCGGCGTAGAACTGCGGCTCCAGCGAGCCGATGGAGACATATTTGCCGTCGCCGGTCTCGTACACGCCGTAGAAGGGGGCATGGCCGTCGAGCATGTTGGCCTCGCGCTCGACCTTCCACGTCCCTGCGTTGATCATGCCGAAGAACATGGTGCCGAGGACCGCCGACCCGTCGACCATGGCGGCATCCACCACCTGGCCCCTGCCCGTCGATGTCACATGGTAGAGGGCGGCGACCATGCCGAGCGCCAGCATCATGCCGCCGCCGCCGAAGTCGGCGGCAAGGTTCAGCGGCGGCACCGGCGGACGGTCGGCGGGACCGAGCGGCCAGAGCATGCCGGAGAGCGCGAGGTAGTTGACGTCGTGGCCGGGTGCCGGGCCATAGGGACCCTCCTGCCCCCAGCCGGTCATGCGGCCATAGACCAGCTTCGGATTGGCCTTCAGGCAGACATCGGGGCCGAGGCCGAGGCGCTCCATGACGCCCGGACGGAAGCCCTCGATAAGGCCATCGGCCTTCGCCAGGATCCTGAGGACCAGCTTCACCGCATCCGGGTTCTTCAGGTCGACCGCAATGGACTTACGGCCGCGGCCGAGCGCATCGCCCGCATTCCACGGAGCCTTGCCGGCGCGGTCGATGCGGATGATGTCGGCGCCGAGATCGGCCAGCATCATGGCGCAGAAGGGACCCGGCCCCAGCCCCTGGAACTCGACGATGGTCAGCCCGGCGAGGGGCCCGCTCCTGGTCACATTGTCCTCCCGACCGTTCTGCCGCGGTCCGCATGGCTTTCGCGCAAAACGCTAAAGCCGGCGGGTGCGTAGTCAAGGCGAGGGCGACCGGCCGTCCGGGGGATGCCGAAGGGCGGAGATGTCGGGCTGCGGCCATTTCACCGTTGCATTTTGAGCCCGAGCGGCCATCTATGCCTCGACCAAATCCAAGCGTGCGCGGTCGGCTTCGCGGATCACTGCGCCAGGGGGACTTTCATGAGCGGCAACGGCAGCGCGAAATTCGGCGCATCCTTCGGTGGGTCCTATGGCGGCAGCTTCGGCGGCACGGCGCCGCAGCCCGCAGCAGCACCCGAGCAGGCGGCTCCGGCGGCCGTCGCAGGCGACCTCATCAAGGACACCACGACGCGCGACTTCGTGAAGGACGTGCTGGAGGAATCGAAGAAGCAGCCGGTGCTGGTCGACTTCTGGGCGACCTGGTGCGGCCCGTGCAAGCAGCTGACCCCGGTTCTGGAGAAGGTCGTCCAGTCCTTCAAGGGCAAGGTGAAGCTCGTAAAGATGGACATCGACAAGCACCCGGAGATCCCGGGCCAGCTCGGTATCCAGTCGATCCCCGCGGTTATCGCCTTCGACAAGGGTCAGGGCATCGACGGCTTCATGGGCGCCCTGCCCGAGGGCCAGGTGAAGGCCTTCATCGACAAGCTGGTGGGCGGCAAGGTGAGCCCGGACATCGCCGAAATCCTCGCGACCGCCGATGCGGCGCTGGTCGAGGGCGACGCGGCCGGCGCAGCGCAGGTCTATGCGCAGGTTCTCGGCGCCGAGCCGGAGAACCTGCACGCCCTCGCGGGCCTTGCCCGTTGCGCGGTGGAGACGGGCGACCTCGTGCAGGCCAAGGCCATCCTCGAGCAGGTACCGGCCAACAAGGCGAGCGACAAGTCGGTCGTCGCGGCGCGCGCCGCACTGGAGCTCGCCGAGCAGGCCGCCGACCTCGGCCCGATCCACGAGTTCGAGCACAGGCTGGCGCAGGACCCGGGCGACCATCAGGCGCGCTTCGACCTCGCGGTGGCGCTGAACGCCAAGGGCCTGCGCGAGGAAGCCGCCGATCACCTGCTGGAGATCTTCAAGCGCGACCGCAACTGGAACGAGGATGGCGCCCGCAAGCAGCTCGTCCAGTTCTTCGAGGCCTGGGGTCCGATGGACGAGGCGACGCTCGCCGGCCGCCGCAAGCTGTCGTCGCTGCTGTTCCGGTAGGGCCTGAAAACAGCTTTGACCTTGTCGCGGCAATCTGCATCGGGGCAGTGCGTCCTTCGAGGCTCGTCACCGGACGATGCTGGCGCATCGCCGGGGCCTCGCGCCTCAGGATGAGGAGGCTGGAGGATTGCATCCAGGCTGCATGAAGCGGATCGGCCGACCTTGTCTCGACCCATGCCGTTCGCCGCCCTCCTCATCCTGAGGCGCGAGCTCCCGGCGATGCGCCAGCATCGTCCGGAAGCGAGCCTCGAAGGACGCACTTCCGCGATGCAGGTCACCAAGCTGGCGTCTACCCCCTCCGCGTCAGCCCCAGGCGCTTCGCCGCGATGCGGTCGAGCCAGCGCGCCGGTAGCATCAGCGGCAGGAACCAGTTCATCAGCGGCGCGGGCGTGATCGTGTAGCGCACCTTCGGATTGGGGGCCGACAGCGCCGTGTGGACCACGTCGGCAACCGCCTGTGCCGGCAGGGCGTGCTTCGCCCGGCCCAGCACCTCCTGCTCGAAGCGGTCGATCAGCGGACCGTAGAAGGTCGCCTGATAGCGTGACTTCTCGACAGCGCCGGCCGCCTTCTCCCAGATCGGCGTCGCGATGGGCCCGGGCGCGACGATCACCACGTCGACGCCGAAGGGCATGAGTTCGCGGCGCAGCGCATTGCTGATCGCCTCCAGTGCGTGCTTGGAGGCCGAATAACCGCCAACGAAGGGCCAGGAGAGCTTGCCCGAGACCGAGGACATCATGACGATGCGGCCGGGCCTGCCGGCAAATCCCTCCTGCGCCCCGAGCAGCGAGCCGAAGGCCTGGACCGTGGCGACCTGGCCGAGAACATTGACCTTCCACTGGCGGTCGAGTTCGTCGAGCGGCTGGTGCAGGAGCGGGCCCGGCAGGGAGATGCCGGCATTGCAGACGAGCCCGTCGAGGGGCTCACCGTCGAGAAGCTCCGCAACCCGCGCCGCTGCCTGCGACAGGCCCTCGACATCGGTCACGTCGCAGACGAGCGGCGTGAAGGAGGGGCCGAGGTCGTTGTCGAGGCGCTCGGCATCGTCCATGCGGCGCACCGTGCCGAAGACGCGCCAGCCGCGCTTCACCAGATCGGCGGCAATGGCCTCGCCGATGCCGGTGGACACACCCGTGACGACGCAGTTGCGCATGGCCTACTCCGCCGCCTGCCGCGAGCCGACGCCGTAGCGCTTCTCGATATAGGTCATGACCATCGCCTTGAAGTCGCCCGCGATCGTCGGGCCCCGCAGGGTCGTCACCTTCTCGCCGTCGACGAAGACCGGGGCGGCCGGATTCTCGCCGGTGCCGGGCAGGGAGATGCCGATGTCGGCGTGCTTGGATTCGCCCGGTCCGTTGACGATGCAGCCCATGACCGCGACGTTCAGCGCCTCGACGCCGGGATAGCGCGTCTTCCACTCCGGCATGGAGGCGTGGATGAAGCCCTGGATGTCCTGGGCGAGTTCCTGGAACAGGGTGGAGGTGGTGCGGCCGCAGCCCGGGCAGGCCGCCACCAGCGGCACGAAGGTGCGGATGCCCATGGTCTGCAGGATCTCCTGCGCGACCTTGACCTCCAGCGTGCGGTCGCCGTTGGGCTCGGGGGTCAGGGAGACGCGGATCGTGTCGCCGATGCCGTCCTGCAGGACGACGCCGAGGGCCGCGGCCGAGGCGACGATACCCTTGGAGCCCATCCCCGCCTCGGTGAGCCCGAGATGCAGGGCATAGTCGGAGCGCTGGCTCAGCTTGCGATAGACGGCGATGAGGTCCTGCACCGCCGAGACCTTGGCGGAAAGGATGATCCGGTCTTTCGGCAGGCCGATCTCGACGGCCCGGTCGGCCGAGAGGACGCAGGACTGCACCATGGCCTCGTGCATGACGGCGCGGGCGTCGAGCGGCTCAGGCGCCTTCGCGTTCTCGTCCATCAGGTGGGTGAGCAGTTCCTGGTCGAGCGAGCCCCAGTTGGCGCCGATGCGCACCGCCTTGCCGTGGGTGATCGCCTGCTCGACGATCATCGCGAACTGCCGGTCCTTCTTGTCCTTGAAGCCGACATTGCCGGGATTGATGCGGTACTTGTCGAGCGCCTCGGCGCAGGCGGGATGATCGGCCAGCAGCTTGTGACCGATATAGTGGAAGTCGCCGACCAGCGGCACGGTGACCCCCATGCGGGCGAGCTTCTCGCGGATGTGGGGGACCGCCGCGGCGCTCTCGTCGCGGTCGACGGTGATGCGGACGAGTTCGGAACCGGCGCGGGCGAGCGCCGCCACCTGGCGCACCGTGCCGTCGATGTCGGCGGTGTCCGTGTTGGTCATCGACTGGACGACGATCGGCGCGCCGCCGCCCACGGTGACCGCCGCGGCGCCCTCGCCGATGGTCACGCCGACCGTCCGGTGACGGGGCTTCACCCCAAATCCCTGGATCATCGCTTCTCGTCTCCGCTCAGCCCCCGTCACATAGCGGGCGCGCCGCCGACATGCCAGTCACCAAACGCCGCGCGGAGGTCCCGACCGGCGCATCGCCCCGCCGAAGGCCTCCGCAGAACTGCGTACGGAGGGTGAATTTACGATGACTGCCCTAACGTCAAGTTGCAATAAATTGTCTCCGCAACCGCTCGCTTAACCTCTTGTTCAGGCCGCGGCCGTCACCTTCCTGCGACGCCCGGAACATGGATCGCATGATGCTCGCCCTCAATCTTCGTGGAAAATTGATCGCGGGCTTCGCCGCGCTGATCGCCATCGCAACCGCCAGCGCCGGCGTCTCGGTCTGGCAGGCGGGCATCATCTCGCGCAGCATCGAGCAGGTGGCGACCGTCCGCTCGCCGACGGCCCTCCTCGGCATGCGCATGGCGGACGAACTGTCGCAGACCGGCATCGCGCTGCGCGACCAGATGATCTCCCCCGACGACGTCATCCTGTCGCGCTGGGACTATGCCTGGGCCAGCCTGAAGGAGAGCCGCGACAAGATGGACGAACTGGCGTCGTCCTTCCCGACCGACGCGCAGCGCGAGTCCTGGAAGGCCGTGCGGCCGCTCTTCGGTGAACTGGAGGACGCGCACAAGGCGCTCCTCGCCCTGATCAACACGCCGGCCCAGTATCCGGCGCTGACCACCTACGAGAAGATGGTGACACCGCAGCTCCAGCCGCTGGAGACGGCCCTCACCGAACTCGTCACCCGCGAGATCCAGAACCCGCAGGTCAATGAACGGCTGCTCGCTTCGGCCGTCGGCCTGCAGTCGAGCATCCTGTCGGCGGTGCGTGACCTGCGCGGCTATGTCCACCGCGGCCAGGACGAGGAAAAGGCACATTTCGAACAGTCCTGGAACAGGGTCAACGAGCGGCTCAAGGCCATCACCGACATGACGGGCAGCATGTCGCCCGACCAGATGCGCGTGCTGAACCGCGTCAGGGTCGGCATCATTTCCATCCGGCGCGGCGCCACCCTCGTCATCAACGAGCGCATCGGCCCGACCTGGAACGCGCCGATGAGCCACCTCACCAATCGCGTCACCCCCATCAGCGAGAAGATCCTGACCGCCCTCCAGGGGCCGCTGACCCCCGGCGGCGAGCGCAAGGGCGGCCTGATCGACGGCCAGACGGCCCAGCTGACGGCCGACACGACCGCCGCCGCGGAGATGGCACAGTCGCAGTCGACGATCCTGATGATCGCCGCCGCCCTGTCGGCGCTGGCCGGGCTCGCCATCGCCTTCCTTCTCGCCCGCATGATCGCCACCCCGATCGCCGGCATGACGGTGGCGATGCGGCGCCTGTCGGAGGGCGCCCTCGATACCGAGATTCCCGGGCGGGCGCGCCGCGACGAGATCGGCGCCATGGCCGGCGCCATGGAGGTCTTCCGCGACACCATGGCGGCAGCCGAGGAGGCCCGCGCGGCGCAGGACGCGGCGCGGGAAGCCGAGGCCGAGCGCCTCGCCCGGCGCAATGCCGTGGCCGAGGACTTCGTCGCCCGGATGAGCGGGCTCGCCGACACCTTCACCGCCTCGTCGGGCCGGGTCGAGGATGCAGCGCGCAACCTCGCCGTCACCGCCGAGGAGACCACGCGCCAGGCCGGCGAGGTCGCAGGCGCCGCCGAGATGGCCTCGATGAACGTGCAGACGGTGGCGGCCTCCACGGAGGAACTCGCCGCCTCGGTCCGCGAGATCAACGTGCAGGTGGTGCGCTCGTCCGACAGCGCCGAGAAGGCAGTGGGCGACGCCCGCCTCACCGAAGGCCAGATCCGCAACCTCGCCGGCGCCGCCGACCGGATCGGCGACGTCATCAACCTCATCAAGGCGATCGCCGACCAGACGAACCTGCTGGCGCTCAATGCCACCATCGAGGCGGCGCGCGCGGGCGAAGCCGGCCGCGGCTTCGCCATCGTCGCCTCGGAGGTGAAGAACCTCGCCGCCCAGACCGGCAAGGCCACCGAGGACATCGCCGCCAAGGTCGCCGAGATCCAGAACGCGACGGCCGAGACGGTCAGTTCGATCGGCGCCATCGCCGCCACCATCGACACGATCAAGGAAATCACGGCGGCGGTCGCCAGCGCGGTGGAGGAGCAGGGTTCGGCGACGGCCGAGATCGCCGACAACTGCCAGCGCGCCGCCAGCGCGGCCACGGGCGTGACCGGGACGATCGGCACCGTCGGCGAAGCAGCCGAGGCGACCGGCCGCTCGGCCGGCGAACTGATGACGCTGGCGACCGACCTGTCGGCCAATGCCGGCACGCTGCAGAGCGAGGTCCAGTCCTTCGTCGAGGCGCTGAAGGCGGCCTGATCAGGCCTTGTCGGGGTCGCCGCAATGGGCGCAGCGGCCGAACATCTCGACGACCTGCGTCGCCGGCGTGAATCCGGCGGCGCGGGCGATGGCGGACAGATCGCGCTCCACCGGCGCGCCCGATGCCTCCGACACGCAGCCGCAGGCGTCGCAGATCATGAACACCACGAGATCGGCGCTGCCGTGCCGGTGGGCGCAGGCGACGAAGGCATTGCGGCTCTCGATGCGGTGGGCGAGCCCGGCCTCAAGAAGAAAATCGAGCACGCGATAGACGCTGATCGGCGCCGGACGGCGGCCGCTCTCCCGGTGCATTCGCTCGATGAGGTCATAGGCCCCCAGCGGCGAGGGCGAGGCGGCCAGATGCTGCAACACCTCGCGCCGGATCGGGGTCAGCTTCAGCTTCTTCTCGGCGCAGCGCGCCTCGGCCACCTTCAGCACGTCCACCGGCGGGTGGGCGTGCTCGCAGGCGTGATCGTGCGCGTGGCGGGACTTCAGCATCAACCGTTGGCCCTCGGTTTTCCTCGATTCCCGTTCCTAGCATGCTGGACCGGACCGCCAAAGCCGGGCGGCGGATGTTGCATTGCAGAACAAGGCGCGGCAGTGATGGGCCGCAGCGTGAACGTCTGCTGGAGGAGATGGGTATCATGAACCTTGCGGGAAAGAGCGCGATCGTCACGGGATCGACCAGCGGCATCGGCCTTGCGATCGCCACCGCCCTCGCGCAGGCGGGAGCCGACGTCATGCTCAACGGCCTCGGCGACCCGGCCGAGTTGGAGGCCATCCGCGCGAAGCTCGCCGCCGAGACCGGCCGCCGCATCCTGTTCTCGCCCGCCAACATGATGAAGCCGGACGAGATCGCGACCCTGGTGAAGACCGCCGAGAGCGAATTCGGCAAGGTCGACATCCTCGTCTCCAATGCCGGAATCCAGTTCGTCTCGCCGGTGGAGGATTTCCCCGCAGACAAGTGGGACGCCATCATCGCCATCAACCTGACGGCCTCGTTCCATCTGGCGAAGGCGGTGGTGCCGGGCATGAAGGCCCGCAAGTTCGGGCGGATCGTCAACATCGCCTCGGCGCACTCGCTCGTCGCCTCGCCGTTCAAGTCGGCCTATGTCGCCGCCAAGCACGGCCTCCTCGGCTTCACCAAGACCATCGCGCTGGAACTCGCCACCTTCGGCATCACGGCGAACTGCATCTCCCCGGGTTACGTCTGGACACCGCTGGTCGAGAAGCAGATCCCCGACACGATGAAGGCCCGCAACATGACCAAGGAGCAGGTCATGAACGACGTGCTGCTCACCGCCCAGCCGACCAAGCAGTTCGTGCGGGTCGAGGAGGTGGCGGCCCTGGCGCTGCATCTGTGCTCGGACGCGGCGAAGAACATCACCGGCGCCAACAACGTCATCGACGGCGGCTGGACCGCCGCATGACGAAGCGGGCGACGAAGCGCATCAACCTGGCGCTTCAGGGCGGCGGCGCGCACGGCGCCTTCACCTGGGGCGTGCTCGACGAGGTGCTGCGCGACGGCCGCCTGATCATCGACGGGATCACCGGCGCCTCGGCGGGGGCGGTCAATGCCGTTCTGCTCGCCGACGGCCTTGCCGAAGGCGGGGCCGAGGCGGCGCGCGAGCGGCTGTCGCGCTTCTGGCGGGCGGCCTCGCTCGACGGCAGCATGACTGCCGTGCAGCGCCGCGCGCTGGATCATCTGTTTTCCGTCATGCCCTACGAGGGTTCGCTGATGGAGACCTGGGTCAGTTCGGTCCAGCGCTACTTCTCGCCCTATGACCTCAACCCGTTCGATATCAATCCGCTTGAGGATCTCATCAATCGCTTCGTCGATTTCGAGCGGCTCGCCGCCTTCGAGGGGGTCAAGGTCTTCATCTCCGCCACCAATGTGCGGACCGGCAAGCTGACGGTGTTCCGGCGCGAGCATATCACCTGCCGCGCGGTGATGGCGTCAGCCTGCCTGCCGACGCTGTTCAAGGCGGTTGAGATCGACGGCACGCCGTTCTGGGACGGCGGCTACATGGGCAACCCGCCGCTGTTTCCCCTCTACCGCACCACCGAATCCGAGGACGTGCTGCTGGTGCAGATCAACCCGCTCGTCCGCAACGAGACGCCGACATCGTCGCGGGCGATCATGAATCGCCTCAACGAGATCACCTTCAACTCGTCGCTCCAGGCCGAGCTCCGCACGGCGGCCTTCGTCGCGCGGCTGGTCGACGAGGGGCGCCTGCCGCATGGCCGGGGGCCGGGCGAGTACAAGCGCGTCAACCTGCACCGCATCGCCCTCTCGGACGCCCTCAAGGGACTCACGGCCGGCTCCAAGGTGGTGACGGACTATGATTTCCTGCTGGAGCTCCAGGCCGCCGGCAGGAAGGCGGCGCGGCGCTTCCTGAAGGTTCATTTCGACGATATCGGCGAGCGCTCGACGCTCGACCTCGAGGCCGAGATCGCCGCCGAGTGGGCCTGAGGGCTCAGCGGGCAGGGAGATCGACGCCCATCAGCGCCGCAGCCCGCTCGACCACGGCCTCCTCGAGTTCCGCCGCCGCGCCATCCGACAGCACCACGCTCCACATCATCTCGACGATGCGGCGCCGGCCGTCGAGATCGAGGCGCTCGGCGAGAAGATCGGCGAAGGACGTCCAGCTCTCCCCGGACGTCCCGGCCTCCATCGCCTTCTCGATCAGCCGCTCGGTGTCCGGACGTGTCAGGTCGAAGCCAGCGGCCAGAACGGCCCGGATGCGGTCATGCTCGGCATCGGAGACCGAGCCGTCGACGGCCATGACGTGGACGAGGAGGCCGGCGGCGGCGAGGCGGTAGTCGTCATCGCCGAAATGCTCGCGCGGCTCGGCCGAGAAATCGGACAGCAGGGAGAGGAAGCGTTCGAGCATGGTGCGATCCGGACGTTCGGGGACGAAATCATCGCGTCGCGCGGGGGAGGCTGGCAAGCATCCATGCGGACGCATGGCGCCGCGGCGACAGGACGGGTTGGCCTTGCGGCTGCCCCGCGCTAGGAGACGCGCTCTGCGATCAGGCAGTTCCAAGGAGAAACGATCATGGCCATCGAGCGCAAGCAGGTCGGTCCGCGCATGAGCGGCGCCGTCGTCCACGGCAACACCGTCTATCTGGCCGGACAGGTGGCCCACAAGGCCGCCGGCAAGTCGGTCACCGAGCAGACCCAGGAGATTCTGGCCACCATCGATGCGCTGCTGGCAGAGTGCGGCACGTCGAAGCAGAACATCCTGTCGGCCAACATCTGGCTCTCGGACATGTCGACCTTCGCCGAGATGAACGCGGTGTGGGACAGCTGGGTCCTTGCCGGCCACACCCCGGCCCGCGCCACGGTCGAGGCCAAGCTCGCCGCCCCGCAGTACACCGTCGAGATCATGGTCGTCGCCGCGAAGTGACGCCCGACTGAACCGGGCGACGGGCGGCCTCAGGCCGCCCGGACGCCGTCGAGGAAGGTGCGGATCTCGCGATCGAGCGCCTGGGCCTCCTCGCCGAGACGACCCGACAGGGCGCGGACATCCTCCGCGGTCGCCTGCGCCGACTGTGCGGTTCCGCCGACGCGGCCCATGGCCTCGGCGCCGCCGCGCGTCTCGTCGGAAGCGCGGTTGACGGCCTCGGCGATGGTCGAGACAGCGGCGTTCTGCTCCTCGACCGCCGCGGCGACCGAAGCGGCGATGCCGCGCATCTCGCTGATCACCTGATTGACCTTGTCGATGGCGTCGACGGCATCGCCGGACGCCTCCTGGATGGAGCCGATCTGCGAGGCGATCTCCTCGGTGGCGCGGGCGGTCTGGGCCGCGAGGCTCTTCACCTCGGAGGCGACGACCGCGAAGCCGCGGCCGGCCTCGCCGGCGCGGGCGGCCTCGATGGTGGCGTTGAGCGCCAGCAGGTTGGTCTGACCGGCGATCGCCTGGATGAGGTTGACGACCTCGCCGATGCGCGAGGCGGCCTGGGCGAGCGAGCCCATGGTCTGGGCGGTGCGCTCGGCCTCCGTCACGGCGGTTCCCGCGACCTCGGTGGACTTGCTCGCCTGCGAGGCGATCTCGGCGATGGAGGCGGCGAGCTCTTCGGCGGCCGCGGCGGCGGAGGAGACCGAGGTGGCGGCCTGCTCCATGGCGCCGGAGGCGTTGACCGCCTCCTGCGTCACGGCGCCGGAGGTGGTGTCGAGCTGGTCGGAGGCGCCGTCCAGTTCGCCCGAGGCGTTGCGCAGGGCGCCCAGCGACTTGCCGGAGGCGTCCTCGAAGCTGCGGATCAGCGCATCCACGGCGGAGGCGCGGCGGTTGCGCGCCTCGACCTCGGCGATCTGCTCGGCCGCCAGGCGCTCGCGCTCGATGGCATTGTCGCGGAAGACCAGAACCGCCCGGGCCATTTCGCCGAGTTCGTCCTTCGCTTCCGTCGAGGGGACGGCGACCGAGGTGTCGCCGGCGGCGAGTTCCCGCATGGCGGCGGTGATGCCGCCGATCTGCCGAGTCATGGAACGGCCGAGGACCATGGCGATGGCGCCGCAGAGCAGGACGACCGCCGCAATGATGCCGATCATCAGCATCAGGGTCTTGGACTGCGCCTCGAGGCGGGCCTCGTTGGCGCGCGTCTTGCCGTCATTGGCGGCGGCGACGAGGACGTTGGTGGTCTGGTCGAGGTTGGTCAGCAGGGTGTCGAGCTGGGCGACGGTCTGCTGCACGGTGCGGCTGCCCTCGACGTAGGAATCGAGAGCCGGCCAGTAGATCTCGCCGGCCTTGAGGAGCTCGGTCTTGGTGGCCGGCGCGACGACAGAGCGGGTGACCTCGTTGATGAACTTGGTGCGGGCCTGGCGGAACGCCTCCAGATCGGAATCGAGGCCGCGCAGCATGAAGTCCTTCTCGTGCCGGCGCATCTGCAGCACCTGCTCAAGGATGCCGGCACCGTCGTCGAAATTGGCGGCGACGCGGCGGGCCTGGTCTTCCAGGGTCTTGACCGATTCGTTCATCCGGCCGGTCAGGCCGGACGCGTCGTCCGTGCCGAGGGTCTCGATGGTGACGCGCACGAGATCGAAGGCGGTGGCCGCCTCGCCGAGCTGCTTCAGCGACTGCTCGATCTCGCCCTGCAGGGCGGCAGCCTCGGGTTTGCGCCGGGCCTCGCCCAGCGCCATCATCGCCTCCATGCGGGCGCGGGCAAAATGGGTCGGAGCGGTTTCCGTGTAGCGTTCCGCATAGTCGACCGCGGCGAAGCGCAGGTCGCGGACGCTGGCCCGCACGCGGGCGGCGTCGGTCGCAAGGCCGGCGTAGCCGTCATAGGCCTCGAAGGCGCTGGCCGCCGATCGCTGGCCGTACCAGGCGGAACCGCCGGCGGCGAAGACGCCGACCAGAGGCACGATGGCGAGAAGAGCGATCCTCATGCGGACCGACAGTGCGGGCATACGGACAGACATTTTCAGACGTTTCCCCAGCTTGTAGCGCGGCAAGGATGCCGGCCAGTGGTTAAGGAACAGCTAGCGGGAAGCGATACGGCGCGAGTTTGTCGTTATTTTACAGAGCGTTGCAGCTCATTTTCCCTTCCCTAACGTGAGGTGATTGAGTTTTCATCGGTCGCCTTCTACGGTCCGCGCCCCTCTTGCCGAGATCATCATGTCGCTTGCGGTGCGGGCCGTTCCCCTTCTCTTCGTCCTCGCCTGGTCGACAGGCTGGATCGTGGCCGGTTTCTCCGCGCGGTATGCTGACCCGCTGTGGTTCCTGTTCCTGCGCTTCTCGCTCGCCGCCGCGGTCATCGCAGTCATCGCCTTCGCAATGCGCGCGCCATGGCCGCGCTCGGGACGCGAGATCGGCCATGCCATGGTGTCGGGCGTGCTGCTGCACGCCCTCTATCTCGGCGGCGTCTGGTGGGCGGTGAGGAACGGCGTGCCGTCGGGCGTGTCGGGGATCATGGCGGGGCTGCAGCCGGTGATGACGGCGCTGCTCGCTCCCGCCATTCTCGGCGAAAGGATCACGTGGCGGCAGGGCGTCGGCGTCGCCCTGGGCTTTGCCGGCATCGTTCTGGTGCTGATGCCGAAGCTCGTCGGCGTCTCGCCGGATGTCTTCAACGCCATCGTGACGCCGCTGACGGTCAACTTCTTCGCCATGGTGGCGGTCACCGCCGGCACCTTCTACCAGAAGCGTTTCGTCTCCGGCGGCGACATGCGCACGACGACGACGCTGCAGTATGTGGCCGCGGCCGCGGCCATGCTGCCGCTGCTTCTGCTGTTCGGAAAGGTGGAAGCCGACTGGAACCAGACGCTTGTCCTCACCATGGCCTGGTCGGTCCTCGCCCTGTCGGTCGGCGGCATCGGCCTCTTCCTCTACCTGATCCGGCGCGGCGAGGTGTCGAGGGCGGCCGCCTACATCTATCTCGTCCCGGCCGTGTCGGCGCTCATGGCCTTCCTCTTCTTCGGCGAGACGCTGACCCCGACGCAGTTCGTCGGCATGGCGGTCACGGCCATCGGCGTGTGGCTGGCGACCCGGCAGGGGTGACGCGCGAAGGGCGGATCACTGGTCATTTGTTGGATTGCAACGCGCTCCCGCTGCGTTATTTTGCGTTGCAGCAACGATAAGTCCGACCCGAGGGAACCGCCATGAGCCCCGCTCTTGCCGAGAAGCACGCACCGGCGAACCTGATCGACCTGGCGCAGGGCGCCGTGGTCGCGGTCGATGCCGTGCTGGCCGAGGCCACCACGACGGTGCGCGCCCTCGTGACCGAAAGCGGACGGATCTCCGGCGCCGCGATCGAACGCGAGCAGCGCGCCACCCACGGCCTCGCCTGGCTTGCGACCTACGTGGAGAGCGTCCGGCAATTGACCTCCTATGCCGAGCGCCTGAGCGCGACGGGCGCCTTCGGCGAGATGGAGGAGCTCATCGTCCGCATCGGGCTCGGCGAATATCTGGCGCAGATTCCGGGCGGCATTCCGATGAACCAGGGCGAGGTCGTCCGGCCCGCCGATCTCGGGCTGTCGGTCGCGGACATCGCCCGCCGCTTCGCCGGCGCCGCCGACACCCTGATCGCCACCGGCAACACGGCGGCCAACCGCGCCCGCCTCGCCGCCCTCGTCCAGGCGCAGGAATCCTCCGGCCATTTCGGCGATCCCGCCATCGACGAGACGCTGCTCGCCATCCGCGACGAGATGCGCAAGTTCTCGCTCGCCGAGGTCATTCCCTACGCCCACGACTGGCACCTGAAGAACGCCTACATCCCGCTGGACGTCATCGCCAAGCTGTCCGAACTCGGCGTCTTCGGCCTGACCCTGCCCGAGGCCTTCGGAGGCATGGGCCTCGGCAAGGAATCGATGTGCGTCGTCTCCGAGGAGCTGTCGCGCGGCTATATCGGCGTTGGCTCGCTCGGCACCCGCTCTGAGATCGCCTGCGAACTGATCCTCGCCGGCGGCACCGATGCCCAGAAGGACCACTGGCTGCCGAAGATCGCCTCGGGCGAGATCCTGCCCACCGCCGTCTTCACCGAGCCGAACACCGGTTCCGACCTCGCCTCGCTGAAGACCCGCGCCGTGCGCGAGGGCGACGTCTACAAGATCCATGGCAACAAGACCTGGATCACCCATCCGGTGCGCGCCGACGTGATGACGCTGCTGGTGCGCACCAATCCGGGCGAGCCCGGCTACAAGGGCCTGTCGATGTTCCTCGCCGAGAAGCCGCGCGGCACGGACGAGACCCCCTTCCCGGCGCCCGGCATGTCCGGCGGCGAGATCGAGGTGCTCGGCTATCGCGGCATGAAGGAGTACGAGATCTCCTTCGACGGCTTCGAGGTGAAGTCGGAGAACCTCCTCGGCGGCGTCGAGGGGCAGGGCTTCAAGCAGCTCATGCAGACTTTCGAGGCGGCGCGCATCCAGACCGCCGCCCGCGCCGTCGGCGTCGCCCAGGCCGCCATGGACCTCGGGCTGCGCTATGCGCAGGAGCGCATCCAGTTCGGCAAGCCGCTGATCGCCTTCCCGCGCGTCTCCGACAAGATCGCGATGATGGCGGTGGAGGTGATGATCGCCCGCCAGCTCACCTATTTCTCGGCCCGGCAGAAGGACCTCGACCGGCGCTGCGACCTCGAGGCCGGCATGGCCAAGCTCCTCGGCGCCCGCGTCGCCTGGGCAGCCGCCGACAACGCCCTGCAGATCCACGGCGGCAACGGCTTCGCGCTGGAATATCCGGTCAGCCGCATCCTCTGCGACGCCCGTATCCTCAACATCTTCGAGGGAGCCGCCGAGATCCAGGCGCAGGTCATCGCGCGCCGCCTGCTCGACGGCGGCAACTGACGCCGGTCAGGTGTTGGCGCCCCTCAGCGCCCGGTCGATGTCAGCATAAAGGTCGTCGACCGCCTCCAGGCCGACCGACAGTCGCAACAGGTCTGTCGGGCAGGGCGAGCCGGCGCCCTCGATGGAGGCGCGGTGCTCGATGAGGCTCTCGACACCGCCCAGCGACGTCGCGCGCTTCCACAGTTCGACACGGGCGGCGGTGGAGACGGCGGCCTGCTCGCCGGCCCTGACGCGGATCGACATCATGCCGCCGAAGCCGCCCGTCATCTGCCGGGCCGCGAGCGCGTGCTGCGGATGGGAGGAGAGACCGGGATAGAGGACATCGGCGACCAGGGGATGGGCCTTCAGCTTCTCGGCGAGAGCGAGGGCCGCCTTCGCCTGCGCCTCGACGCGCACATGCAGCGTGCGCATGCCGCGCATCAGGAGGAAAGCCTCGAAGGGCCCGAGGATCTGCCCGTGCATGGAGCGCACGCGGCGCACCTTCGCCCAGAACTCGTTGACCTCGCGGGTCACCAGCGCACCGGCCACCACATCGGAATGGCCGTTCAGATACTTGGTGGCGGCATGCATGACGATGTCGGCGCCGAGCGTCAGCGGGCGGGTGAAGACCGGGGTTGCGACAGTCGAATCGACGGCGCAGATGGCGCCCGCCGCGTGGGCGATCTCGGAGATGGCCGCGATGTCGGACACGGTCCATAGCGGGTTGGACGGTGTCTCCAGCCAGACAAGCTTCGTCTTACCCGGCTGGATCGCGGCCTTCACGGCGGCGAGGTCGGTCGTGTCGACGAAGGTCGTCGTATAGCCGTAGGTCACGGCATCGTTCATCAGCCAGTTGCGCAGCGCCCAGTACATGACCGTCGGCGCGACGATATGCGCGCCGGCCGGCAGGGCCATGACCACGGCGGTCGCCGCCGACATGCCCGAGCCGAGCACCAGGGCCTCGGGACCTTCCTCGAGCGCCGCCAGCACGGCTTCGCACTGGCGCACCGTCTGGTTGTCCGGGCGGCCGTAGATGAAGCCGTTGCGATACTGGTTGTCGGGATCGCGGATGAAGGTGGTCGCGACATGGATCGGTGTCACCACGGCGTGGGTTTCCGCCTCCTCCCAGCCGAGGGCCTGGGCGGCGAGCGTGCGCGGCTGGAGGCCGGGGGACTTGGAGGCGGTCATGGGCGATATCCTGACGAGAGGGCGACACCGTCGGCGCTTGCCGGGCCTGCGGTCAAGCGTCGTCGTTCCATCATCCGCAACTACAATTCTTATATGGTGGAAATCAAGCGCCGCGAGAGCGCCCGTGCTTCCCGCCGGTGACAGGCCTCGCCGCGCCGGGCTAGTCTCGGCCTCATGTTCCTCCCCCTCTCCGATCACAATCCGCACCGGCACATCACCGCGCCCTATGTGACCTTCGCGCTCATCGGCATCAACGTCGCGGTGTTCCTGCTCACCACCGGGCTGGTTCCCGCGCAGACAGCCAATGCCAATGCGCTGGGGCTCGGGCTCATTCCCGCTGTCATCACCGATCGCGCGAGCCTCGCCCCGCAGCTCGTCGTCGTGCCGGCCTCGGCGACATGGCTCACCCACATGTTCATGCATGCCGGCTGGATGCACCTGATCGGCAACATGCTGTTCCTGTGGGTCTTCGCCGACAATGTCGAGGATGCCATGGGCCATGTGCGGTTCCTCGTCTTCTACATCCTGTGCGGGCTGGTCGGAGGGGGCGCCCATCTCCTGTTCAACGTGGCGTCGCAGGCCCCGCTCGTCGGCGCGTCGGGCGCCATTTCCGGCGTGCTGGCCGCCTATCTGCTGCTCTATCCGCGCGTCAGGGTCTTCGGCCTCGCCTTCAACATCCTGCCGATCTCCATTCCGGTCTGGCTTGCGCTCGGTGCATGGGTGACGCTGCAGATCTGGCACCTCCTGACCGCTCAGGGCGGGGCGACGGCCTGGTGGGCGCATGTCGGCGGGCTGGCGGCCGGCGCGGCGCTGGTCGGCGTCATGAAGAACCGGGACGTCGTGTTCTTCAGCCGCCAGCGGCAGCTTCCCGTCAGCGTCCCGCACTTCCCGCTCCGGCGCAGGTGAAAACCGCCCTATGGCGCTTTTGCGTCGCGGGAGCCTTTCGCCTACACAACCCTGACGCGGAGTGCCGCATCTGTTTCGTGGGCGATTCGAGGAGAGCGGATGACCATCGATGGTGGCACGTCGGCGGAGTTCGGCGGCAACGGCAATATCGGGGTCGCGCCCGCGCTCCTTTTCGACACGCTTTTGCCCGAAGCCCGCCCATCACTGAAAGCACAGGTGCCATTCGCCTCGCGGGTCGGTGAGCCGGGAGAATATGCGATGATGATTGAATCCCGCGTCGCCAGCCGCCCGCTGGACGGCGCTGTCCTCCGTCGCGACGGCGCCGCCTGTACCGGCGCCGCGATGACGGCCTGAACCCCCGGATCGGATCTCGTGGACGTCGCCCCGCTCGTCTCCGCCTACCGCTACCGCTTCCACGTGCTCGACACCTACGGTGTGAGGATGGGAGGGCTGTCGCGCCCGTCCGGGACCATCGAGGAGGCGCTCAGGCAGGCCGCCGCCGAACTGAAGGTGGTGGCGGACCCGCCGGGCCAGCTCAAGCGGCTGGCGCACCGGATCAATGCCGAGACCCGCGCCGCCCTGCGCGACGTCATCGCCCGCGCCGAGAACGACCTTGCCATCGCCATCACGCGCTTCGGCACGGATATCGGCGCGCCGCCGACCGGTCCGCATATCGACCTGAGGGCGAGCCTCGACGGCCTCGACCGCAGCTATCGCGCCCACGACCCCGCTCCGGACGATTTCGACGGCTGGTACGATCAGCTCGACGCACAGATTTCGCACCTGTCGGCACTGATCCGGCTTGAGAAGGACCTCGATGCCGCGCGCGGCGGTGACGCCTCGGTCCGCGTGCCGGGGGGATCGCCGGGCCGGCTGAAATGGCTGCTCGCCGTGCTGGTCGTCGCCGCCCTCGCGGCTCTCGGCTTCGCAGCCCTGACGACCCTGAACCTGACGGGCGGCGGCTCCGCTCCACCCCCGCCCCAGCAAGCGACGGGACCGGAGGCGCCGCGCGTCGTGCGCACCGTCCCCATCACCGTGCCGGCGATCCCCGCCGCCGATGCGCCACCGGCCGCAACAGCCCCGACCGCCGCCTGCCGGACCTTCGAGATCGAGATCGCAGCCGAAGGCGCCAGCCTTCTCGATGCGCCGCTCGGCGGACAGCCGGTCGTGCGTCTCGAACCGGGCGAGAAGGTGCGACTGCGTCAGGTCGTCGAACTCGGGCCGGACCGGCTGATCGAGGTCGAAGTGCCGGCGCGGTCGGCGCGCGGCTTCATCGCCGAGCGGGAGGCGCGCCTGCCGGTGATGACCTGGTCCTGCGACCGGTAGGGACGGCTCAGATGCCGGCGATGTCGTTCATCGCCCGTGCGAGCTTCACGTCCTTCTCCGTCAATCCGCCCGCATCGTGGGTGGAGAGCGTCACCTCGACCGTCCGGTAGACGTTGAACCATTCGGGGTGATGGTCCATGGCCTCGGCCGCCAGAGCGACGCGGCTCATGAACCCCCAGGCCTCGGAGAAATTCCGGAAGGCGAAGCGGCGCGTGATGGCGTCGCGACCCTCCGTCTCGATCCAGCCGGACAGGGAGGCGAGCGCCTCGCGGCGCTGCGTATCGGTCAGTCTCGTCGCCATGCCGTCCTCCGCCTGCTCCCCCTGCGAGATAGGCCCCTTGCGACCATCGACAAGCTGGACGGGTGCCAGGAAAAGAAACGGGCCGGCGCATGAGCGCCGGCCCGCACGTTCGCGTCGGAGGGGATGACCGAACGTTTGGCCATCGGCAGAGCCGATGGCACCCGGCCTGATCGGACGTCACCCCGGGGGGCTGGGGGGCTGAAGAGTCCGGAGCAGCGTCGATCAGGCAACGGGGCAACAGGGTCAGGCTCGCCCTGCGTCTTGACCCCACCGGGGCCGAAATGGGGCGGTATGGTGGCATGTCTCACCGCCGCGTGATCGCGGCATCCGCCGATTGGCGGCGCTCAGGCCGGCTGGCTGCAGGGGAGAATGCGCGGCTCGTGGCCGGTGGCGCGCAGGAAGGCCACCAGATCCGCCCGGGAAATGCTGGTGGTCGCGGTGTTCTCCAGCGGATGGTAGTTGAGAATCTCGTGCTCCATCATCGCCGCATCGAGCACGACCGCGACACGCCGGTCCGCATCGCAGATGGCGCCGAACGGCGTCACCGATCCCGGCTTCACGCCCCAGACCTCCTCCAGCAGTTCGCCCGAGCCGAAGGAGAGGCGGCCGGAGGCCCCGATGACCTCGTGCAGGCGTTTCAGGTCGATGACCGCCGAGCCGAGGGCGACGACGAGGAACAGCCGACCCTTCTTGTCCTTGAGGAAGAGGTTCTTGGTGTGTCCGCCGGGGATGCTGTCCTTGACGTGCTGGCTTTCGGCCACCGTGAACACGGCTTCGTGCTCATGGGTGGTGGTGACGATGCCGAGGCGGTCGAACAGGGTGAAGAGGGCGGCGCGGCGCGCGGCGATGTCTGTCATGTCGGGTCTGGGTCGCGTCAGGTGCCAAGCGCGGTGCGGATGAGTGTCATGGCGTCGTCGCTCGCCCACTCGGCGGGACCGGCGAGGAATCCGAGTTCGCAGCCATTGGCGTCGATGAGCAGCGTCGTCGGCATGCCGAAGGCGCGGCCGGCGGTCTTCAGGTCCTGGAAGATGCGGGCGCTGGTGTCGGAATAGTTCGCCATGTGGCGGATGCCGTTCTCGGTGAGCCATGTGGCGGCACGGTCGGGGTTGCGCGTGTCGATGTTGACAGCGACCACCTCGAACCTGTCTCCGCCCAGCGTCTGCTGCAGCCGGTCGAGGGCGGGCATCTCGTGCCGGCAGGGCGCGCACCAGGTGGCCCAGAGGTTCAGCAGCACCATGCGGCCGCGGAAATCGGCGAGCGTCAGGGAGCGGCCATCGGGCGCCTTGAAGGTGACGTTGGGCGCGATCATCGGGGATTCGGTCACGCGGAAAGCCGCAAGCTCGCCGCGCGCCAGCGGCATCAGGCTGCCTGCGACGGTTCGCGCCGCCGTGCAGGCCTGCGCCGACGCATTGCGCCCGGGGCCGCCTGTCCAGTAGAAGGCCACAGCGCCGGCGCACAGTCCGATCAGTCCTGCCGCGAGGATGGTCATTCTGGCGCGAGACACTTCAGCGAACTCCTTCTTCATCAGGGACGCGACGATGACCAAAGCCGACCAATCCGGCAACACCATGTGGGGCGGCCGCTACGCCTCGGGCCCGGCCGCCGTGATGGAGGACATCAACGTCTCGATCGACTTCGACAAGCGTCTGTATAGGCAGGACATCGCCGGCTCGAAAGCCCACGTCGCCATGCTGGCCGAACAAGGCATCGTGAGCCGCGATGACGAAGCCGCGATCACCAGGGGCCTCGACCAGGTTCTGGCCGAGATCGACGGCGGCAGCTTCGTCTTCAGGCGCAGCCTCGAGGACATCCACATGAACGTGGAGGCCCGGCTCGCCGAGATCATCGGCGCGCCGGCCGGACGGCTGCACACGGCCCGCTCGCGCAACGACCAGGTGGCGACCGACTTCCGCCTCTGGGTGCGCGACGCCGCCGACGGGCTCGACGCGCAGCTGAAGGACCTGCAGAAGGCGCTGGCCGAGAAGGCGCTCGCGGAAGCAGCAACCGTCATGCCCGGCTTCACCCATCTTCAGGTGGCGCAGCCGACGACCTTCGGCCACCACCTGATGGCCTATGTCGAGATGGCCGGTCGCGACCGCGGGCGGTTTGCAGACGCCCGCCGCCGCCTCAACGAGAGCCCTCTGGGGGCCGCCGCCCTGTGCGGCACGTCCTTCCCCATCGACCGGCACATGACCGCCAAGGCCCTCGGCTTCGACCGGCCGACGGCTAACTCGCTCGACTCGGTCGCCGACCGCGATTTCGTCATGGAGGTGCTGTCCGCGGCGACGATCACGGCGGTTCACCTGTCGCGCCTCGCCGAGGAAATCGTCATCTGGTGCTCCTCGCCCTTCTCCTTCGTGAAGCTGTCGGACGCGTTCTCGACCGGCTCCTCGATCATGCCGCAGAAGCGCAATCCGGACGCGGCCGAGCTGGTGCGTGCCAAGGTCGGCCGCATCCTCGGCGCCTTCAACGCCATCGTCGTGGTGCTGAAGGGCCTGCCGCTGACCTACCAGAAGGACATGCAGGAGGACAAAGAGCCGACCATGGACGCGCTCGCCTCGCTGTCGCTGGCGATCGCCGCCACCGCCGGCATGGTGCGCGACATGACGGCCGAAGCCGCGACCATGAAGAAGGCGGCGGGACAGGGCTATTCGACGGCGACCGACCTCGCCGACTGGTGCGTCAGGGCGCTCGGCATCCCCTTCCGAGAAAGCCACCACATCGCAGCGAAGGCGGTGGGCCTCGCCTCGGACAAGGGCGTGCCGCTGCACAAGCTGACGCTTGCCGACATGCAGTCCGTTGACAAGAGGATCACAGCGGACGTGTTCTCGGTGCTGTCAGTGGCGAAGTCGGTGGCGAGCCGGGTGAGCTATGGCGGTACGGCGCCGAAGAATGTGCGGGCGCAGGCGAAGCGCTGGCTGAAGCGGCTGGGCTGAGCGGAACCCCACCCCTCGTCGAGCAAGTATGCCCTGCACGACCGCACTGCGTCCTTCGAGGCTCGGCCTTGCGAGATGCTGGCGCATCGCGCGGCCTCGCGCCTCAGGATGAGGAAGGAGGCGGGCTGCAACACGGTCAGGAAGGGGCTTGACCATCGCGGGCGTTGCCTCTGATGCCATGCACCATCGTTCCTCATCCTGAGGTGCGAGAGAAGCGAGCCTCGATGGACCCACGTCGGTGGTGCAGACCGCCATGTCGCGGGGTGATCCCTCGCGTCCGCAAGAATCTGAAGACCGCCTCGAACCTTTTCGCATGCCGCCGCGACCCATGGTCACTCCGCAGCACGATGCCGCGGGGAATGAACCGGGGAGGCGACCATGTTTGCGAAGTTCGACATTCGAAAGTCGGCTCTCACGCTCCTTGCTGCCGCAGCTTTGTCGACAGTCGCAGGGGTCGCCTCCTCCGCTCATGCCTCCGCCCTCGCCGCCAGCGCCCGCCTCGCCGTCCCGACCATGGCCGCGTCAAGCGAGTACGGCGCCGACCATGACGCCGGCCGCAGCGGCCATCGCCTGACCCGGCCGGCCAACCGCTTCAACGGCTTCGTCGGCACGCCGGGCCCGACCACGGGCACGCGCCAGGGGCCGTGACCTTCCTCTTCCAGGCATGAAAAAGGCCGGGTCGCCCCGGCCTTCGTTCGTCTCAACGGCTAAGGCTCTCAGAGCCCCATCTTCTTCTTGCGCTGGGCAAGGGTGCGCAGGCGCAGGGCATTCAGCTTGATAAAGCCCTGGGCGTCGCGGTGGTCGTAGGCGACGGCGCCTTCCTCGAAGGTCACCAGCTCCTTGTCATAGAGCGAATAGGGGCTCTCGCGGCCGACCACGATGACGTTGCCCTTGTAGAGCTTCAGGCGGACCGTGCCGGTGACGTACTGCTGCGACTTGTCGATGAGGCCCTGCAGCAACTCGCGCTCGGGGGAGAACCAGAAGCCGTTGTAGATGAGCTCGGCATATTTCGGCATGAGCTCGTCCTTCAGATGCGCCGCGCCGCGGTCGAGCGTGATGCTCTCGATGGCGCGGTGGGCCATGTAGAGGATCGTGCCGCCGGGCGTCTCGTACATGCCGCGCGACTTCATGCCGACGAAGCGGTTCTCGACGAGATCGAGGCGGCCGATGCCGTTGACCTTGCCGAGCTCGTTGAGCTGCGTGAGGATCGTCGCCGGGGACAGGGCCTTGCCGTCGATGCCGACCGCATCGCCTTCCTTGAAGTCGATGGTGATATAGGTCGCCTTGTCGGGCGCGCTCTCCGGGCCGTCGGTGCGCGAATAGACGTAGTCCGGCACCTCAACATTGGGGTCTTCGAGCACCATGCCCTCGGACGAGGCGTGCAGCAGATTGGCGTCGACCGAGAACGGTGCCTCGCCGCGCTTGTTCTTGGCGATCGGGATCTGGTGCTGCTCGGCAAACTCGATGAGCCTGGTGCGGCTCGACAGGTCCCACTCGCGCCAGGGGGCGATGACGGTGACGTCGGGCTTCAGCGCATAGTAGCTGAGCTCGAAGCGCACCTGGTCGTTGCCCTTGCCGGTGGCGCCATGGGAGACGGCGTCGGCGCCGACCTGTTCGGCGATCTCGATCTGGCGCTTGGCGATGAGCGGGCGGGCGATGGAGGTGCCGAGGAGGTAGAGGCCCTCATACATCGCGTTGGCGCGGAACATCGGGAAGACGTAGTCCTTCACGAAGGTCTCGCGCAGGTCGTCCATAAAGATGTTCTCGGGCTTGATGCCGAGCAGCAGCGCCTTGTCGCGCGCCGGTCCCAGTTCCTCGCCCTGGCCGAGATCCGCGGTGAAGGTCACGACCTCGCAGCCATAGGTGGTCTGCAGCCACTTCAGGATGATCGAGGTGTCGAGGCCGCCGGAATAGGCGAGGACGACTTTCTTGACGGACTTCTGCGCGGCCATTTTGACGGTTTCCAGAGCAGTCGGAAGGGGGCTCGCGCCGACTTAAAGAAGCGGCGCGCGGCTGGCAAGCGCGCCTCTGTCAGCCCGCCTTGCCGAACAGGCGCCGGAGCGGCGCGCCGAGGCGGCCGAGGCGGGCGGCGAGATCAGGTTCGGCCGGAGCGCCGGGTGCCCGGTAGAGCCAGTGGTAGGCCGCCGCGACGATCAGCAGGGTCAGGAGCGTGGCGATGAGCGTGTCGGAGAGGAAGTGCCCGCCGAAGGCGATGCGCAGGCCGGACACCACCGCGGTATAGGCCGCCACCCCGATGAGCGCGAAGGACCTGACCGCCGGCGGCGCCAGCAGCGCCGGCGCGGCGAGCCAGGCGGCGCCCGAGGACTCACCCGAGATGAACGAGCAGTTGGTGCGGCACTCGGTGCCGTCACCCGGTCGCCACCACGGCGTGAAGCGCCAGTTGCCGCCGAGTTCGGTCACATGCACGGGGCGGGCGCGGTCCCAGACCTCCTTGAAGACGCCGTTCACGAGGAGAACCGGCGCGGCGGTGACCGTCAGGAACAGGAACAGCGCCGCACGCGCGGTCATGAACTGGCGGGTGGCCGGCGCGACGATGTGCTGGACGAGCGAGACGAGGGCCGCGACGCCCAGCGCAATGGTCGGCCACATGCTGACCCGGCGCAGGACGGCCGCCCAGCCGTGCGACGACAGCCAGAAGCCGTCCGCCGGGGTCCAGAACCAGCGCGCGACCACAAGGTCGTCGCCGGGGAAGATGGCGATGACGGCGATAGCCACCACCAGCACGAACAGGACGGCGATGAACAGGGCGCGGACCACGAGGCTTATCCGGACGGGTGGCGGGACAACGCTTCTAGCGGGGCATGGCGCCGGGGCAAAGCGAAACGGCGATGAGCATCAGGGCGTCTTGCCGGCCTCGTCGCTGGCGTCATGGCGCAAGATCAGCGGCATCTGCGCCATGGCGAAGATCATCGTCAGCGGCATGATGCCCCAGACCTTGAACGCCACCCAGAAATCCGTCGTCTGCGTCCGCCAGACCACCTCGTTGAGAATGGCGAGCAGGAAGAAGAAGAAGGCCCAGCGCCATGTGAGGAGCCGCCAGCCCTCATCCGTGAGGGTGAAGACGGAATCGAGGACGAGCTTGAGGACGCTGCGGCCAGTGAGACCGGCCCAGACGAGGACGGCGCCGAACAGCGTGTTGACGATGGTCGGCTTGAGCTTGATGAACAGCTCGTCGTCGAGGAGCAGCGTCAGCCCGCCGAACACCGTGATGACCACCGCCGAGACCAGCGGCATGACGGGCAGCTTGCGGATCAGCGACCAGGTGACCACCAGCGAGGCGAGGACGGCGACGACGAAGATTCCCGTGGCGAGGAAAAGGCGCCTGTCCGGCGCCACGCCGAACCAGCGGTCGCCGTAGGAGTTGACCAGGAAGAAGATGACCAGCGGCCCCATCTCGAGAGCGAGCTTGGCGAGCGGCGGGAGTTCGCGCTTTTCGGTATGCGACATGAGCCTTGGAGCCATGGACAATCTGACGGGTGAGTTTAGCTTGCGCGCATCGTCGAGACCACCGTCAGACGTCAAGATCGTTCTGGAGCGCCCCCTTTGTCCTACGTGTTCGAACCCGCCGCCCGCCCTGCCCTGCCGATCGTCGGCACCGACAAGCTGTTTCCGGTCCGCCGGGTCTATTGCGTCGGCCGCAACTACGCCGCCCATGCGCGCGAGATGGGCGGTGACCCGACCCGCGAGCCGCCATTCTTCTTCAACAAGGCCGCCGACGCGCTGCAGCCGGTGCCGCATGGGGTGACCGTCGACCATCCCTATCCGCCGAAGACCGCCAACTACCATTTCGAGCTGGAAATGGTCGTGGCGCTGTCGAAGGGCGGCAAGGACATTCCGGTCGACAAGGCGCTCGACTGCGTCTTCGGCTATGCGGTCGGCCTCGACATGACCCGCCGCGACCTTCAGGACGACGCCAAGACGCTGAAGCGCCCGTGGGAGCTCGGCAAGTCCTCCGACCTCTCCGGTCCGGTCGGCCCGCTCTATCCGGTGGCCCAGGTCGGCCAGAAGCTGAAGGGGCCGATCTCGCTCACCGTCGACGGCGTGGTGAAGCAGAAGGCGGACCTTGCCGACATGATCTGGTCGGTGGCCGAGCAGATCTCCTTCCTGTCGACCTATTTCGAGGTCTGCCCGGGCGACGTCATCTTCACCGGCACGCCGGACGGCGTCGGCGCGGTGACCCGCGGCCAGACCATGGTGGCGGCGGTCGACGGGCTCGGCGAGATCAGCCTGAAGGTGGTGTGACATCTGCTCTCACGAGCATGCCGAAGACATCAGGACGCGGTTGCCCCGGCAGCCGCGTTTTTTTCAGCCCCGCACGGGCGGCTGCGGCAGCCGCTCCGTGGCGAAGGCGAGGAAGCCGTCCCAGTCCCCGTCGGCCAGACCACGGCGGGACAAGGAGATGGCTTCCAGCTTGCCGATGAACAGGAACAGGTGGTCGGCCGTGACCACGGCGGTCTTCACCCCGCTCCAGGCGACACGGCCGCTCCAGGCATCGACTGCCCATGAAATGCCGTCCGCGTCGACCGAGGCGGTGAGCGGCCGGTTCGCTACGGCATAGCGGGAATAGACCCAGCGGCCGATCACCTGGTCGAAGAAGAGATCGACCAGCAGAATGAAGATGACGAGCCCGACGATCCATTTCGCAACATCCCAGCGCAGATAGACGCTCCACGGGGCCGACAGCCCGTCGAGCCACCAGAGCGTCGCCAGGAACAGGATGGCGACGAAGGGATAGCGCAGCCAACGGCCATGACCGCGCAGCGGACCCAGCCTCTGCCGCGCGCGGAGCAGCGCGCGATAGTCGGCGAAGGTCGTGTCGATTGCGAAGCGGTAGGCGGAGTCCATGGCACTGATGCACTCGCTGTTGGAGCGCGACCGCCTGTTCCACGGCCGACTTGTTGGATCACTTGCCCATGGGTCGCAGCAAGGACCGCCAGGGGTTCAAACGGTGGACAAAGAAAAGGCGACCAGATGGCCGCCTTTTCACATGTCCGATGAAGCGCCTGCCGGTCACAGCGAGCGCTTGATCTCCTCGACGCGGTAGCACTCGATGATGTCGCCCGCGCGCATGTCCTGGTAGCCCTCGAAGGCCATGCCGCATTCCTGGCTGACCTGGACCTCCTTGACCTCGTCCTTGAAGCGCTTGAGCGTCGACAGCTTGCCCTCGTGGACGACGACGCTGTCGCGGATGAGGCGCACATTGGCGCCGCGCTCGACCCGGCCTTCGGTGACCCGGCAGCCCGCCACCTTGCCGACCTTGGTGATGTTGAACACCTCCAGGATCTCGGCATTGCCCAGCATGGTCTCGCGCAGTTCGGGCGGGAGCAGGCCGGACATGGCGGCTTTGATGTCGTCCACCAGGTCGTAGATGATGTTGTAGTAGCGGATCTCGATACCAGCCTGCTCGGCGGCCGCACGCGCTTCCTTGTGGGCGCGCGTGTTGAAGCCGATGATGACCGATCCTGCCGTCTGGGCGAGGCCGACATCGCTCTCGGTGATGCCGCCGACACCCGACAGGATGACGCGGGCCGCCACCTCGTCGTTGCCGAGCTTGGCCAGGGCACCGACGATGGCCTCGACCGAACCCTGCACGTCGCCCTTGATGATCAGCGGGAATTCCTTCTTGCCCGCGCCGGCCTTGAGCTGGCTCATCATGTCGGCGAGCGAGGACCGTCCGGCGCCGAGGCGCGCGGCGGCCTTCTCCCGCTTCAGGTTCGAGCGGTAGTCGGTGATCTCGCGGGCGCGGGCTTCGTTGACGACGACCGCAACGCGGTCACCCGCCTCCGGCGTGCCGTTGAAGCCGAGCACCTCGACCGGGACGGAGGGACCGGCACCGTCGGTCGATTCGCCCTTGTCGTTGATCAACGCACGAACACGGCCCCACTCGGCGCCGGCGACAACGATGTCGCCCGGGTGCATGGTGCCGCGCTGGATCAGCACGGTCGCCACCGGACCACGACCGCGGTCGAGCTTGGCCTCGATCACCGTGCCTTCGGCGAGGCGGAACGGATTGGCCTTCAGTTCGAGAACCTCGGCCTGGAGCTGGATGAGTTCCAGCAGTTTGTCGAGGTTCTGGCCGGTCTTGGCGGAGAGTTCGACCTCGAGCACGTCGCCGCCGAGGCTTTCAAGCTGCACCTCGTACTGGAGAAGGTCGGTCTTGACCTTCTCGGGGCGGGCGTCGGGCAGGTCGATCTTGTTGATCGCCACGATCAGCGGAACCTTGGCGGCCTTGGCGTGATTGATCGCCTCGACCGTCTGCGGCATCACCGAATCATTGGCGGCGACCACCAGCACGACGATGTCCGTCACCTTGGCGCCGCGGGCGCGCATGGCGGTGAACGCGGCGTGGCCCGGCGTGTCGATGAAGGTCACGAGCCCGCCGAGCGGGGTCTGGACCTGATAGGCGCCGATGTGCTGGGTGATGCCGCCGGCCTCGCCCGAGACCACGTTGGTCTTGCGCAGGGCGTCGAGCAGCGAGGTCTTGCCGTGGTCGACGTGGCCCATGATGGTGACGACCGGGGCGCGGCCCTCCAGCATCTCCTCCGGATCGGGCGAATCGAACAGGCCTTCCTCGACGTCGGCCTCGGCGACACGGCGAACCGTGTGGCCGAGTTCCTCGGCGATGAGCTGGGCGGTGTCGGCATCGATCACGTCGGTGATCTTGTGCATCGCGCCCTGCTTCATCAGCATGCGGATGATGTCGACGGCCCGCTCCGACATGCGGTTGGCGAGATCGGCGATGGTGATCGTCTCGGGGATCGTCACCTCGCGCAGGATCTTCTCCTTCTGCTCGGTCGGGCGACGCCCGGTCATGCGCTGCACGCGGCGGCGGAAGGAGGCCTCCGACCGCATGCGGTCGGACGAATCCTCAAGCGCATTGGTGAGCGTCAGGCGGGTGCGGCTCGGCGCATCGGCAACCGGGCGCTCGGGGCGGGTCGCGGGGGCCACGACCTTGCCGCCGGGGCCACGGCGAACACCGCGCGGACCCTCATCGTCGTCTCCAGCGCCGCGCGGGCGGCCGGCAGACGGCGGGCCGGAGCGCATCGGACCGGCACCCTCGGGACGGGTGGGAATGGCACTGTTGGCCGGCGCGCCGAACTGGCGCGGCGGGCGCGGGCTGTCGAGGCGCGGCGGGCGACCGTCGACGCGGGGCGGGCGATCCCCGAAGGGACGGTCTCCCTGCGGACGATCACCATAGGGGCGGTCGCCTGCGGGACGCGGCGCATAGCCGCCCTCGCGCGGGGGACGATCACCGAAAGGACGGTCGCCCGGCGGGCGCGGCGGACGGTCGCCATAGGGGCGGTCGCCCTGCGGACGGGGGGCATAGCCCTCGCGCGGGGGACGATCGCCGAAGGGACGGTCGCCCGGCGGGCGCGGCGGACGGTCGCCGAAGGGCCTGTCGCCCTGCGGACGGGGGGCATAGCCATCGCGCGGCGGACGGTCGCCGAAGCCGCGGCTGTCGCGGGTCGGCGCGGCGGGACGCTGTTCGGGCGCGGCAGCGCGCGCCTCGGGAGCCGGCGCGGCTTCGGCAGCCGGCGCACGCGGGGCGCGGCCGATGTCGTCGAGGCTGCGGGGCCGATTGTCGTCGCCCAGGCGGCGGCGCGATTCCCACTCTGAACGGCGGCGGGTTTCGTCCTCGGCGCGGCGGCGGTCGTCTTCCTCGCGCTGGCGGCGGTCCTGCTCGGCGCGCTCGGCGGCGCGACGGGCGTCCTCCTCGGTGCGGCGGCCCTGTTCCTCGACGGAGAGCTTGCGCTCTTCCGCCTCGCGCACCCGGGCTTCGGCCAGCACGCGGTCACGCGCCTCGCGCTCCTCGTCGGAGAGCGTGCGCAGGATCATGCCGGGGGCGGGTTGCCGGGCCGGCGCCGGAGCGGCAGGGGCCGGGGCGGGGGCGCGCGGCTTCTCGGCCGTCGGGGCGGGAGCCGGCGCGGCCGGACGCGGCGGCGCGAACGAGCGCGGCTTCGCCGACACTTTCTCCACCACCACCGTCTTCGTGCGGCCGTGGCTGAAGCTCTGGCGAACCATGCTCTGTTCATTCCCGGCGGGCTTCTTCAGGCTGAGGGTCTTGCCCGTCAGGCTGAGGGTCTTGTCGCCGGAGGTCTTCTCATCGGTCATTCGGTTCTGGTCCTGCGCCGGGCGGCTGCGTCCGGGAAATCAGTGTTTCGGCTCGTTGACGGAAGCCGGAGGCCGACCTCCGGTCACGTCACCGGTGCGGTAAACCTCGAGGGCCGTGCAGCGCGCGAGAGCATTTTCGCTCGGCCCGCCGGCGAGCAGCGCTGCATGTATCACATTCATGCGCCCCAATGCCAAATCCAATTGCAGCGAGGTGAACGCCGTCACCCGCGGCATGGTGTCGGGGTCGTCGCCGAAGATGCGGCGGAGGACCTGGCCGAGCTTGCGAACGCCATCATCGCTCGCGTCCGAGGCGTGAATAAGGCCTGCCGCCGTCCCGCCCATCAGGGCCGCCTCGACCTTGGAGAACCCGGCGACCACGGCTCCGGCCTTGTTGGCGAGGGACAGCGAGGCGATGGCCTGCGCCTCGATGAGCCGTTCCACGAGTTCGGGCAGGTCGGCGGGGGCGGTCACCTCACGCCGGAAGGCGCGGGCGAAGAGCTTGCGCCTGACCGCCTCGGCGACGGCGGCCCGGGTCGCCGTGACCCAGGCGCCGCGGCCCGGAAGCCGGGCCTTGAGGTCGGGGACGATAACGCCGTCCGGCCCGACGACGAAGCGGACGAGCCCGTCCGGCGACGACGCGCGGCGGTTGACGATGCACGTGCGTTCGCTTCCCGACCGCCCCGCCAGGGGGCCGCCGTCGAGCGTCAGCTCATCTGCATCGGTCTCTGTCACGATCACCACCGGCCGTCATCGCTCCGACTCAGGCTTCAGCTTCAGCATCGCCTTCGGCCAATTCCGGTTCGGCTTCCGCCACCGGGGCCTCGATCCAGCCGGCCTTGACGCGGGCCTGCATGATCATCGCCTCGGCCTCGTCCTTGGTCAGCTCGAAACCGTCGAGGAAGCCGGCATGCTTCGTCGACTGGCCCTCCTTGCGCTCGGTCCAGCCGACCAGATCGTCGGGAACGCAGCCGGCGAAGTCCTCGAGCGACTTCACGTCGTTCTCGCCGAGCTTGACCATCATGGCGGTGGTCAGGCCATCGACCTCGCGCAGGTCGTCGGCAACGCCGAGTTCCTTGCGCCTGGCGTCATGCTCGGCCTCGATGCGGGCGATGGTGTCGAGCGCGCGGCGCTGCAGCTCCTGCGCCGTCTCCTCGTCGAAGCCTTCGATGGAGGCGAGGTCGGAGAGCTCGACATAGGCGACCTCCTCGACCGAACGGAAACCTTCGGACGTCAGCAGCTGGCCGACGACCTCGTCGACGTCGAGGGCACCCATGAACAGCTTGGTGCGGACCTCGAACTCGGCCTGGCGGCGTTCGCTCTCCTCCTGCTCGGTGAGGATGTCGATGTCCCAGCCGGTCAGCTGCGAGGCGAGGCGCACGTTCTGGCCGCGACGGCCGATGGCGAGCGAGAGCTGCGGATCGGGCACCACGACCTCGATGCGCTCGCGATCCTCATCGAGCACCACCTTGGCGACCTCGGCGGGAGCGAGAGCATTGACGACGAAGGTGGCGATGTCCGGGTTCCACGGAATGATGTCGACCTTCTCGCCCTGCAGCTCGGCGACCACCGCCTGCACGCGCGAGCCGCGCATGCCGACGCAGGCGCCGACCGGGTCGATGGAGCTGTCGCGCGAGACGACGGCGATTTTGGCGCGCGACCCGGGATCACGGGCGACGGCCTTGATCTCGACGATGCCGTCGTAGATTTCCGGCACTTCCTGGCCGAAGAGTTTGGCCATGAACTGCGGGTGGGTACGTGACAGGAAGATCTGCGGCCCGCGCTGCTCGCGGCGGACGTCGAAAAGATAGGCGCGGACGCGGTCGCCGTTGCGGAACATCTCGCGCGGGATCAGTTCGTCGCGGCGGACGATCGCCTCGCCGCGGCCGAGATCGACGACCACATTGCCGTATTCGACGCGCTTGACGGTGCCGGAGACGATCTCCCCGATGCGGTCCTTGTACTCGTCGAACTGGCGGTCGCGCTCGGCCTCGCGCACCTTCTGCACGATGACCTGCTTGGCCGACTGGGCCGCGATGCGGCCGAAATCGAAGGGCGGAAGCGTCTCGGCGATCCAGTCGCCGGGCTGGGCGGCGGGGTTCTTCCGACGCGCCTCCTCGGTGGCGATCTGGATGGCGACGTTGTCGATCTCGTCGACGACCTGGAGGAGGCGCGACAGACGGATCTCGCCCGACTTCGGATTGATCTCGGCGCGCACCTCGGTCTCCTGACCGTAGCGCGAGCGCGCCGCCTTCTGGATGGCGTCTTCCATCGCTTCGAGCACGATCTGGCGGTCGATCTGCTTCTCGCGCGCCACCGCGTCCGCGATCTGCAGCAATTCCAGTCGGTTTGCCGAGACGGCCATGGTTATTCCCCTCTAGCGGGATGGTTTGGGTTTGGCGTAGCGGCCCGGCCCCTTGGGCTTGGGACCGCGCGGCCCGTCGCCGGAGCGGACGGGGCCGGGAGTGGCTTTCTTCTTCGGCGCCTGGTCGGCGCGGACGGGACGCGGCGTGCCGGGACGGACGATGACGAGTTCGGCGTCGTCCGGGGCCTCTCCGGCGCCGTCCTCATCCATATCGTCCTCGTCATCCTCGTCCATGGCGCGGCCGGCGGCTTTCGCCCGGCGCAGCGCCTCGCGGATGAGGTCGTCGGAAAGGACGAGGCGCGCATCGCCGATCTCCTCGATCGGCAGCAGGATCTCGGCGGGCTCGTCGCCCTTGATGTCGGTGCGCTTCAGCCGCGCAGAGGTCCCCTCGGCGCCAAGCACGAAGCCGCGGAAGCGCTTGCGGCCAGCCTGGGCCACCGCCATCTCGACGCGGGCCTCGTAGCCGGCCCAGCGGTCGAAGTCGCCGGCACGCACCAGGGGGCGATCGATGCCGGGCGAGGAAATCTCGAGATTATAGGCTGCGGCGATCGGGTCCTCGACGTCGAGGACGGGCGACAGCGCCCGGCTGGTCGCCTCGCAATCGTCGATGGTGAAGGTGCCGTCGGACCGCTCGGCCATGATCTGCAGCGTCGAGCCGCCGGCCTGCGAGCCGGAGACACGCACCCGCACCAGGCGGAAGCCGAGGCCCTCGAGCACTGGTTCGACGATGGACGCGACGCGCGCGGCCACACCCGTCTCGACGATGAGACGGGGATCCTCGTTCAGGCGCGGCTCTTCCGCGGACAATCGCAGCTCCGAAAGTGGTCTCGCCGGCGGCTGAAACAAAAAGAGCGGGTCCCCGCAGGAACCCACTCTCACGATAGCCATCGATGAGGGTGTATGAATGACCGAAGTCGGCCTCTCAATACGCTTCACCGGGCGATTGCGCAAGGGGCCGCACGCCGTCCGGCGGGCGGCCTGCGCGCCTTACTGATCGTCGTCGTCGTCGGCGGCGTCGCCGATGAGGTCGCTGACGTCCCCGTCATCCTCGTCCTCGTCCGGCGCGAGGAAGGTATCGTCCTCGTCGCCGGCATCCTCGACCTCGACGTCCACGTCGTCGTCGATGGCCGCGACCTTGGCCGGAGACGCCTCTTCCTCGTCCGCCTCTTCGAGGCTGACCAGTTCGGCGTCCGGCACTTCGAGCTCGGCATCCACCTCGTCGACCTGCGGGACCGCCTTGGCGGCCGCCGACGAACCCCGGCGGGCCGGCTCGAACAGCACGCGCTGCAGCACCTCGCCCGTATAGGGAGAGACGATGGGATCGCGGTTCAGATCATAGAATTTCTTGCCGGTCGTGGGGCAGATGCGCTTCACGCCGAGTTCGGGTCTCGCCACTGCGGACTCCCTGAATAAAGATCGGACTTCTCTTGAAGGGGGGTCAGTTGGACGCAGAGCCCCTGCTTGTCAAGAGGCTTGCGGCGCGGGATAGAGCGCGGGACAGACTTTTCGAACCGAGCGGGACCCCCTGACCTTGAGCGCATCACAAGCCCAAACCCCGATGTCCGCGCGGCGCGGCGCCGCCCTGACGGGAACGCTGACCGTCCCCGGCGACAAGTCGATTTCGCACCGCGCGCTGATGTTCGGTCTCCTCACCGTGGGCGAGACGCGCATTTCCGGCCTGCTGGAAGGCGAGGACGTCCTGAACACCGCGAAGGTGTGCCGCCAGCTGGGTGCGACGGTCGAGCGCACCGGACCGGGGGCATGGGTGGTGCGCGGCGTCGGCGTCGGCGGCCTGGTGCAGCCGACAGAGCCGCTCGATTTCGGCAATGCGGGCACGGGCTGCCGGCTGATGATGGGCGTCGTCGGCTGCCACCCGATCCGCGCCACCTTCGATGGCGACGCCTCGCTGCGCAAGCGCCCCATGCGCCGCGCCCTCGATCCGCTGGAGCTCTTCGGGGTCCGGGTGGTGGAGCAGGCCGAGGGCGGGCGCCTGCCGATCACCATCGAGGGTCCAAAGGACGCCGTTCCGGTCGTCTATGAATCCCCGGTCGCCTCCGCCCAGGTCAAATCCGCCGTGCTGCTGGCCGGTCTCAACGCGCCCGGGGTGACGACGGTCATCGAGAACGAGGCGACGCGCGACCATACCGAGCGGATGCTGACCCATTTCGGCGCGCAGGTGACGACGACCCCGCATGGCGAGCATGGCCGGCGGATCGACCTCGTGGGACAGCCGGAGCTGAAGCCCGCTCCCGTCGTGGTTCCCGCCGATCCGTCCTCCGCCGCCTTCCCGATCGTCGCCGCCGCCATCGTGCCCGGTTCGGACGTCACGGTGACCGGCGTGATGATGAACCCGCTGCGCACCGGCCTCGTCACCACGCTGATCGAGATGGGTGCGGAGATCGAGATCCTGAACCCTCGTGTGGAATCGGGTGAGGACATCGCCGACCTGCGCGTCCACGGCTCGAAGCTCCGGGGCGTCGACGTTCCGGCACACCGCGCCCCCTCCATGATCGACGAGTATCCCGTCCTCGCCGTCGCCGCGGCCTTCGCCGAGGGGCCGACGCGGATGCGCGGCCTGCACGAACTCCGGGTGAAGGAATCCGACCGCCTCGCGGCGGTGGCGGCCGGTCTCGCCGCAGCCGGTGTCGATCACACCATCGAAGGCGACGACCTGATCGTCGCCGGCAACGGCAGGACGCCGGGCGGCGGCACGGTCGCTACCCACATGGACCACCGCATCGCCATGAGCTTCCTCGTCATGGGCCTCGCCACCGCCCGGCCCATGACCGTCGACGACACCGCCTTCATCGCCACCAGCTTTCCGGATTTCGTCGGCCTGATGCGGGGCCTGGGAGCGGATATCGCATGATCGTCGCCATCGACGGCCCGGCGGCCTCCGGCAAGGGCACGCTCGCCCGACGGATCGCCGCCCACTACGGCCTGCCGCATCTCGACACCGGCCTGCTCTATCGCGGGGTGGCGAAGATCATGCTCGACCGCGGCTTTCCGCTCGACAATCTCGCCATCGCCGAGGCCATCGCTCAGAACCTAGACCTCGACGACCTCGACGCCGAGAAGCTGCGCACCGGCGACGTGGGGGAGGCTGCCTCGGTGGTGGCGGCGCATGGCCCGGTGCGCAAGGCCCTGCTCGACCTGCAGCGCGCCTTCGCCGGGCAGGCCGGCGGAGCCGTTCTGGACGGGCGCGACATCGGCACCGTCATAGCGCCCGAAGCCGCCGCCAAACTGTTCGTCACCGCGAGCCCCGACGAGCGGGCACGGCGGCGCTTCCGCGAACTTGTCGGCCGGGGCGAGGTGGCGGACGACAGCGCCGGCTACGATGCCGTTCTCGCCGACATCCAGCGCCGCGACGCCCGCGATTCGGGCCGCGCCGACGCGCCCCTTCTCGTCGCCGCCGATGCGGTCGTGCTCGACACCACGGCGCTCGACATCGAGGCCGCCTTCGCGGCGGCCCTCGCCGCCGTCGAGGCCCGCCGGGCATGACGCCCTTCGGCGCACGCGTCCGGAGCTTGCGCGAAGAGAAGGGCGCCACCCTCACCGCCATGGCCGAGGCGGTCGGCGTCTCCGCGGCCTATCTGTCGGCCCTCGAGCACGGCAAGCGCGGCCGGCCGAGCTGGTACCTGATCCAGCGCATCATCGCCTATTTCGGCATCATCTGGGACGAGGCGGAGGAACTGGCGAAGCTCGCCGAGATCTCGCACCCGCGCATCGTCATCGACACGTCCGGCCTCTCGCCGCAGGCCACGGAACTTGCCAATCTCCTCGCCCGCAAGATCGCCCTGCTCTCCGACGAGGAGATCGCCGAACTGCTCTTCGTGCTGAAATCGAAGCTGCCGGGGCGGTGATCAGCCGGCTTCGGTTCCTCCGTGACGCTCGACGGCGGCCCGCGCCGCCGGCGTCGGGTTGAGCACCGGCCTGAAGATCTCGATGGCCCGCTCGCGTCGCAGCGACGCCGGCCGATAGACCTGCTTCGTCGCCTCGACGAGATGGACGCCTGCGAAGGGCAGCGTCAGGGCGGACCCCATCCGCTCCCAGGCCATGGCCGATCGGAGAATGAGGGACTTGCTGACGGGCGGCACCCACAGCGCCTGGCTCCAGGCGATCGGGGTGAAGGACGATTGCCGCATCAGCTCGGTGAGCTGGCGGGACGAATAGGGCCGGCCCTGGCCGAAGGGCGTGGTGTCGCGCTGCGCCCACAGGCCGCGCCGGTTGGGCACCACCGCGAGGACCTTGCCGCCGGCGGCCAGCACCCGCCAGGCCTCGCGCAGCAGGGCCTGGACGTCGTTGGAGACCTCCAGCGCATGGACGATGAGCAGCCGGTCGACGGCGGCGTCCGCCAGCGGCAGCATGTCGTCCTCGACGAGCGCCGAGCGCCCGGGACGGGCGGTCGGCCAGCTGATGACGCCCTGGCGTGCCGGCATGAAGGCGAGCGAGCGGTCGGCCTCCTCGCGGAAAATGCCGAGATAGGGCGTGCAGTAGCCGAGGCCGACGGTGAGCATGCCGCGGGCGGAGGACCAGTGCGTGCGCACGGCGCGCGTCACCATACGCCGCGCGACCATGCCGAGCGGCGAGGAATAGAAGGCGCGCAGGTCGATGACGTCGGACACGGGGCTCCTTCCTTGCAGGCCGGCCGCTCGCCGGGCCGCGGGGAGAATGGAATGGCCATCGGCGGCAGGCAATGACATATAGCAGCCAGGATGAACGGGATGGGTCGCCGCGCGATCCGGTCCCCTCGCTCAACGCTCACAGCCGCTCGAACCCCTGGAGACCCGCATGGCTGCCGACGTCCACATGTTCCCCTGCCTGAGCGACAATTTCGGCGCGCTCATCCATGATCCGGCCACCGGCGCCACGGCCGCCATCGACGTGCCCGACGCCGAAGCCACCCTCGCCGCCGCGAAGGCGAAAGGCTGGACGATCAGCCACATCCTCGTCACCCACCACCATCCCGACCACGTGCAGGGCATCGAGGCGGTGAAGGCGGCGACATCGGCCCGCGTCATCGCCAACGCGGCCGATGCGCACCGCATTCCGCTCGTGGACGAGACCGTCGCTCCCGGTGGCAAGGCGCGGTTCGGATCGCTCGAGGCCGACGTCATCGACACGCCCGGCCACACCGTCGGCCACATCGCCTACCACTTCGCCGCCGAGAGGATCCTATTCTCCGGCGACACGCTGTTCTCGCTCGGCTGCGGCCGCCTGTTCGAGGGCACCCCGCAGCAGATGTGGGATGCGCTGAAGCTGCTGCGCACGCTTCCCGACGACACGGTCGTCTATTGCGGCCATGAATACACGGGCTCGAACGCGACGTTCGCGCTCACCGTCGATCCGGACAATCAGGCGCTGAAGGCGCGGGCCGCGGAGGTCTTCCGCCTGCGCGAAGGCGGCCAGCCGACGCTGCCGACCACGATCGGCCAGGAGAAGGCGACGAACCCGTTCCTGCGCGCCGACGACGCCGCAATCGCGGCCGTGCTCGACATGAAGGGCCGCCTGGCGGCGGAGGTTTTTGCGGAACTGCGCGATCGCAAGAACAAGGCCTGACGGCCGCGCCCGGCCTTCAGAAGTCGACGGCGATGCCGCCGACCTCCCAGTCGTCGTAGCGGACCGGATCGGCGCCGCCGCGGCCGTGCAGTTCGGGGTTGGCGGCGAGTTCGGCCGCCCTGGCGTCGAGGGCGGCGCGGCGCTCGGCGGCCTCGGCCAGCGCGCGCCGGGCGGCGTCGGACAGGACTTTCGCCGGAGCCTCCACGCGTGCGGAGGGCTGGTCGACGGCCACGGCCGTGGTGAAGACGGGGTTCTCGCTCATGCCCCGGGAAATCGGTCCCGGGGGCGCCGAAGTCAAGGCCTGCGCGTTGACCCGCACCCGTGCATGGCTATAGTCCCGCCCGCGTTGCCCCTATGGCGGAATTGGTAGACGCGCTCGACTCAAAATCGAGTTCCGCAAGGAGTGCTGGTTCGATCCCGGCTAGGGGCACCACGGCTTTTTCCGACGTCGCTTCGACATGACAAAGGCCCCCCGCCGACGGCGGAGGGCCTCTTCAGTCTTCAGACGCTGTGTCAGGCGGCGCGACCGGTCCAGCCGTCATTGCGCCAGTCGCCGGCGCGATCCCGCGGGTTGTACGAGCCGGTTTCCAGCAGGCTCTGGATGCGGCTCGCCTGAGCGCTCTCCACCCGCGCCGACACCATGGTGCCGCCGCGACGGATGCCCTCCGCATAGGTGTGCGCATCATCATCCGACAGGCCGGCGCCGGTCAGCGCCCCGACCAGTCCGCCCGCGGCGGCACCGGCACCGGCACCGACCAGCGTGGCGGCGAGCCAGCCGGCCGCAACCACCGGGCCGAGACCCGGAATGGCGAGGATGCCGAGACCGGCGAGGATGCCGGCGGTGCCGCCGGCGACAGCGCCGAGGCCGGCGCCGGTTCCCGCGCCCGCCGAGCTGTCGTCGGTGACCGTCGGGGCGTAATCGCGATAGGCGCTGCGGTCGATCGTCCGGTCGTTGGAGAGGACCGAGATGTCATCCCGGGGGATGCCGGCGGACACGGCCCGCTCGACGGCGGCGAGGGCGTCCGAGTAGCTGTCGAAGATGGCGGAAACGGTGGTCTTCATGATGAATGTCCTTTCCTGGATTGATGGATCACTGGGCGGAGATGTTGCCGCGGAAATCGAGGCCGACGGTCACGGCCCGGCCGTTCCACTGGCCACGCCCGCGCCAGATGCCGTTGTCGTCCTTGGTGAGATCCGTGACGCCGGTGATGCCTGCCTCCTCGAAACGACCGCGTGCCTGGCCCTCGGTGAAGCTGTTGGCGCCGTTCTCGAGGGGGGCTGCGTTCACAGCGCGTCGCTCAGTGGCGGCGGGGGGCGTGGCGGGGGAGGTCGCCGCAGGAGGAGCCGCCGCGGGCGGGGTGGCCGGGGGGGTCGTCTGCGCCATGGCGAGGCCGGCGGTGAAGACGGCCGAGGAGGTCAGAAGAAGAAGTCGTTTCATGATATGAGCCCCTGTTTTGGACAGTGAGACTCATGCAACTCGGATCATGACATTGGCGTTCCCGTGTTGTTTTTTTTATTTCGCAGGGTACACAAGCCAATTTCATGAATAATATCAGGTTAACATCATGTAGATGTGAATCACTATGCAAAAATATATCATCGATGTGCCCATACCATTGTCGATGACATAGGGCGACATCGATGAATTGAGAAATTCGACCGTCCCGTTCTCACAGGACCTTCACTGATGATCGTGTTGTTCCGCCAACCGATCCCCGGCCCGCCGTACGTGGCAGCGGCCGGAGATCCAGTCCCCGCCGCTGCGAGCAGGTGTACGGTCCGTCAGGACCCGCGCTTCACGAAGGGCGCCGCCACACCGGGCTTTGCCGGCCTGGAAAGCCAGTAGCCGAGCGCCACCGCCGCCCCGACAACGAACAGCGGCGCGAGAAGCGAGGGATTGCGTCCCACATGTCTCATGGCGAGACGGCCGGTGCTGACGGCCGCAACCGGCCCGATTCCGAGCCGGTCGAGATGCCCGACGGCCGAGCGCAGATGGTCCGGTGCGGCAGCCAGACGCGTCTGGGCCTCGCTTCCCTGACGCCCGATTTCGCGGGCGAGTGCGAACAACTGCTCGACGGCGCCATCGGCGACGTCGCGTGCGGACGAACGGGTCCTGTTCGAGAACGAGAACATGGGCGTTCCTTTCAATGGGTCATGGACAATCGCGTACCCTGATCAACACCCGCCGGCGGCGCAGGTTCCCTGAAACCGCGGCTCCGCGGGGCGCCGTCCGAGGCCCGCCGTCTGGCGGCCGAGGGCGTAGTCACGGGCCGGCGCCTGGGCGGATCGCTCCCGGTGACGTCCGAGGGGGAGGCCGCGCCGGCCGTGCACCGATCTGCGGAGGCCCTCCGGGCCGGGACTATGCGCCCCCGCCACCCCGGCTGGCCCCATGGCTGCAGCTCCGGAGGCGGGCCGCCGGTGGGTGTCAGGTGACCGACAGGGACGATGACGTGGACGCCGCGAGAAGCTCGCTCCTGCGCTCTGCAATGGCCGCACTCAGGCGCTCGCTCATAATATCGAAGGCCGGCTTCATCTCGATGTCGACCTTGCCCTGCAGCATGTTCTGGGAGAGTTCGCCGAGCAGGCGGTCCATTGCCTGGACGATCTCGTCGAGATCGCCGGTCGAGCCGGCGACGCGGGTCCGCGCGATCAGTTCCTCGAAGACGTGATGCTCGTGGAAGACGAGGTTCCGGCGGCGTGGGAACAGGTAGCGCCACAGCCAGACGATGGCCGACAGGATGCCGCTGAAGCCGAAAAGGACGACATAGATCAGCGTCTCGTAGCGTTCGAAGAAGTTCTTCTCCTCCGCATCGTAGTAGTTGCTGGCTCCCGGATGCAGGGTGAAGGCCGAGCCGCGGTCCGTCGGCAGGGCCTCGATCCGCCCGGCTGCCGGAAACTGCGACATGAGCCCGTGTCGCTGGGTGAAGAGCTGCCGTGTGAACTCCTCGACCACGTCGTTCGCAAGCCCGCGTCGCGCCACGAGCAGCGAAGGGAAGCCGAGCGTGGAGACGGCTTCGGCCGGCAGCAGCGGATTGGTGCCGAATTCGCCGGGTACGAGTTCGACGGCACTGAAGACCTTGTTGCGGGCCTGAAAGACATTGCCCTCGACCAGCGGGACCAGGAGCGGTCTGCGCTCGCCGCTGCACCCGAGGGCCCGGATGGTCTCCCCGATGACCGCTTCGCCGCGCGGAAAGGCCATGAACAGCGCATCGACGGGCTTGGCCGCGACGGCCGCCGTCACCTCGGTTGCGGATCTCGCCTGGACGACGTCGATGTCGTTCAGGGCGAGCCCGTGATAGGCGGCGAGCTTCTCGAACAGGGCCTTGTTGCCGGGGCCTCGTCCGACGACCACGACGCGCCGTCCCTTGAGGTCGGCGAAGCCTTGCATCGGCTCCGGCTGGCCAATGGCGGGCGGCGGCGGCCGTACCCGCGATCCTGCACGAGACGCTGCCGGCGCCGGCGCTGCGGGCGGGGCCGCGCAGCCGACGAGGAGGGCCACATTCTGGTGCAGAATGGCCACTGCGAGCCCGGTTGCCGGAATACGGTAGTCCGCCCGCGCGATGGCAAGATCGACGTCACCGGCGTCGATCGCGGCAGAGGTCTCCGCCACATTGGTCAAAGGCGCCAATGCCAGCCGGACCCGATATCTTTCCCGTTCGGCCGTCTGCGCAAGTGCGGCGAAGAACTGGGACGTCTCGCTGCCGGCGGGCGCAACGGCCATGCGCAGCGGAATCGGCGCGAGATAGAGAAACCAGTAGGTTCCGATCGCGAGCCCGACCGTCGCGACGATGACCGCGAGACCCGCCAGGTCGCGACGGCTCATCGGGCCACTCCCGCAACGGCGACAGCCGGCTTGCCACAGCTAGTCATGGCGAACCCACAGCATTCCGACCACGCGCCCGTCATGGGTGAGTTCAAGGCGCAAACCGTCGCCGGACTGCCAATGGTCGCCGAAGCCGAGAGACTGCAGATCGACATTCTCCCACAGGGAGCCGCGCTGTTCGTCGTTGATGAAAATGGGCCAGCGCGTGACGCCGCGCGGCGTGACCCAGGAACGCCCCTTCCGCGCCGACATCAGCAGCTCCTTCGCCCGTTGCTCGATGCTCCGGCGGACCTCGCTCACCCCTGCGGCACGTCGCACCTCCGCCTCGCTCGACGCACGGACCGTCGGTCCCGCGAACCCGACGGACAGGATCGCCATCGCCCACGCGGCAGACAAGACGAGGACCTTCCTGTAGCGCCTGAATGTCATGGCGGCCGTTCCCTGATGATCCGGTGCCCCTGACGGGGCCCTCATATTCATAATGGACTATTCATAGGGCTGCGTCCTTGACGTGCGTCATCCGCGCCACACCGCAGGGTGCGAGCTTGCGGGCCTCTCGTCCAGAGAAGCCCGTTCAGCCGGACCTCGCGCGCGACAGCCGTGCCGATGCCGGAGTGGCGAAAGGTCCAACAATCTGTTGAATGGTGGCACATCCGCCCCGACCGCGACGCGGGGGGGACATCCCCGGGAGCCCCCGATGACCGAGACGCTCGACCGCCCCGATCCCGGCCTCGACCTGACCGACGGCTTTCGTCCCCACACCTCGCACTGGGGCGTGTTCTCCGCCCGCATGCGCGATGGCCGCCTCGACATACGCCCCTATGGCGGGGATCCCGACCCGAACGGCATCATCGACAACTTCCCCGGCGCGCTGCGCCATCGCGCCCGCATCGCCCAGCCGATGATCCGCCGCGGCTGGCTGGAGCGCGGTCCCGGCCCCGACGACCGGCGCGGACGCGATGAATTCGTGCCGGTGAGCTGGGACAAGGCGCTCGACCTGCTGGCGGGCGAACTGAAGCGGGTGCGCGACACAAGCGGGCCGGGCGCCGTCTTCGGCGGCTCCTATGGCTGGGCCAGCGCCGGCCGCTTCCACCACGCGCAGAGCCAGATCCACCGCTTCCTCAACATGGCGCTCGGCGGCTATGTGAAGTCGGTCAAGAGCTATTCCTCCGGCGCGTCCTCGGTGCTGCTGCCGCAGATCCTCTGCGGCTACGAGGACATCACCAAGCGCAACGTCACCTGGGAGCAGATCGCCACGGATACCGACGTCGTGCTGTCGTTCGGTGGCATGGCGCTGAAGAACTCGATGGTCGCCGGCGGCTCCATCAGCCAGCACGTCGAGCGCGGCGCCATGGCGGCGGCCAGGGCGCGCGGCTGCGAGTTCATCCTCATCAGCCCGCTCCGCGAGGACCTGCCCGAAGAGGCCGGTGCCGAATGGCTGACGGTCACCCCCGGCACCGATACGGCGTTGATGCTCGGCATCGTCCACACGCTGGTGAGCGAGGGCCTGCACGACCAGGCCTTCCTCGACCGCTACACCGAGGGCTGGCCGGTCTTCGCCCGCTATCTGACGGGCGAGAGCGACGGGGTCCGGAAGGACGCCGACTGGGCCTCGCGCATCTGCGGGATGAGCGCCGACACCATCCGCGCGCTGGCGCGGCGGCTTGCCGGACGCCGGTCGCTCATCGTGGTGTCGCACTCGCTGCAGCGCGCCGAGCATGGCGAGCAGCCGGTGTGGATGGCCATGGTGCTGGCGGCGGCTCTCGGCCAGATCGGTCTGCCGGGTGGCGGCTACGCCTATTCCCTCGGCGCCATCGGCTACTACGGCCGCCGCGCCAACGCGGTGCCGGGACCGACCCTGTCGCAGGGGCGCAACGGCGTCTCCGACTTCATTCCCGTGGCACGCATCGCCGACATGCTGCTGAACCCCGGAACGACCTATCGCTACAATGGCGAGACGCGGACCTACCCCGACATCCGGCTCGTCTACTGGGCCGGCGGCAATCCCTTCCACCATCACCAGGACCTCAACCGCCTGCGCAAGGCGTTCTCGAAGGTCGATACGCTGGTGGTGCACGAACTGGCCTGGACCGCCACGGCCCGCCATGCCGACATCGTGCTGCCCTGCACGATGTCGCTGGAGCGCGAGGACATCGGCTATTCCTCCAACGACCCGCTGATGGTGGCCATGCACCCGGTGGCGGAGCCCTATGGCCTTGCCCGCGACGATTACGCGATCTTCTCCGATCTCGCCGAAAGACTGGGGGCGGGCGAGACCTTCACCGAGGGACGGACGACGCGGCAATGGCTGGAACATCTCTACGAGCCCACCCGCACGGCGCTGGCCGCTCAGGGGCTGCCGGCACCGAGCTTCGAGGAGTTCTGGCAGCGCGGCAGCCTGACCGTGCCGCAGCATCCGGACGATGGCGGCCAGCTCCGCCGCTACCGCGAGGACCCCGAGGCGCACCCCGTACCGACACCGACCGGCCGGATCGAGATTCATTCGGCGAAGATCGCCGCTCACGGCGATGCGGACTGTCCCGGCCATCCGGTCTGGCTGGCCAAGAGCGACGTGCCGACGGCCGCGGCGCCGCTGTTCCTCGTCGCCAACCAGCCGGCGACGCGGCTGCACAGCCAGCTCGACTTCGGCGGCCACTCGACCGAGGCCAAGCACCGCGGCCGCGAGGTCGCGCGGATGAACCCCAGGGATGCCGAGGCGCGCGGCATCGCCGACGGCGATATCGTCAGGCTCTTCAATGCGCGCGGCGCCTGCCTCGCCGGAGTGCGCGTGACGGACGCCATCGCGGCGGGCATCGTCCAGCTCCCGACGGGTGCCTGGTATGACCCGGTCGACCCCGAGGAGGAGATGCCGCTGTGCGTTCACGGCAATCCGAACGTGCTGACGCGCGACGTCGGAACCTCGTCCTTCGCGCAGGGCTGCACCGGCCAGCTCACCACGGTCGAGGTGGAGAAATTCACCGCCAACCTGCCGCCGATCCAGGCCTTCGACCCGCCGGCCGCACCTCAGGCATGAGGCGAGGGCTCGCCTGCGGCAATCTTAGGGTTTGAATTGCCCGCCCGACCTGCCCACAATCTGGGCATGTCGGATCGGGATTCATCCAGGGAAGACGCGCAGGCATCGCAGGCAGGGCCGGCCGCCGCCTGGGCAGGCCGCGGCAAGGCCGCGACGCATACCCGCGGCCGCCCGCTCGACCTTGACGCGCTGGCGGAGGTCGAGACGCTGATCGGCAGCGCACCGCGGCGCGACCTGCTGATCGAGTATCTGCATCGGCTGCAGGATGCCCACGGACACCTCTCGGCGCGCCACATGCGCGCGCTCGCAGAGCAACTGCGGGTCGGACAGGCCGAGGTTTTCGAGGTGGCGAGCTTCTACCACCACTTCGACATCGTGAAGGAGGGCGAGACACCACCGCCTCCGGTCACCATCCGTGTCTGCAATTCCCTCCCCTGCATGATGGTCGGCGCGGAGGGGCTGCTGGCCGACCTCATCCGCCGCACCGACGCTCACGCCGTCCGTATCCAGGCCGTGCCCTGTGTTGGGCGCTGCGCCGATGCGCCGGTGGCGGTGGTGGCGCGCCATCCGGTCGGCACCGCCACGGCGGAGACCGTCGTCGCGGCGCTGCGGGCCGGACGTCGGGAAGATCGGCCCTCGCCTCTCGCCATCGGGCTTGCCGCCTATCGTGCGGCAGGCGGGTATCGGCTCCTCGGGTCCGTGCGGACGGATGCGGCGCGTCTCGACGAGGTCATCGCAACGATCTCCGATGCCGGCCTCAAGGGCCTCGGCGGCGCCGGCTTCCCCGCGGGTCGCAAGTGGCAGATCGTCAGGGGTTTTCCGGCGCCGCGCTTCATGACGGTCAATGCCGACGAGGGCGAGCCCGGCACCTTCAAGGATCGCCATCACCTCGAGCGCGACCCGCATCGCTTTCTCGAGGGCTGTCTCATCGCCGCCGAGGCAGTGGAGGCCGAGCGGATCGTCATTTACCTGCGCGACGAATATGCCGGCGTGCGGTTGCTTCTCGCGCGCGAGATCGGAGCGCTGGAGGAGGCGGGGCTGGCGAGGCCGGGACTGATCGATCTGCGCCGCGGGGCCGGCGCCTACATCTGCGGCGAGGAGAGCGCCATGCTCGAATCGATCGAGGGCAAGCGCGGCCTTCCGCGGCTGCGGCCGCCCTATATCGCCGAGCACGGGCTGTTTGGCGGCCCGACCCTCAACCACAATGTCGAGACGCTGGTCTGGGTCCGCGACATCGTTGAGCGGGGAGCCGCCTGGTTCGCCGGGCAGGGCATGAACGGCGCGACGGGCCTGCGCTCGTGGTCGATTTCCGGCCGGGTGCAATATCCCGGCGTCGTCGTGGCGCCGGCTGGAATCACGGCGGCAGAGTTGATCGCGAAGGCCGGCGGCATGGCCGAGGGCCACCGCCTGAAGGCCTACCTGCCGGGCGGTGCGTCGGGCGGCATCCTGCCGGCGTCACTCGCCCATCTGCCGCTCGATTTCGGCACGCTCGCAGAACACGGCTGCTTCGTCGGCAGCCATGCGCTCATCGTGCTGTCGGACCAGGACGACATCGGCAAGGTGGCGCTCAACCTCATGCAGTTCTTCCGGCACGAGAGCTGCGGCCAGTGCACGCCCTGCCGGGCCGGCACGGAGAAGGCCGCGACGCTCATGCAGGAGCCCGCCTGGGACCTCGACCTGCTCGCCGACCTCGCGACGGTGATGCAGGACGCGTCGATCTGCGGCCTCGGCCAGGCCGCGCCCAACCCGATGCTGTCGGCCATCCGTTTCTTCCGCTCCGAGGTGGTGCGGGAGCGACAGCCATGACCGGCAGCGCCGCGACCATCGCTCTCACCCTCGACGGGCAACCCGTATCGGCCCGCCCCGGCGAAACGCTCTGGGAGGTGGCGCGGCGGCACGGCACCGCGCTGCCCCACCTCTGCCACAGACCCGAAGCCGGCTATGTTCCGAATGGCAACTGCCGCGTCTGCGTCGTGGAGATCGACGGCGAGCGCACCTTGTCAGCGTCCTGCTGCCGCCGGGCGACAGAGGGCATGAACGTCAACACCTCCTCGCCGCGGGCGGAGAAGGCGCGGCGGCTGGTGATGGAGTTGCTGGTCGCGGATCAGCCAGCACAGGCCATCGCCCATGACCGGGCATCACCGCTCTGGCGTTTTGCCGACGAACTCGGGGTCCCGACCAGCCGGTTTCCTGCGCGCGCCGACAACGGTTCTCACCAGGCGCCGGATCTCAGCCATCCCGCCATGGCCGTCAATCTTGACGCCTGCATAGCCTGCGGCCTCTGCGCCCGCGCCTGCCGCGACGTCCAGGTCAACGACGTGATCGGCATGGGCTGGCGCGGCAGCCACCATGCACCCGTCTTCGATCTCGCCGACCCGATGGCGGCCTCCACCTGCGTCGCCTGTGGCGAGTGCGTGCAGGCCTGCCCCACCGGCGCGCTGATGCCGAAATCCATCGTCGATGAGGAGACGCAGGCGGGAGGCCGTGGCGCGGACCGCAGCGTGACATCCGTCTGCCCGTTCTGCGGCGTCGGCTGCCTCGTCTCCTTCGAGGTCCGCGACGGCCTGATAGCCTATGTGGAGGGCGTCGATGGTCCGGCCAACGAGGGTCGTCTCTGCGTCAAGGGGCGCTTCGGCTTCGACTATGTGGCGAGCCCGCAGCGCCTGACCGTGCCGCTGATCAGGCGTCCGGACGCTCCGAAAGGGCTGAATGTCGACCCGCGCAACCCCTTCACCCATTTCCGCGAGGCGACGTGGGAGGAGGCGCTGGACGCCGCCGCCGGTGGGATGCGGCGGGCGGCGGACGCCTACGGCAACAGGGCGGTGGCCGGCTTCGGCTCGGCGAAGTGCTCCAACGAGGAGGCCTATCTCTTCCAGAAGCTGATCCGCACCCGCTTCCATCACAACAATGTCGATCACTGCACGCGGCTCTGCCACGCCTCTTCGGTCGCGGCCCTCATGGAAGGAATCGGCTCGGGCTCGGTGACCGCACCCTTCACCGACGCGCTGAAGGCGGACGCGATCATCATCATCGGGTCCAACCCGACGGAGAACCACCCGGTCGCCGCGACCTATTTCAAGCAGGCGGCGCGGCGCGGTACGAAGCTGATCGTCATGGACCCGCGCGGCACGGCGATGAGGCGCTTCGCCAGCCACATGCTGCAGTTCCGTCCGGGGACCGATGTCGCCCTGCTCAACGCCATGATGCACGTCATCGTGACTGAAGGGTTGCACCACCGCGACTTCATCGCCGCCCGCGCCGAAGGCTTCGAGGACCTTACGGAGCATCTCGCGATCTGCTCGCCGGAGGCCATGGCGCCGATCTGCGGTATCGCGCCGGAGGCGATCCGCGCCGCGGCGAGTGCCTTCGCGAGGGCCGAGCGCGGCATGATCTTCTGGGGCATGGGGGTGAGCCAGCACACCCACGGCACCGACAATGCGCGCTGCCTCATCGCGCTGGCCATGCTCACCGGCAATGTCGGCCGCGAGGGCACCGGGCTTCACCCCCTGCGCGGGCAGAACAACGTGCAGGGCGCCTCCGATGCCGGCCTGATCCCCATGGTCTTCCCCGACTATGCGCGGGTCGGCATTGCGGAGCATCACGACCGCTTCGAGGCCCTGTGGGGCACGTCGCTCGATCGGGAGCCCGGCCTGACGGTCACCGAGATCATCGACGCCGTGGCGCGCGGGCAGATCCGAAGCATGTACATCATGGGCGAGAACCCGGCCATGTCGGACCCTGACCTCGCCCATGTCCGCGAGGCGCTGGCCGGCCTCGACCATCTGGTCGTCCAGGACATTTTCCTGACCGAGACGGCGATGCTCGCCGATGTCGTCCTGCCGGCGGCGGCCTGGCCGGAGAAGACCGGCACGGTGACCAACACCAACCGGCAGGTGCAGATGGGCCGCAAGGCGGTCGAGCCGCCGGGTCTCGCGCAGGAGGACTGGCGCATCATCCAGGGGCTGGCGCAACGGCTCGGCCTCGACTGGCGCTACGCCCATCCGCGCGAGGTCTTCGCCGAAATGCACCTCGCCATGCCCTCGCTCGCCAATATTTCCTGGGAGCGGCTGGAAGCGGAGAACAGCGTCACCTATCCGGTCGACGGGCCGGACCTGGCCGGTCACGCGATCGTTTTCGCGGAGACCTTCCCGACCGCCTCGCACCGGGCGCGGCTGGTGCCCGCGGATTACCGGCCCTCGGCCGAGACGACGGATGCCGACTATCCTTTCACGCTCACCACCGGGCGGCAGCTCGAGCACTGGCACACCGGCGCCATGACCCGGCGCGCGTCCGTGTTGTCGCGGCTGGAGCCCGAGGCGACGGCGAGCCTGCACCCCCTGGCGCTACGGGCGCTCGGCGTGGCGGCCGGCGACCGCGTCACCGTCACCACACGGCGCGGGACGATCACGCTGAAGACGCGGGCCGACGAGGCCTGCCAGCAGGACATGGTCTTCATCCCCTTCGCCTATGTGGAGGCGGCCGCCAACCTCCTGACCAATTCGGCGGTCGATCCCGACGGAAAAATTCCGGAATTCAAGGTGGCCGCAGCGCGGGTCGAGCGCGTTGTGACAGAGGCGGCCGGGCGCGAGGGGGACATTCCGACGCACTGAACCAGCCGAACAGCCAAGGCGTAGGACTGCCACGGAGGAACGGATGACCTATCTCGTCGGCTATGTGGCGTCGCTTGCGATGTTCGGGATCATCGATGCGATCTGGTTGTCGGTCATGGCCGGCATCCTCTACCGGCCGACACTCGGCGCCATCCTGCTGGACCGGCTACGCTGGGCCCCGGCGCTGATCTTCTACTTCGGCTTTCCGCTCGGCATCGTCCATTTCGCGGTGATGCCTGCACTGTCCACCGGCCAGCTCTTGCACGCCGTGGCCAACGGGGCGCTCTTTGGCCTCTTTGCCTATGCGACCTACGACCTCACCAACCATGCCACGCTGCGCGTCTGGACGCTGAAGCTCACCCTCGCCGACATGGCCTACGGAACCGTCGCCACGGGCCTCGCCGGCGCGGCCGGCTTCCTGGCGCTGCGCCAGCTCGGATGGACCTAGTTCTGGACGGGTGAAAGGCGGTAGTGGCTGACGCCCCATCGCGAACCGCCACGATGGCCGAACAGGCCTGACGTGGCGAGGAAGAAGAGCCTCCATCGCCGACGCCAAAGATCGGCATCGGCGCCATAGACGGATGCGAGGATCGGGTCGATCCGGGCCAGGTTGGCGTCGAAATTATTGAGCCAGTGCTCGGCGGTCAGCCGGTAGTGCTCGCCGCTCCAGCGCCAGTCTTCCTCGACCGTGAAGAGGTCGCTGAACTGCCTGACAAGGCCGTGGCTCGGCATCAGCCCGCCGGTGAAGAAGTGCTGGGCGATCCAGTCGGACCGGTCCCCGGTGTCGAAGCGGTAGCAGCCGTCGACATGGGTGAAGACGTGCAGGAAGAGACGCCCATCCGGCTCCAGCCAGCCCCGGATGCGGGCGAGCAGCGCGCGCCAGTTCGCCATGTGCTCGAACATCTCGACGGACACGACGCGGTCGAACCGGTCCGGCGACGAGAAGTCGTTCATGTCGGCGGTGACCACTGTGAGATTGGCGAGCCCCTCGCGCGCCGCCACGCCCTCGATATGGACCCGCTGCGACCGGGAGTTCGAGACGGCCATGATCGTGGAAGAGGGAAAGCGCCGGGCCATGGCGAGCGACAGCGAGCCCCAGCCGCAGCCGAGCTCGAGGACGCGCTGGCCGTCCCGCAGGTCAGCGTGGTCCATGGTCAGGGCGAGAGCCCGCTCCTCGGCCTCGGCGAGCGTGGCGTCCGGGCGATCGAAATAGCAGCTGGAATACTTGCGGTTCGGACCCAGAGCCTCGGCGAAGAACTCCGGCGGCAGCTCGTAGTGCTGGGCGTTTGCGGCATCGGCATGGATGGCGATGGGGAACCGCTCCATCCCGGCGGCGAAGGCGGCGTCGGTGCCCGATGGCACGTCTCGCAAGGCCCGGTCCGTCCGCCAGACCAGGCCGGCGATCGCGGCGCGGGTGACTACGTCGGGCAAGGAGGTTCTTTCACCCCACGCGGTCAGGCGCTCGACAAGAGACATGGCCTCAGGCCTCGGTACGGGGCGGCAGGGGCAGGAAGGCGCTGGTCCGCGCCTGATAGGCCCTGTACGCCTCGCCATACTTGCGGACCATGTGCTCCTCGAGCGGCGGGATGCCCGAGATGCGGGTCAGCAGAACGGTCATCGTCAGCGGCGCGAGGAGCGCCAGGAGACCGGCCGGATAGACCGCCGGCGCGAAGGCGATGACCGCAAAGGACGCCCACAGCACGCATTCGAAGAAGTAATTGGGGTGGCGGGAGTAGCGCCAGAGCCCCACGTCGCAGATGCGCCCGCGATTGGCAGGATCGGCCGCGAAGTCCCGGAGCTGGCGATCAGCGAGGCCCCCTCCGGCGATGCCAGCGGCGAAGACGAGCACGCCGAGGACATCCGATATGCCGAGCGGACCGGGGCGGTGCGCGGCGAGAACGATGGCGAGGCCGAGCGGCATGGCCGCCACGGCCTGGATCTGGAGGAGGCGGAACATGCCGGCGGCCACGTTGTCCCCATAGCTGCGCCGCATCGCGGCGTAGCGCGGGTCATCGGTGATGCCGCGGGTCCGCGAGGCGATGTGGAGACCGAGACGCAGCGCCCAGGCCGCGGCCAGGGCCGCCACCAGCAGGCGCCGCGCCATCGGCGCTTCGGCGAAGGGCAGAAGCGCTCCGATGGCGCCAACCGCCCCGAGGCCGAAGGTCCAGGTCACGTCGATCCAGCCGGAGTTGCCGGTGCGGCGCTCGACGAAGAAGGCGCCGGTCATGACCAGCGACATGGCGAGCAGGACGTAGACGGCCGCAAGCGCGGCACCGCTGGCTGTCACAGGCGGACCAGCGGCTGCAGCATGCGGCCGAGCCAGCCCTCGAAGACGACCTTTCCGGTCAGGGCGACAATGCAGGTGCAGCCGAGCTCCGGATCGACATGCGGGGTATGGGCGTGTTCCTCGTCGGCCTCGTCGAAGTCGCCGGCTGCGTAGCGGCCATGCTGGTGCTCGTAGGCCCCGTCGAGGATGGTGGTCCACTCGCAGCCGGTGTGACGATGCGCCGGCAGCCAGATGCCGGGCCTGGCGCGCAGCATGAAGACCCGCGCCTCCGCACCCGGTACCTCGACGCGCCTCAGCGCCACGCCCCGGCCGATCGGCATCCAGCGGCCGAGACGGTAAGGGGCGAGCACCGCAGGAAGCCCGAGCTCCGGCGATGTCGCCGCAGTCGGCGCGAGCGGGGCCGGCGTGGTATCGATCCGGGAGAGAACATCATCGCGAGACGAAGACGCCATCTCCACCGGCTCGATATCTTCCAGCATTGCTCCGCCGATAGCGACAAGGTCGCGATACTCGGCGGCAGAGCGTGGATTGACCGCGACATGGGCCGCCACGACGAGGGAGAGCCCTTCGTCGAGGGTACCGGCGGCAAAGGCGGCGAGGGTTTCCTGCGAGGGGCGACGGGTCATCGCAGATCCTCCAGAACGCCGCGAAGCTTGCCGAGAGCAAGGCGCAGGCGCGATTTCACGGTTCCAAGGGGAATGGACAGGCGCTGGGCCACGTCCTGATGGCTGAGCCCTTCGAGGAAGGCGAGTTGCACGACAGTCAACTGATCACCGCTGAGGTTTGTCAAAGCTGCGCGCACGCGCGCCTCCCGCTCGCGCCCCGACAACACCTGATCCGGCTGCTCGGGCGCCTCGTCGTCGACGATGTCGAGGACGTCTGGCAGCCGCGAGCGCTTCTCCCGTCGCGCGGCATCGATCCTGAGGTTGCGGGCGATGGCCGCGATCCAGGTCGAGGCGCCAGCCCGCTGCGGATCGAAAAGGCGCGCCTTGCGCCAGACCATCAGCAGCGTTTCCTGCGCCAGTTCCTCGGCGAGGTCGGCAGGCGTCCCCTGCCGCATCAGGAGGCCTTTCACGCGCGGCGCGAAATGATCGAACAGCGTCGCGAAGGCGCGGCGATCAGCCGATTCGGCGATCGCCTTGATCAGGGCATTGGCATCCATCAGAACGACACCGCCGCTGCGCCGCACCGGACGGCTCCGGGGCGGCGGGATGGGCACAGAGATGGCAAGTGCAGCGGACATGCCTCCTTTACGCGGACCCCGGGCGATCGGATCAGGTCATGCATGCGGTCCTGTCGCCCTCTGCTGACACCGATGAACCACGTGGCTCTCGGACCCGTATGAATTGGTCAGTTGGGCAACAAAGACAAGCGGCAGCAGATGAGCAGAGTGAGGCGACGGTCGGTCGCGGTGGTCGGTGGCGGCATTTCCGGGCTTTCGGCAGCGTGGCTGCTGGCCCGCTCGCACGAGGTCACCCTGTTCGAGCGTGACGCAAGGCTCGGCGGGCATGCCAACACGATAGACGTGCCGGGTTCCGACGGGGCGACGCTGGCCGTGGACACCGGCTTCATCGTCTTCAACGAAGCCACCTATCCGAACTTCTGCGCGCTGCTGGCGCATCTGGACGTACCTTCGCTGCGCACCGAGATGTCGTTCTCCGTATCCCTCGATGGCGGCCAGCTCGAATACAGCGGAACGAACCTCGCCGGCCTGTTCGCCCAGCGCCGCAACATTCTGAGGCCCCGCTTCTGGTCGATGCTGCAGGACCTGCTGCGCTTCTATCGGCAGGCACCACGGGACGCGGCCGGGCTTGACGACGGCTCGGTCTCGCTCGGCGACTACCTGCGCGCCGGTCGCTACGGCCAGGCCTTCCTCGACGACCACCTCCTGCCGATGGCCAGCGCCATCTGGTCGGCGCCCTGCGCCGAGATCCTGTCCTATCCCGCGTCGGCCTTCATCCGCTTCCACGACAATCACGGCCTCTTGAAGCTCGCCGGCCGTCCCGCATGGCGCACCGTGGTCGGCGGCAGCCGCGCCTATGTCGAGAAGCTGCGTGAGGACTTCGACGGAACCGCGTGGACCGGCGCGGAAGTCACATTGGTGCGACGCACTGGAGACGGGGCGGTCATTCGCCTGGCGGACGGGCACTTGCAGCGCTTCGACCACGTCGTCATGGCAACCCATGCCGACCACACGCTGCGCCTGCTCGATGACGCCAGCGACCTCGAACGTTCCGTCCTGGCGTCGTTCCGCTACAGCGAGAACGTCGCGGTCCTGCACAGCGACGCCGGCCTGATGCCCCAGCGGCGGGCCGCCTGGTCAAGCTGGAACCATATCGGCGACCGCCGCCGCCCCGACGACCCCTGCGCTGTCACCTACTGGATGAACCGTCTCCAGGGCCTTGGCGGCGACCGCGACCTGTTCGTCACGCTCAATCCGCCGGTCAGCCCCAAGCCCGAAACGATCATCCGGACCGAGTCCTACCGGCATCCCCTGTTCGATGCCGCGGCGATCGGTGCCCAGTCGCGGCTGTGGTCGCTGCAGGGGTTGCGCAATACATGGTTCTGCGGCGCGTATTTCGGCGCCGGCTTCCACGAGGACGGGCTCCAGGCCGGGCTTGCGGTCGCGGAGGACCTCGGCGGCGTCAGGCGTCCCTGGGAGGTCGCGGACGATTCGGGGCGCATCGCGCGTCACGTCCTGCCCCCCGCGCTGGTGGCGGCCGAGTGACGGCCCCGGCCTCATCCCTCTATGTCGGCTCGGTGTCCCACCGGCGCCTGCGGCCGCGGCCGCATGCGCTCTCCTACCGTGTCTTCTGGCTGCTGCTCGATCTCGACGAAATCGACGCGCTGGCGTCCCGTCTGCGCCTGTTTTCCCGCAATCGGTTCAACGTTTTCTCGTTTTACGACGCGGACTATGGCGACCGCAGCGGCAGCGACCTGCGGCAACAGGTCGAGGCGCGCCTGGCCGAGGCCGGTCTCGCCGTCCCCGGCGGTCCGATCCGGCTGTTCACCATGCCACGGATCCTCGGCTATGCCTTCAATCCCCTGAGCGTGTTCTTCTGCCATCGCCCGGACGGCGCGCTCGCCGCGACGGTCTATGAGGTTCATAACACCTTCGGAGAGACCCACTTCTATGTGATGGCGGCGGACGGGGACGGGCAGCCGATCGTGCAGGAGAGCCGCAAGGCCTTCCATGTCTCGCCGTTCCTCGACCGCTCGATGGATTACCGGTTCAGGCTCGTCCCCCCGGGCGACGCCGTGTCCGTCGTGATCCGGGCCACCGACGCATCGGGACCGATGCTGATGGCGTCGCTCGCCGGCAAGCGCCGGCCCCTCAGCGACCGCATTCTCCTGCGGCTTCTCGCCAGCCATCCGATGCTGACCCTGAAGGTGACAGCGGCCATCCACTGGCACGCCCTTCGGCTCGTCCTGAAACGCATCGCGGTCGTCCGCCACCCGGGGCCTGCGGAGGCGCCCGTCACCACCGGCCGCCAGATAGCGTCAGGACGCACGCTCGGACAGCCCGGATCCTAAATTAGAGTTCCTAGACCGTCACAGCTTTGTAGCCGGCAATAATTCGGCGTCCCGTTGCCATTACTCGGGCACACGCAGACCGGATGGCGAGCGAGGGACCGGAGCCCCGCGAGACACGCATGGGACCTTTGCCGGCGTGGTCCTGTCATCGCCCTGTCGTGGCGCCGGGACATGAGGACGCGTTGCTCCCGGCGGCGCGGCCGCCCCATACCGGATCGCTCCCATGTCACTTCCCGTACTCGGCGTCGCCCTTCCGCTCGAAGGCCTGCGCCAGCATCGCTCCTGGATTCTCGACAGCCAACGTGACCTCGAGGTCCAGGACTTCTTCTGGGCCGAGGTCCTCAACGGCGACTGGAAGCCGCTGGCCGAAGCCATCAAGGCCGAACTCGACGGCTATCGCGGCCGGCTCGGCATCCATGGCCCCTTCTGGGGCTTCACTGTCGCCAGCCTCGATCCCGACATCCGCGCCGTCGTCAGGAAGCGCATGGCGCAGGGCCTCGACGTCTGCGCGGCGCTGGGCGCCACCCAGATGGTCATCCACTCGCCCTACACGACCTGGGACTACAACAACCTCGACTACAATCCCGGTTCCCGCGACAAGGTGATCGAGCGCGCCCACGACACGCTGGCCGAGGCCGTCCGCCGCGCTGAGGACATGGGCGTCGTGCTCGTCATCGAGAACATCGAGGATCGCAATCCCGCCGAACGCGTCGCCCTGGCGAAGTCCTTCGACAGCCCGGCGGTGCGCGTGTCTATCGACACCGGCCACGCCAACTACGCCTACACCTCCACCGGCGCGCCGCCGGTCGACTACTACGTCACCGCCGCCGGCGACATGCTGCATCACGTCCACCTGCAGGACTCCGACGGCTATGCCGACCGGCACTGGAACCCCGGCGAGGGCACGATCGCCTGGCCCCAGTTGTTCCGCGCCCTCGCGACGGTGACCAGCCAGCCGCGCCTCATCCTCGAGGTTCGCAACAAGGAAACGGTGCGCGCCGGCGCTGAATACCTGATCGGCCTCGGGCTGGTCCAGTAGCCGGCAAAGTGTCGTGACCCCGCCGTCATCAACATGACATGGCGGGGTCACAGCGCCGTTATGCCGGGAGGCTAGAGCACCGGCGAAGGATGGCCGCGGCCGCGCCCGAGCGCCGCCACACAGACGCCATTCCCAGCACCAGGACAAGGCGACCATGACGCACTCAACCTCCCGGCGTTCCGTTCTCTGGATGGGCGGCGCAACGATTGCCGCCCCCTTCGTGCCGCGCTTCGCGCTGGCGCAGTCCGACAATCGCCCGGCGATCACCATCGCCGTCCAGAAGATTGTCAATTCCAACGTTCTCGACGTGCTGCGCGAGCAGTCGAATGTCGGCGAACGCGTCTTCTTCACCTCCCTCTGGGAAGCCCTCATCAGCCGTGACTGGCTCGGCAACCTGATGCCGCAGCCGGGACTTGCCACCGAGTGGCGCCGCGTCGACGACCAGACCGTCGAGCTGAAGCTGCGCCAGGGCGTGAAGTTCCACAACGGCGACGAGATGACCTCGGAGGATGTGGTCTTCACCTTCTCGCGCGAGCGAATGTTCGGCAACACCCAGGCGAAGAACCGTTCGACGCTGAAGGCCTTCGAGAACATTCCGGCGCCGCGTCCCGGCAAGGAACTGCCCGGCGAGATTCCCGCCGTCGCCCGCCGCGCCTGGCCGGACCTGCTGCGCGTCGACGCCGTGGACCGATACACGGTGCGTTTCGTCAACGCGACGCCGGACGTGACCCTGGAGGGACGCCTTTCCCGCTACGGTTCCGACATCATGAGCCGGCGCGGCTGGGAAGAGGCTGCGAGCTATCTCGACTGGGCCCGCAAGCCCATCACCACCGGCCCCTACAAGGTGGCCGAGTTCCGCCCCGACACCTCGCTGCTGCTGGTCGCCCATGACGAATACTGGGGCGGGCGTCCGCCGCTGAAATCGATCCGCTTCGTCGAGGTTCCGGAAGTGGCGAGCCGCGTCGCGGGCCTTCTGTCCGGACAGTACCAGTTCGCCTGCGACATCCCGCCGGACCAGATCGGCGAGATCGAGAAGAACGCGGCCTTCGAGGTGCAGGGCGGCACGATCCAGAACCACCGTCTCACCTGCTTCGACAAGAACAACGCCCAGCTCGCCAATCCGCTGGTCCGCCGCGCCTTCACCCATGCCATCGACCGCCAGGCCATCGTCGATTCCCTGTGGGCCGGCCGCACCAAGGTGCCGGCGGGACTGCAGTGGGACTTCTACGGCGACATGTTCCACGCCGACTGGAAGGTTCCCGAGTACGACCCGAAGATCGCCCGCGATCTCCTCCGTCAGGCCGGCTACAAGGGCGACCCGATCACTTACCGGGTCCTAAACAACTACTACACCAACCAGAACCCGACCTCGCAGATCCTGACCGAGATGTGGCGGTCCGTCGGCCTCAACGTGCAGATGCAGACGGTGGAGAACTGGAGCCAGATCATGGTGCGCGGACCGGAGCGCGCGGTGCGCGACTGGTCGAATTCGGCCCCCTTCAACGATCCGGTGTCGTCGCTGGTGAACCAGCACGGCCCCAACGGCCAGCAGCAGCAGATCGGCGAGTGGACCAATGCCGAGATGAACACGCTCTGCGAGGTTCTGGAGACCTCGACCGACCGGGCGCTCCGCCGCAAGTCCTTCCGCCGCATGCTGGAGATCTGCGAGCGCGAGGACCCCGCCTACACGGTGCTGCACCAGAATGCGACCTTCACCGCCAAGGCGAAGTCGATCCGCTGGAAGACCGCTCCGGCCTTCGCCATGGACTTCCGTCCCGGCAATTTCGCGGCCTGATCACCGCACAAGGGGCCGACCGGCGACGCCGGCCGGCCCCTGCGTTTTTCCGCCTGGAGCAAGACATCCGATGACCGAGGCCCGTTCCACAACCTCCCGCCGAACCCTTCTCAAGGCATCCGGCGCGGCCCTCGCCACGGCGTCCCTGGGGCTACCCGGAACCGCCCTGGCGCAGGGCGCCGGTCGCCGCGTCACGGTTGCGATGCCGGTCAGCCCGCGCTCGCTCGAGCCGGTGCGCGAGGTCTCTAACGTCCTGTTCCGCACCGCCTACAACATCTTCGACACGCTGATCGCCGTTGACTATCGCGACAATGCGAAGCTGAAGCCGGGGCTCGCCACCGCCTGGCGCCGCACCGAGCCGCGCGTGCTGGAACTCGACCTGCGCGAAGGCGTCCGATTCCACAACGGCGACATCCTCACCGCAGAGGACGTCGCCTTCACCTTCGGCCCCGAGCGCGTCGCAGACCCCAAGGCGCCCGGTCACGCGCTGAGCCGGCCCTTCCTCGGCACGATCGAGCGAGTCGAGGCTATCGGACCGCTCAAGGTGCGCGTCGTCACCCGCGCGCCCGACCCGCTCATCGAGCAGCGGCTCGCCGGCTGGGGCTCGCAGATCATCTCCAGGCGCGCCTTCCTCGCCGCGGGCTCCTTCGATGCCTGGGAGAAGGCGCCGGTCGGAACGGGACCCTTCGCGGTGGCGGAGTTCAAGATCGACCAGCACCTGACGCTCAAGGCCCACGACGCCTATTTCGGCGGCGCACCGACCGTGCGCGAACTCGTTTTCCGGATCGTTCCGGAGCTGTCGAGCCGGCTCAACGCCCTGTCCACCGGCGAGGCCGACATCATCACCGAGCTGTCCCCGGACCATTTCCGCACGGTGGAGGCGATGGCCGGCCGGGAGATCGCCGGAGGCCCGATCCAGAACATCCGCGTCCTTGTCTTCGACAAGAACCATCCGGTTCTGGCGGATGTCCGCATCCGCCGCGCCCTTGGCCTCGCCATCGACCGCAAGGCGATCGTCGATGCGCTCTACGGCGGCCGCACGACCGTTCCTCCCGGACACCAGAACCCGGCCTATGGCGACCTCTACATGCCCGACTATCCGGCCCCCGGCTTCGACCCCGACAAGGCCCGCGCCCTGGTCAAGGCGGCCGGCTATGCCGGCCAGCCGATCCCCTACCGCATCTTGCCCAACTACTACACGCTGCAGCTCCAGACGGCGCAGATCCTGGTCGAGATGTGGCGTCAGGTCGGTCTCAACATCGATCTCCAGGTGCGCGAGAACGTCGGCGCCGTGGTCAACCCGCCGGAAGGCCGCGGCATCCGGGACTGGTCCAACACCATCTTCTGGAACGACCCGGCGGGCGTGCTGGTCCGCCTTTTCGGCCCCAACGGCCCGACGCAGCGGGTCTACAAGGAATGGACGAACGCCGAGTTCAACGAGAAGGCAGCGGTCCTCACCTCCAGCCTCGACACGGCGGAGCGCAAGGCCGCGTTCCGCCGCATGCTGGAAATCTTCGATACAGAGGACCCGGCCGGAACGGTGCTGCATGACCTGACCATGTTCTACGGCAAGCGGAAGGACGTGCCCTGGCATCCCTATCCGATTGAGCACATGGACTTCCGCCCGGCGAACATGGGCTGACGGCCGATGGCGTCCGACACACCCCACGCCTCCGACACGCCTCTCGTGCGTATCGAGAACCTGAACGTCGCGTTCTCCGGCGTGCCGGCCCTGCGCGGCATCGACCTGCACGTCGGGCGCGGCGAGGCCCTCGGCCTCGTCGGCGAATCCGGGTCCGGCAAATCGGTCACCTGGCTCGCAGCGCTCAGCCTGCTGCCGGTCAAGGCGCGGATCACCGGCAGCGTGACGCTCGACGGCATGGAACTGATCGGCGCCCCGCCCACCTCCCTCGACGAGGTGCGCGGCGGCCGCATCGCCATGATCTTCCAGGACCCGGCGAGCGCCCTGAACCCGGTGCTGACCGTCGGCCGACAGATCGGAGAGGCGCTCGCCCTGCACACCAACCTCTCCGGCGCGGGCCTGAGGGCCGAAGCGAAGCGTCTCGTCGAACTCGTCGGCATTCCCGACGCCGCCCGCCGGCTCGATGCCTATCCGCACGAGTTCTCCGGCGGCCAGAACCAACGCGTCATGATCGCCATGGCGCTCGCCGGCCGCCCCGACCTGCTGGTGGCCGACGAGCCGACAACGGCCCTCGACGTCACGATCCAGGCGCAGATCCTCGAGCTTTTGCGCACCGTGCGGCGCGAGTTCAACATGGCGCTGGTGCTCATCAGCCATGATCTCGGGGTGATCGCCGAGACCTGCGACCGCGTCGCCGTCATGTATGCCGGACGCATCGTCGAGGAGGCCGGCGCGGCCGCCCTCTTCGACGAGGCCCGCCACCCCTATGCGCAGGGCCTGATCGGCTCGCTGCCGCCGCTTGCCGGGCCGCGACGCCGCCTGACCTCGATCCCCGGCGTGGTGCCCGATCCGCGCCATCTGCCGTCCGGCTGCGCTTTCGCGCCGCGCTGCGCCATCGCCCGACCGGCCTGCGGCGAGAGCGACCCGCGCCTGACCGCGATGGGCCAGGGGCACCGCGCCGCCTGCCTGCGCGCGGGCGAAGCGACGACGCCTGACGCTCGCGAACCGCTGCAGGCCGCCATGCCTAAGACGCCCGCCGCGCTCCGTCCGGAGGCCATGTCGGCATGATCCCCTCTCTCGTGACGGCGAAGAACCTCGCCCGCACCTATCACCTGCGTCGCGGCCTGTTCGGCTCTTCGGTCGCCGTGCGCGCGGTCGACGGGGTCAGCCTGCGCGTCGCCGCGGGCGAGACGCTCGGGATTGTCGGTGAATCGGGATCGGGCAAGTCGACCCTCGGCCGCATGGTCCTCGGCCTCGAGCGGCCGGACGAAGGCACCGTCCACTTCGACGGCGCCCCAATGCCGGAACCCTTCACGGCGGAATGGCGCCGCTCGCGCGCCCGCATGCAGATGATCTACCAGGATCCGCTCGGCGCGCTCGACCGCCGGCTCACCATTCTCGACCAGGTGCGCGAGCCGGCCGATATTCATCAGCGCGGGGCCGCGGCGGAGCGGGGCGAGGCGGCCCTTGCCATGCTCGGCCGGGTCGGGCTGTCACGCCATCTCGCCGGCCGCTATCCGCACGAACTGTCCGGGGGCCAGCGCCAGCGCGTGGTGCTGGCGCGCGCCCTGATGACCGAGCCGGCCTTCCTCGTCTGCGACGAGCCGGTTTCGGCCCTCGACGTCTCGATCCAGGCGCAGGTGGTCAATCTTCTGATCGACCTGCAGGAGGAATTCCGCCTCGCCATGCTGTTCATCAGCCACGACCTCAGGGTCGTGCGGCAGGTCAGCCGGCGCGTCGCGGTCATGTATCTCGGCCGCTTCGTCGAGGAGGGCGATGCCGACGACCTCTTCGCCGAGCCCCGGCACCCCTACACCCGCGCCCTCGTCTCCGCCGCGCCGGCGCCAGGCGCCAAGGACGAACGCATCGTGCTCACCGGCGAACCGCCCAATCCGGCCAACCGGCCGTCGGGCTGCGCCTTCCACCCCCGCTGCCCGCTCGCCGTTGCACGCTGCCGCGCCGAGAGCCCGGCGCTGCGCACCATGGCAGGCGGACGGCGCGTCGCCTGCCACCTTGCGGGCGATGCCGCCGACCAGTCCCGCGAGGCCGCCTGATGCTGCGCTTCTTCGCCCTGCGCCTCCTGCGCGCCTTCATCACCATCGCGCTGGTGGTGACCTTCGCCTTCATCGTGCTGCGGCTGTCCGGCGACCCGGCCCTCATCATCCTCGGACCCGAATCGGCGCCGGAGGCCATCGCCGCCTTCCGCAAGGCCTGGGGTCTCGATGAACCGCTCTGGCGCCAGTACTTCAGCTATTTCGGCGCCATCGCCCAGGGCGAACTCGGCCGGTCCATGCGCGACGGCCGTGCGGCGATCGACCTCGTCGCCGAGCGCATTCCCGCAACCCTGACGCTGACCCTGCCCGCCCTCGCCCTCAAGCTGGGCATCGGCATTCCCGCCGGAATCTTCGCGGCCCTGAACCGCGGCAGCCTCGCCGACCGGCTCGTCATGCTGTTGTCGGTGGCAGGCTTCACCGTGCCGAGCTTCGTTCTCGGTCTCGTGCTGGTCCTGATCTTTGCGGTGCAACTCGGCTGGCTGCCCTCGGGCGGGCAGGACAGCTGGCGTCACGCCATCCTTCCCGTCATCACGCTCGGCATCGGCGGCGCGGCCGTGCTGGCCCGCTTCACCCGCAGCGCCATGCTGGAAGTGCTTGGCCAGCCCTATGTGCGCACCGCCAGCGCCAAGGGCGTGCCGTGGCGGCGCGTCGTTATCGGCCACGCGCTTCCCAACGCCACCATCCCGACCGTCACCATCATCGGCTTCATGGTCGGCTCGCTGATCGCCGGGGCCGTGGTGGTGGAGAGCGTCTTCTCCTGGCCCGGCGTCGGCCGGCTTCTCGTGGTCGCCGTCGCCAACCGCGACCTCGCCGTCGTCCAGTGCATCCTGCTGCTGGTGGCCGCGACGATGGTCACGTCCAACCTGATCGTCGATTTTCTCTACGGCTTCCTCGACCCCCGCCTCAGGCATTCCGGCGCAAGGAGCGGATCATGACCGACCAGACGCTGCAGGACGGCGCCGAACAGCGCGCCGGCTGGCTGTCGGGGTTTGCCGGCATTCCGCCGCTGGTCTGGCTGGCCCTCGTCTGGCTCGTCGGCATGATCGTGGTGGCGCTCGCCGCCGACCTGATCACGCCCTATTCCTACACCGCGCCGAACCTGCGCAACCGGCTCGCCGCCCCCGGCCACCCGCTGCACTGGCTCGGCACCGACGAACTCGGACGCGACGTGCTGTCGCGCCTCATCGTCTCCATCCGCATCTCGCTGCTGATCGCCTTCGGCGCCAGCCTGATGTCGGCGGTGCTGGGGACGACGCTCGGTTTCCTCGCGGCCTATTTCCGCGGTTTTGTCGAGCAGGTCGTGCTGATGCTCGCCGATTTCCAGGCGAGCATGCCCTTCCTCATCATGGCGCTTGCCGTGCTCGCCTTCTTCGGCAGTTCGCTGCCGCTGCTGATCGGCCTCATGGGCTTCTTCGGCTGGGAGCGCTATGCGCGCATCTCGCGCGGGCTTGCGATCTCCGCCAGCGCGCAGGGCTATGCCTCGGCGGTCACCCAGCTCGGCGCCTCGCCGACGCGGGTCTATCTCAAGCACATCCTGCCGAACATCGCCTCGACGCTGATCGTCTCGATGACGCTGGTCTTTCCCGAGGTCATCCTGCTGGAGAGCGGCCTGTCCTTCCTCGGCCTCGGCGTCCAGCCGCCCATGACCAGCCTCGGCAACATGGTCGGCTACGGGCGCGAGTACATCACCCGTGCGCCGTGGATCATGCTGGCCCCGGCCGCGACCATCGTGGTGACGACGCTGGCCGTCTCGATCCTCGGCGACTGGCTGCGCGACCGGCTGGACCCGACGCTGCGCTAGGGCCACGCGGCGACGCATCGCCGCCATGCGGAAGGCGCGGTAGTCTTGACGCGCCGAAGCGCCGATCCATGGCCTTCGAACAGAGCCGCGGAAAGGCAGAATGACATGACACTGGCGATGAGCTGGAGCGAATGGGCCGCCCACGACGCGACCGCACTGGCCGACCGGGTGCGGTCAGGCGACGTGACCGCCGCCGAGATCGCCGCACAGTCCGCCGCCGCCATCGCCCGCCTCAACCCGACCCTCGACGCGGTGGTGGAGGTCTTCGACGACGTCGTCGCCGATCCCCTGAAGGACGGCATGAACCCCGACGGCGTCTTCGCCGGCGTTCCCTATCTGATGAAGGACCTCGGCCCCAGCCTGAAGGGACGCCTGCAGGAGATGGGTTCGCTGCTGATGCAGGGGAATGTCGCGATCGCCGACAGCCATCTGACGGGCAAGATCCGCCAGGCCGGTCTCAACATCATCGGCCGCTCGACCACGCCGGAATTCGGCCTCTGCAGCTCGGCCGAGAACACCCTTTGCGTCACCCGCAATCCGTGGAACCTCGACTATACGACCTGCGGCTCGTCCGCCGGCTCGGCCGCCATGGTGGCCGCGGGGGCGACACCGATCTCGCACGGGACCGACGGCGGCGGCTCCATCCGCATTCCGGCCGGCGTCAACGGCCTCGTCGGCCTGAAACCGTCGCGAGGCGTCTTCTCCATCGCACCCGGCGGATCGGACTTCACCAGTGTCGTGTCCTCGCAGGGCTGCCTCAGCCGCACCGTCCGCGACACCGCCGCCTTCGTCGACCATTGCCGCGGCGGGGCTGCCGGCGAGTTCATGCCCTACTGGAAGGCCGAGGAGCCCTACAGCGACCTGATCCGCCGCGACCCCGGACGCCTGCGCATCGCGATCTCGCACGCGTGGGGGCCTTACAAGGCGACCCCGGAGATCGTCGCGGAGCTCGAGAGGGCGGGCCGGTTCCTCGAAGGCCTCGGCCATCACGTCGACTGGGCGCTGCCGGCCATCGACTTCGCCGCGGCCTTCCAAGCGCAGACCACCTGCTACATTACCAATTTCGCGCAGACCATCGCGCTGCTGCTGGAGCCGCGCGGCATGACGCGGCCGCCGGAGGACAGGGTCGAGCCGATGAACGTCCGCGTCTGGGCCGCCGGCATCGACGCAACCTATTCGGAGCGCACCCGCATGCAACTCGCCTTCAACACGGCCTCTCGCGGCTTCGGCGCCTTCTTCGAGGACTGGGACATCATCCTCACGCCGACCATCGCGAAGCCGACGCCGCGGATCGGGACGCGCGAGTACCTGACGGTCAGCGACAATCCCTCGGTCCAGGACTGGTTCGCCAATCTCTGGGCCATCTTCGCCTATACGCCGCTCTCCAATCTGTGCGGCATTCCCGGGCTCTCCATCCCGCTCGGCCGGCTGTCGAACGGCCTGCCCATGGGCATCCAGATGCAGACGCGCCAGGCCGGTGACGGGCTGCTGCTGCAACTGGCGGCGCAGGTGGAGCGGGCGCTCGACGGCCAGTGGAACGGCGGCGCCGTGCCGGCCAACCACGTCACCGCCAGCTGAACCGGCGACGGCCATCCGGGAACGATCGTGGCCTCCGAACGTTGCCCCGCCAGTGCAACATCAGGAGGCCACCATGGCTGAAGCCCAGACCACCCATTCCGGCGCGAGCGTCTCGGATTTCGCCAGCGCCGCCCAGACCCAACTTAAGGCGGCCGGCGTTGATACCGAGGTGATGGCCACCCGCGCAGGCGAACTGCAGAGGATGCTGCGCGACGAGATCGCGTCCCGGCCCTTCCAGGCGCTCGCCGTCGCCGCCGCCATCGGCTTCCTCTACGGCCTGCGGCGCTGAACCCGCCGTGATGACGCGCCCGCCTTGTCACTGAGTGCGCGCGCGGAAGCCGGGTCTTGCCGGGTACGTCCGTCGAATGACCGGCACTCGTCAGTCTGCGGCTGGAAGCGGACCTGAGGCCCGCTTCCCATCGCGCCCGATCTTGGCTTCCCAAGCGGAAGCCATTGAACGGATTGCGTTCAATTGCTTGCGCGACCACCGGAGCCACCGGTCAGATCATGTGACAATCTGGAGATTGCATCGGAATATCAAGCTGTTAACGATGTATTATAGGACCTGTCATATCGTTTTCATGCCGTTTGACAGATCCGAGGCTGCCCGATGCTTCTCGACCGCGTTCGCATGAGCATCAAGATTCCCGCGCTCGTCGTCGGGGCCGCCATGACAACGGCGGCGGTTCTCGGGATTTCGTCCTTTATTGCGGCGCGCACCAATGCGCTCTCGATGATCCAGCAGTCGCTGACGGCGGTCGCGACCGAGCGCCAGAAGGCGCTCGAAAGCTATTTCAACGCCATTCGCGAGGACACCCTCCTGGTGGCTGGCAGCGCCATGGCGCGCGATGCCGTTCAGAGCTTCTCGGCGGCCTGGCGCGACCTCGGCGGGACGGCCGAAGGCACGCTCCAGCAACTCTACATCGACAATAATCCGCACCCGACCGGCAAGAAGGACGAACTCGGCGATGCCGGCGACGGCTCGGCCTATTCACGACATCACGCCCGCCTTCACCCCTGGTTTCACCGTCTTCAGCGCGAGCGCGGCTACTACGACGTCTTCGTCTTCGATACGGCCGGCAACCTGATCTATACGGTGTTCAAGGAGCGGGACTACGCGACCAACCTCGTCTCCGGGCAATGGCGCGACAGCGACCTCGGTGTCGTCTTCCGCAAGGGTCTTGCCGCGGCTCGCGGTACGGTCAGCCTGACCGATTTCCGAGCCTATGCACCCTCCGAGAACGCTCCTGCGGCCTTCATCTCGACGCCGATCACCGACGAGGCCGGCAAGACCATCGGCGTCTTCGCCTTCCAGATGCCGGTCGACCGCATCAACGCCGTGATGAACGCACCTCATGGCCTCGGGGCCACCGGCGACGCCGTCATTGTCGGCCAGGACGGCATGATGCGTTCGAACTCCCGCTTCACGGCGACGGGCGCCACCGACATCCTGAAGACCGGCCTCGATGGTCCGGTGATCGCGGCGGCCCTGCGCGGGCAGGCCGAGATCGGCGCGTTCAGCTACCGTGATGCCCCGAGCCTGGTTTCGGCCATTCCCTTCACCTTCGGTGACCTACGCTGGGCCGTCACAGCCACCCAGGCCGAGAGCGAGGCGCTCGCGCCGGTCTATGCGATACGGCGAAATCTCATCATCATCTCCCTCCTCGTTCTGCTGGCCGTCGGCGTGCTCGGCTATCTCGTCGCCCAGACCCTCACCCGCCCGATCGTGGCACTGGTCTCGGACATGGGCGAACTGGCCCGCGGCAAGCACGACATCCCGCTGAGCGGGCTCGAGCGCGGCGACGAAATCGGCCTGATGTCGCGCGCTGTCGGCGTGTTCCGTGACAATGCCATCAAGCGGGAGCGTCTCGAAGCGCAGGCGCGTCGCCAGCGCGAACGGGACGTCGCCCGGCGGACCAGCATGGAGATGCTGGTCGCGCAGTTCAAAGGCGAGGTTTCCGAGGTCATCGAGAATCTGACGAACGGCACCTCGTCGATGCGATCGGCAGCATCGGTTCTGTCGCGCGTTGCATCGACCACCCTCGACCAGGCGACACTGGCCCGCTCCGCATCGACGGAGTCCAACAGCAACACCCAGACCATCGCCTCGGCGTCCGAGGAGCTCGGTGCCTCGATCCGGGCGATCGCCGGTCAGGCGCATCAGGCGAGCGCCATCGTCAGCGAGGTCCGCGAGCAGGCCCTGGCCACCAACGACGATGTCACCGCACTGGCGGAAGGGGCCAAGAGCATCGGCCGCGTCGTCGAGCTCATTCGCAGCATCGCCGACCAGACAAACCTGCTGGCGCTCAACGCCACCATCGAGGCAGCGCGGGCGGGTGACGCGGGCCGCGGCTTCGCGGTGGTGGCCAGCGAGGTCAAGAACCTCGCCACCCAGACGGCGCGGGCGACCGACGAGATTGCGGCGCAGATTTTTGCCATCCAGTCGTCGACGGATACCGCCGTCAGCTCCATCGGGGCCATCGCCAGGCGCATCACCGACATCTCGTCGCTGAATGCCGCCATCGCCGCCGCCGTGGAGCAGCAGGATGCCGCGACCCGCGAGATCGCGGAGAACGTGTCGCGCGCCGCCGATGGCAGCCAGATCGTCTCGGCGAATGTCGAAGGGGTGGCGGCGTCGGCGTCCGACACCACCGGAGAAGCCTCGCGTGTCATGGACACGGCCCAGATGCTGGGTGATGCCTCCCAGGCCCTGACGAGTTCCGTCGCGGGCTTCCTCGACAGCATCAGCGCCGATCTCGATGAGCGCCGCAGGACCAACCGGGTCAACCTCGCCGCATCCGGGACGATCGAGGTCGAGGGGCGGAACATTCCGGTCGAGGTGGTCGACATCAGCGCCGAGGGCGCGCGCATCGTCAACCCGCTGGGTGCGGCGCTCGGATCCCGCGTCGTGCTGACGATGGATGGAGCCAGGAGCCCCGGGCGAGTGGTCTGGGTCAACGAGGCGGGAACCGGGCTTGAGTTCGACACGCCTTTGAAGGCTCTTCCGCCGGGCATCGAAAACGCGTTTGCACAGGCCGCCTGACGGCCTGGATTCCGCCCTTGAGGAGCAGTTTCACCGTGTCGAGCCGGGCGACGGTGGACTGGGCTGGCGGCCCTCGTCGATAAGCTGCGTCCGGCAGCTTCCCCGCTCACCCCTTGAGGGTGCTCAGGAGCGCCGAGATGTCGATGGTCGCCAGCTTCGAGAAGGTGTCCGAGACCGCGTAGGGCAGGATGATCCGGTCCGCGTGCCGCATGGCGCCGCACGTATAGACGACATTCGGAACATAACCTTCCCGCTCCGACAGGTCCGGGCGAACCAGCGGTTCGGCCGACCGGGCAAGCACGCGGGACGGGTCCTGCTTGTCGAGGAGGACGGCGCCGATCGAATATTTCCGCACGGGGCCGACGCCGTGGGTCAGCAGCAGCCAGCCCTCGTCCAGTTCGATCGGCGATCCGCAGTTGCCGATCTGGACGAACTCCCAGGGCTGCTTCGGCTTCACGATGGCCTGCCCGCCGCCCCATGCGTAGAGGTCGTCCGAATAGATCAGATAGAGGTTCTCGTTGTCCTGCCGCCCGATCATCGCGTAGCGGCCGTCGATCCTGCGCGGAAACAGGGCCATGCCCTTGTTGCGCGCGGCGGGGCCCGTGAGCGGGCTCATGCGGAAGGTGACAAAGTCATTGGTTTCGATCAGTTCGGAGCGGATCGCCCGGCCGCTATAGGCCGTGAATGTCGCGTAGTAGGTGCGCTTGCCTTCATCGGTGAACTCGACGAAGCGGGCGTCCTCGATGCCGTTCGACTGGAACTCGGTGATCGGGAAGATCACCCGTTCGCTGAGGTCTTCGTCAGGGCGAAACGCAATGTCGATCCGCTCGCCCTCCGCGACCGCGACCCGGCCGGTGATCCTGGGGAGGGAGGCGAGCCGCACGGTCGGGTCGATGGTGACGCCGCCGTCGGCCGCGATGGTGCCGGACCGGAATGTCAGGGAGGAGACATGTCCCTCGCCGATGGCGCGCAGGGACAGAATGAAGCGATTGCCGCCGGGCGGAGCCGTGGACTGGTCCGGATGGGCGACGATGCTCGGATTGAACAGCGCCGCCGCCTCGAACGAGTACTCGTTCATGAAATAGGCCCCCACGAGTTGGCGCTGTAGGGGCGAGAAGGTGGCGTGGGACGCGAGGGCGTCCTCCATGCTGTCGGCCCGCGCCTCGAAGGTCGCCAGCAGGTTGCGGTGCCGGCCCTGGAAATTCTCGAGCACGTCGGCGAGCAGGCCCTCGGCGGTCTCCGGATCGAGGGCCAGCACCCGCTCCACGATGTGGTTGGCGCGGCTCTTGTCGGTCGGATTGAGGTCCCTCGGCTCGGTGGCGGGCTTGAACGACCTGACCACGACGCGGGAGGGATCCGGACGCAGGTGAAGCGCGTGCCGGTTGAGGAATGTGGATTGAGACAAGGGGCTCTCGGTTCAGTTGGGGCGGTCGGAAGGGGGCTTGCCGTCAGGCGAGACGCGGGGCAAAGGGCCGGCGCCCCTCGCTCCGCCGAGCGAGCTCACGGACCTCGGACAGGCCGAGGAGATAGGAGACGACGGATTCGCCGCCGCGGTTCTCGTTCGCCCTGTCCGGATGCAGGCCGTCGCGGCAGCTGCCGGTGTCGAGGTCGACCAGGGGGACATTCAGATCATTGGCTCCAAGGAACCAGGCGAAGGCGCGCGCGGCATCGGCACGCCACTCGGGACTGCCGTCCGAGCGGCTTGCCGCCAGACAGGCGGAGATCGTCGCCGCCGCTTCGAGGGGCTGCTGGTCAAAGGCGGCCGGAGCCTGCCGCACGTTCCAGAAGCTGTCCGACCCCACCGGCCTGAACCGGCCGCCGGCCGTCGTCTGCCGGGCCATGAGCCAGCGCAGCGACCTGAGACCGGCCCGTACATAGGCCGGAGTCCCGGTCGCCTTGCCGGTGAGGATCAGGGCCTGGGGCAGGCGCGCGTTGTCGTAGGACAGGGCCTCCTCGAACCAGGTCCAGTCGTCGGTCTCGACGGCGGCGAGGATGGCCAGGAGGCGATCCGCCAGAACCCGCCGGATGCGCGACGCATCCTGATCCCTGGGGGCGATGTCACAATAACCATCGAGGCCGAGGAGCGTGAAAGCCCAGGCACGCGGCGAGGTGAAGCGTTCCACGGCCGGCAGGGCGGCTGCGAAGAGCGCCGTCGCCCAGCGTCGGCGCGGAGCGCTCGCATCGCTGCGCGCGGCCTCTCCCAGAGACCAGAGGGTGCGGCCGTGACTGTCCTCGGATCCGCAATCCTCGAGCCATCGGCGATCGAAGCCCATGAAGTTGCGAAAGCGCCCGGCGTCCGGGTTCCACGCATGTTGGATAAAGGCGGCGAAGCGCGAGGTCAGCACATCCGGCAGCGGCGTCTCGCCCGGCGCGTTGAGCGCACAGGCGACGAGCAGCGCCCGCGCGTTGTCGTCGACGCAATAGCCGTGGGCGCGATCCGGCACGGAATGGATGGCGTGCTGGAACAGGCCGGTGTCGTCGCACATGGCGAGGAGATGATCGGTCCGCATGGCGGGAGGAGCGCCGCTGTCGCGGCTCGCGAGGCCGACGGGACCGGAGATGACGCGCAGCGGCACAGCCAGCCTCGCGGCCTCGAAGGTCGCGCGATAACGACCGGCGGTTCGTGCCCAGGTCATCGACCGGCTGCTCGCATAGGCGCGCCGGCGCATGGACTGACGCCGGTCATCGTCGGTGAGCAGTTCGGCGATCTCGGCTCCGATCGCCCCGGCGTCGCCGAAGGACACGAGGATCCCCTTGCCGTCGGCGAGGAGTTCCCGGGCGTGCCAGTAGGGCGTCGAGACGACCGCCTTGCCGAGCCCGAAGCTGTAGGCGAGCGTGCCCGACGTCATCTGGGCCTCGTTGAGATAGGGCGTGACGTAAACGTCGCTCATCGCAATGAAATCGAGCAGAGTCGGCATGTCCACGAACTGGTCGAGAAAGACCACGTGGTCCTCGATGCCGAGCTCGCGGACGCGATCGACGAGGGAGGTGCGGTAGGCCTCACCGTGGTCGCGGACGAGGTGCGGATGGGTCGCGCCGAGCACCACATAGACCGCATCCGGCCGGCGCTTCAGGATCGACGGCATGGCATCGATCATGATCTCGATGCCCTTGTTGGGGGACAGAAGGCCGAAGGTCAGGATGACGGACCGGCCGCCGAAGCCGAGCCTGGCCTTGGCGGCATCGGGCTCGACGAAGGCAACATCGGGAATGCCGTGCGGGATCATCTCGATCTTGTCCGCGGGAACCCGGTAGACGGTGCGCAGGAGTTCCACGCCCTTCTCGGCCATGACCACGACCTTCGCGGAGGCCGCGACGATCGCCGAGAGCACATCGCGCTGGGCTGCCGTCGGCTCGGCCAGCACGGTGTGTAGGGTGGTGACGACTGGCATGGTGAGCCGGGACAGGAGCGGCAGGATATCGGCGCCCGCCTCGCCACCGAAGATGCCGAACTCGTGCTGGAGGGAGACGACGTGGACCTGCGATTTGTTGAGCATTTCGGCCGCCCGTTCATAGTCGACCGGGCAATCGTCGCGAACCTCGGCGCGGACCGTCGCGGGGTAGTCATAGGACTGGCCACGGTCGGTCATGGCGATGATCGACGTCTCGATCGCCGGAGCCGAGGTGGCGACCGCCTGCTGGAGATCGGTCGTGAAGGTGGCGATCCCGCAGCGGCGCGGGAGTGAATTGCCGATGAAGGCAAGGCGGAACGGCTCGGTCATCGGCCTGCGTCCGCGACGGCCTCAAGCACGCCCCCGGCCGGGAGCGAAGCCGTCAGAGGACAGTCGTGGTCCGCGGGCGAGGCAGGCCGCTTGCGGCCATCGAGGTTGTAGAGAAGGCTCGATGCAGGGTCGGGGCCCGGATAGGCGACCAGCAGCACCAGCGGATCGGCGCCGACGCCGATCACTGTCTGCTCGGCCTGGGTAAAGAAGGCCTGCCCCCGGCAGCCCTCCAGCTCTCCGAAACGCGCCGTGCCGTCGAGAACGAGAAGCCATGTCTCGCCGTCCGCATCGAACTGCCAGTTGGAATGGGCCGGCAGGTCGATCCGCTCGAGGACAAAATGGGGGCTGGCGACGAGAAGCAGCCGCGCGTCGGTGAGCCGGCTCGGCGCAGGCTGCAAGCTGCTCGGCCCGGTCTCGGCCACCGCGATGGCCTGCCGGGCATGGAGCTCGCGCGGCCGGCCATGGTCGAAGAGCCTGTAGGTCGTATCGCTTCGCTGCTGGATCTCGGCGATGACGAAACCGGCGCCGATGGCGTGGATGGTCCTGGCGGGCACATAGATCGTCTCACCGGAGACGGCATGGCGCCAGTTCAGCAGGTCGGCGATGCTGCCGTCCTCGATCGCCGCGGCGAGGTGCTCGCCGGTGAGGCGGCGTTTGAGCCCGACGGCGACGCGGGCGTCGGGCTCCGATCCGATCACGTACCAGGCTTCGGACTTGCCGTTCGGCTCTCCCGCCGACTGTGCCTGGGCGTCGTCCGGATGAACCTGGACGGACAGGCTCTCCGCCGTGAAGAGCAGCTTCAGCAACAGGGACGGAAGATGCGGGGGCGTCCCCTGGCGTCCGAACCAGATCTCGCCGATCGGCGCGCCGTCGCCGTTGGGCGCGGTCCACGGAGAGGGATCGACCTGGCCCCACGGCTTGTTGACGATGGTGCGGGACGCCAGCTCGATCGTCATGATGGACACTCCGGGTTGATGAGGCGGTCGCGGTGCGGCCACCGGCCGTTCAGCGAAGGCGCCGGTCGGTCGCCAGCGCGGCGTCAAGTTCGCCCGGATCAACGGGAATGACTTCGCTCCCCTGACCGCGGACGGAGAGAGCCGGCAGGTGCAGCACGGTCGCGCTGCGCCGGAACGCGACAAAGGACAGGCCGGGGATCTCCTCTTCGTCCATGACGCAGCGATAGCGCCCCGGCGGGAGGGGGCGTTCGACAGCCGACAGCGAGAAAGGATGATGGAACGTGACCGTCGTTTCGGTGCTGCGACCAGCCATGACTTTCAGTTCCCCATGTCGTCCTTCGGCGGGCGCGCCGTGGCGTCGATCGGCCGAGGGCGTGACGCTGCGCCTCGACGCGCATGTGGGAAGGCCTGTTCCCCCGGGGGCGGCCGCTTTCGGGACCGTGGCGCGGCGTCCCCAAAGGGGATGCTGGCCGGGGAACGGAGGAGCCGGCACGATCAGCGCCACTCCGATCAGGAGGCGGTCATCGCCACATGCTTTTCATTCGCATGACAGCAAAAAAGTGACCCCGCCCATCATGAATGGATATGGGTGCAGACACCGCGATATCAATAGCGGCTGCCGACGAAATAAAACCAACGTATTTAGGCTATTAAACCCCGCGAATACCGAGGTTCCGTCAGAAATTGATCTGAAATTCGGCTCGAATCCTCACGGAGACGGGGCGACATCGATCTGGGTGATATCGTAGGCCCAGACGCGGAACGACTTCAGCACATGCGGACCGAAGGAATTGATGAGCGGCACGTCGGCCGCATCCCGGCCTCGCGCCACCACGATCCGGCCGATGCGGGGCGTGTTGTTGCGAGGGTCGAAGGTCATCCAGCCGCCATCGAGATAGACCTCGATCCAGGCGCTGAAATCCATGGGGTCGACGATCGGCACGCCGATATCGCCGAGATAGCCGTTCACGTAGCGCGCGGGAATGTTCATGCATCGGCAGAAGGCCACGGCGAGATGCGCGTAGTCGCGGCAGACGCCGATCCGCTCCTCATGGGCCTCGGCAGCGGTCCGTGTTGCCCGGGCATCGAGATACCCAAACCGGATATGGTTGTGCACGAAGTCGCAGATGGTCTGGACGCGCCCCCAGCCGGGCGCGACATGGCCGAACAGGTCCCAGGCGACCTGGCTGAGCCGGTCGGTTTCGCAATAGCGGCTCCCGAGCAGGTAGATCAGGCAATCGTCCGGCAGGGCCGCGACGGGCACTTCGGCGGCCCCAGGCAGGACCGGATCGAGGGCGCCGCTGTCCTCGATGGTCCCGTCGGCCCACAGGGACAGGTCGCCTGCCGGGGCCACGAAGCGGCGGCAGAGGTTGCCGTAGAGATCGAGATAGGTACGGCTGGGAACCGGCGGCGTCGCGACCCATTGCTCGGTCTGGCGGATGTCCTGACCGCGCTCGCCATGGGCCGACAGCAGACTGACCATAGGGGTCGGAGCGGTGCACGTGACCGTGATGTCGTAGCCGTATCGGATCAGCATGCCGACGGCTCTCCGCTTGTCGACACAGTCGCAACGGCAGGTCTGGACCGGGTCAGGACACGCTCTCCTTGGCTGGCAGCTTGCCGGACTTCCGGGTCGACGCCGGAGCGGCGGCAGGGGCTGGGGCAGCCTTTGCCTCGGCCTCCTCCTTCGCCAGACGCAGCGCCCGCAGCCGCATCATGTTGCTGATGACGGAATCGCGGCCCTTCCTCTGCGTCTCGAGGAACTGCGCGGTTTCGCGCTTGCGCCTTTCGGGGGTGTCGAAACCTCCGCCGCTCTGGCGGCGGTTGGGGTCGACCGGGGATTTGCGATAAGCCATCGTCGGATGCTTCCGTCTGTCGGGCCGGGTCGCGCCTGCGTCCCGGCCTGTGAATGGGTGGTTGGCGACCCCCGCCCGCGAGGCGTTAGGCCGCCGGGACGTCGGCTTCCACAGTCCGAAGAGACACTTCGAAAACATGGAAGCAGGCCAGTCACTTCTTGCGGGTGGCGGCCGCGTCGAGGATCTTCTTCTGGACCGCGGCGAAGCTGGTCGTGGCCGGAGCCGCGGCGGCGGCCTTGGGCTGCTTCGGTTTCTTGACTTCGCGGTTGCCGCGCTTGTCGCTTCTGGCCATGACAGCCTCCTTTACGATCGATCAGAATGCCGATGCCGGCAGGTGATAGAAACTCTGCCGGCCCCGGGAATGAGCATGGCCCGCCGCGGTCTCGATGCGGCTGCGGTTGGCATCGAAGGCCCGCAGCAGCGAGGCCTCGTCGTTGGTGCTCTGCGGGCTGAGACGATGGAGCGCGTCGACATCAATGTAGAAGGTGAACTCGAACTGCGACTCGTGCCCCCAGAAGCGGACCGCGCGCCGCTCCGCATCAAAGCTCCTGCTGGCATTGGGAAAGGCGAGGGCCATCCGGCCTCCTCAGGGTTGGAGTGCGCAGCGGGTCTGTCGTGCCTCTGCGAGCGTCTTGCACGGCCAGGCGAACCATCATAGCCCGCCGAAGATGACGCCGGGCCAATGTTGCCAATTTTCAATGAGATGCCGGTATCGGACCTGAAGCCCGACAATATTCCGGCAATCTTGAGCCGCGCGTCCTGTTTCGAATATAGCGCGATAATTCGAAATAGCCAGAAAATACGCTGGGTTGCCGGCCAAATGCGTGGCAGGCACGCAGGCCCTTGAGGCACCGCGGATCGAATTCCGAATATGGTTGCGCCTCTGAATGGCTCGGCCGCCGGCACGGGGCGCATGTGCTTCGGCGGGGCCGCCCCACCTCCGCCTCAACGGGACAATTGTCATTGGCGAGACGAGTTCGATGGACTGATCACCTTTCACGGCTGTCAACGCCGATCCTTCACAGGCGCGCCACCCGAGCCCGTTCGTCGCCGGCCTGGGGCGAGAGACGTCTCCCGTCCGATTGTGTACATGGGGCTCCCCGCCCTGTTGCCATCGTTCGTGGCAACACGGCGCAAACGATACCCCGTAGCCGGCCCGAGGACTGAGGAGGCTCCCCCTTGCTCATGGTTGCCCTGACAGTCCTCGGAGGCATCGGCCTCTTCCTGCTCGGCATGTCGCTGATGACCGAAGGCCTGAAGGTCGCGGCGGGCACGGCCCTCAGGGACATTCTGGCTGCCGGCACGAGAACCCGCCTGCGGGGACTGGCATCCGGCATCGTGCTGACCGGCATCGTCCAGTCGTCCAGCGCCGTCACTGTCGCGGCCATCGGCTTCGTCAATGCCGGCCTGATGACGCTCGCCCAGGCGGCGTGGGTGATCTTTGGAACCAATGTCGGCACCACCATGACCGGGTGGCTGGTGGCCGTCATCGGCATCAAGTTCGACGTCGGCGCGCTGTCCCTGCCGTTCATCGGGCTCGGCATGCTGGTATCGCTGTTTGGGCGCGCCAGACCGCGCCTTGCCGGAACGGGCCAGGCCCTGGCGGGCTTCGGCGCCTTTTTCCTGGGTGTCGGCGTGCTTCGCGATGCATTCGCCGGGCTGGTGCCGGCCATCGCCGGACTTCAGCTTGGAGAGGCCGGGTTCCTTGGAACGGTCGCCTTTCTGGGGATGGGCATGCTGCTGACCATCCTGACCCAATCGTCGAGCGCCGCCCTGGCCGTGGCCCTGACGGCGAGCGCCGGCGGCGGACTGCCGCTGCATCTGGCCGCCGTCTTCATCGTCGGCGCCAATGTCGGCACCACATCGACCGCCCTGATTGTCGCGTCGGGGGCGACGCCGGCGGCGAAGAGGGTGGCGGCGGCCCACATCGCCTTCAACCTTGTCACCGGGGTCGTCGCCCTCCTGCTGCTGTTCCTTCTCGTGCCGCTGGCGACCATCCTCGCGCGCATGCTCGATCCGGCGGCCGGCGACGTGATGACGCTCGCCATCTTCCACACCCTGTTCAACGTTCTCGGCGTGGTCCTCATGTGGCCGCTGGCGCCCTCGCTGATGCCCCGCCTCGAGCGGATGTTCGTGAGTATCGAGGAAGAGATCGGCCGCCCCCGTCACCTCGACATGACCCTCGTCGAGACGCCAGTGCTGGCGGTGCGCGCCCTGGTCCTGGAACTCGAACGCATGACGGCCATGAGCTTCGATCTTGCCCGCCAGTCCATCCTCGCCGGGGCCGGCCACCGCCCCGACAGGGCGCGGGAACATGGCGTGCTGCGCCTTGGCCGCGCCATCCGGAGCTTCATCACCCGGCTGCAGCGCACGCCACTGGGCGGTGACGCCATCGCCACCCTGATCGACGTGATCCGCGCGATCCAGCATCTGGAGGAGATGGCGGTGGAGGCCAGTCGCGTGGCCGAGGACGACGTTCCGGTCCGGCCTCCGGAATGGCACCGCCTGCATCAGGCCGCGGCGGCTGCCCTGACGATGCCCGCCGCGGACGACCCCGACAAGGCTTCGCGTCTCGGCACCCTCGGACAGGAGGTCGAAGAGGCCTATGAGGAGTTGAAGAGCCACCTGCTGACCGCGGCGGCCGCGGGGCGGGACAGCCTTGAGGCCACGGAGGCGGCGCTTCAACGGGCGCGCCGGGTGCGCCGCATCGCCCAGTCGGCGCTGAAGGCGGACCGTCGCATCGGACGATGGCGCCCGGTCCCGGCGACGCCCTTCGTGCAGGCGGGTGAGCCGTAACTCCGCGGAGCGGCCTCTCAGAAGCTACCGAAGAGCGTCCCGAGGGCGATCACGGCGACCAGCGCGATGGCAGGGATGAGCACCGCAACCACGGCGATGTCCCCGTAGGCCTCACGATGCGTCAGGCCACAGATGGTCAGCAGGGTGACAACCGCACCATTGTGCGGAAGCGCGTCGAGACTGCCGGTGGCAAGACTGGTGACCCGGTGCATGAGGTCCGGCGATACGCCTGCCGCCAGTCCCATCTCCCGGTACGTGTCACCGAGGCTCGCCAGTGCGATGCTCATGCCACCCGATGCCGAGCCGGTCAGGCCGGCCAGCAGGCTGGTGCCGAGCGCCAGCGAGATCAGGGGGTTGCCGCCGCCCATGGCCAGCACCCCATCGCGGACCCATGAAAACGCCTCCAGGGACGCGATGACCGCGCCGAACCCGACGAGGCTCGCCGTGTTGAAGATCGGCTTCAGGGAATCGACCGCACCGGCATCGAGTGTCTCGCCGAGTGTCTCTCCCAGACTCTGCCGATGGAGGACGACGAGCACCAGACACGACAGGACGAGCGCCGCGATGATCGACCAGAGCCCGCGGACCGCCGCGATGTCGGTGGAGCCGTATTTGGGCATGGCGAGATAGGAGGCATCCAGCATCGGGATCAGCCAGAAGGCGAAGGCGACATTCAGCGCGAGGACGCTCGCGAGGGGGAGGGCC